>JAAYVI010000026.1 GCA_012517235.1 Elusimicrobiota bacterium | reverse complement strand
GTATTCGACAGGAATATGCTAATAGATATTTCCAAACAGGCAAAAGATCACAAAGAGATATATTCCAAGTTAAGAGAAAAAAATATAAGCAGAATACTTTTTAACGTTAAAGAAGCGATGAGAAATAATGCCGCTTACGGGATAATGTATTTTGACACGCAGTCCGCGCAAAAGTTTAACTCTTTTTTTGAAAAACATATGAGCGAAGAATATTCTTTTGAAGAAAAACAAGGAGATACTCCGATAAATAAGGTAATAGTTTACAAATTAGTGGAAAATAAAAATATGCCTTCTTTCAATTATATATACGAAGCCTGGATTAAAAGCGGGAGAAAAATATGAAAACAAAAGCTTTGATAATAGGCGCTGGGCCTTGCGGTATGTCGGCGGCTTTCGGTTTGTCTTCCAAAGGATTAGACGCCGTCGTAGTAGAAAAAAATTCCTATATAGGCGGTTTGGCTTCCACTTTGTCTTTCGGCGGTTATAAAACGGACATAGGTCCGCATAGATTTTTCAGCAAAAATAAATATCTTTACGATATGATAGAAGATCTTTTGAAACAAGATTGGATAAGAGTCGACAGATTGACAAGATTTTACATAAGAGAAAAGTTTTTCATGTATCCGGTAGACATAGCCGATACTTTGAAAAATCTGGGATTTATCGGTTCTTTTTCGGTTATGAGAGATTACTCTATTCAAAAGATAAAAAATTCCTTTTCAAAACCGGAAATAAAAAGTTTTGAAGATAAAATAGTAAGCGATTTCGGCAGAGCTTTGGCGGAATTAAATATGCTCAATTATACGGAAAAAATATGGGGACTGCCTTGTTCTCAAATTTCCCCCGACTGGGCTACTCAAAGAATAAAAGATTTATCTTTGCTTGAAGTTTTAAAAAAGGCTCTTAATTTGGGCGGTTCCAAAGCCAAAACTCTCGTAGACGCTTTTTATTATCCCAAATTCGGAACAAAAACGATATACGAAGCCATGGCTGAAAGAGCTCAAAAAGCGAAAATAATGACTGAAACCGTACCGATAGAAATAAAACATGAAAACGGAGTCATAAAATCGGTAATAGTAGAAAATAAAGACGGTAAAACGGAAATAGAGGCGGAAAGTTATATTTCCACAATGCCTTTGACAGAACTTGTAAAATTATTTTCGCCGGCTTTGGATCCCAAAATTTTAAATGCGGCTTCCGCGCTGAAATACCGCTCTCATGTTTCGCTTTTTGCCGCCATAGATACCGACAGCGTATTTAAAGATCAATGGATATATCTGCCCGATTCTTATATACCTTTCGGCAGAATTATGGAACCTAAAAATTTTAGCAAGGATTTATGCGAAGAAGGTAAAACCTCTCTTCTTTTGGAATTTTTTTGCTGGTTCGGCGACGATATCTGGAGTTCTTCCGCGGACAGATTAAAAAACATATCGGTTCCGTGGCTGGAAAAAATATTTAAGATTAAAGAAGATAAAATAATGTTTTGCGAGGTTCATAAGGAAAAATTCGCTTATCCCGTTTACGATTTGGGATATAAAGAAAATTTGGATTCGGTTAAAAACGCCTTGTCTCAATTCTCAAATCTTCAGCCGGCCGGCCGCGGCGGAGCGTTTAAATATAATAATCAAGATCATGCGATGGAAATGGGCTTATTGGCGGCCGCAAATATAGCCGAAGGCGTAAAAAAACATAATATAGACGATATAGGAAGCGAACAGGCCTACTTTGAAAAAGGCTACGTAAAATAAATCTTAAAAATAAAAAACCCCGCTTTTTAAGACGGGGCTTTTGATAAACACTAATTTTTATTCCGCTGTTTCTCTTTTAGCGGAAGTTATAAGTTTTTCCGCCACAAAGTAAAGAGTCAGTCCTACCAATATCCAGCTTGTGGCATAAAAATATTTGGCCGAAGAGTAGTTTACCAGAGTGTCGAATCTGCCGTATAGAAGAGAAAATCTCGCCATAACGGTATTGCCGAAAGACGCTCCGAAATATATCATAAGAAAGTATATCCCCAAATTGGATACTTTTTTGCCTGCGCCTTTATGCTCTACGGAAAAGAAAAAATAGAAAAGCACGCATATCGTTCCTATGGCTATCGCCAAAGCATTAAACATTTGCCAGCCGCTTAAAGCAAAAAAGTTTGCGAACGGTTCTATTGTTCCCAGTATTTGATTCATAAAATCCGTAGCCAGACCTACCGGGATAGCCATGCCGGCCGAATATCCCATCATAAAAGTAAAACCGTATCTTGAAATCCAAGATATTTTGGGTATGAACTGGGTTATAAGAGAAAGTCCGAGCAAAGCGGGTATGACTACCATGAAAATCTTGAAAGGATCTCCGCTGTGTAAAGGCTCCCATATTTTAGGTATCATTATTTTATAGAAAATGGTTTGAAAATACCATCCCATTCCGGCGCCTATAAACAGGTGTTCGGCTATCTTAAAAAAAGGATTGTCTTTATAAAGAAAGCTGAATAAAAACAAAGTTAGCGCCGCGGCTATCCACGCTCCGAAAATTATCATTCCTTCAGACATATTTTCTCCTTATTTGAAAAAAAACATTATTAAGTTAGACATTATTATTAAGGCCAAAACCAAAAGATGAGCGACATTTAATGCGTCTATGCCGCTGGTGCCTTTGCCGGGTTCTTTTATTAAAGTTTCGTATTCGGCCGCACCTTTCATTCCGCCTATCAAGCCTTTAAGCTGACCTTTCTGCAAATAAGGCCCGTAACCTACCTGGCTTATCGCGGTTACTCCGCCCATTACCGGAACTCCGAATTTATCCCCGACATAAGCTACCCAATAATCAAGTATGGCGGTTCCGGTTATATTTATTACCCCTTTTATGTCTTTGTAGTTGTTTATTTTTTTCATCATCGGCAGAGATTTAAGATCTTTATTGTCTTTGTCTTTTTCGTAAATGGAATAAAGATTGGAATTAAGCTGAGTTATTACGGCGACTATATTTGCCATATAAGGCAGAACCACATAATCTTCGCCGTACTTTTTCCCGTATTCCGCCGGAAGCTTTTCAAAAAGCTGATCTATTAAACCGGTAGATCCCGGTATGAAGGTGAGAACTATCACTTTTATGTTTTTTTTGAAAGCATGTTTTATTATCGCCGTGGCTTGAGGATGAAGTTCCGGAGCGGTAGAAGGGTCATAGTCTATCGAACATATTATCGTAGAACCTTCCGGAAGTCCTTCCATGAAATTATAAATATTTTTTACGTCTCTCGATATCGATTTATTTGGCAAACCCAAAGGTTTTAATATGGGTATCAAAATCGAAAGAGTTAAAAGAAGAAATAAATATCTTCTGTCTATTTTTAAAAGTTTTTGTATGGTTTCTTTCATATTAGTCCTTCCCCATATATTGTCTTTCTATTCCGAAAATTATTTTTAAGGAGGTAACTACCGCTCCTATGGCGACTCCTATCATAATTCCTCTTTTACCGGCGGTAGAAGGTACTCCTATTATCCAGTCTATGGCTTCTCCGGCCGTAACTTTGGTAAATCCCAATATGGAATCCCAAATCATCTGCCCCACGGGTATTCTTCCCAGTATCAGAACAAATGCCGCCGCAAATAAAACAAAAGCCTGCAGGGATTTTATTCTGAAAGATCTGTAGGCCGTAGATATTATGTAAAAGGCCAATATTGAAAACATTGTCGCCGAAAGAGGATTATATAGGTATCTGAAAGCCCATCCTAACCATGTCAAACTCGCATCCGGATTAAGCTGAGTTCCTTTGCTTATTATGGCCGGAACTACCATAAGAAGAAAACCTATGTAAACAAAAAGACTGTATCCCCAGCCGTCGACTTTCTTTTTTATCTTCATGTAATGAGCATAGAATAAGCTTATTAAGCCCAAAAAGAAGCCGAAAGCCGATACTATGTTTTCCCAGGCGTTCATTACTTCCAGGTAATCTTCGGAAAGTTTGTTCGGAACATAGTATGAAGCCAAGCTTACTATACCGAAGAGAAACACTATCGTAAGAGGAATATATTTTTTGAATAGTTTCATATTAGTACACCTTCAATATTTCCGTCAGTATTCCCGCAAGTCCTTTCCATTCCATTTTAGCCCCGATTATAAGAAGCAAGGAAAATACCGCTACGGATATCATAAATACCAATTTGCCGAAATCTTGAACTTTCAAAGCGCTTACAAGCATAGGTTCTTTTGAAAGATAGGCTCCGGCGGCATAAAGTTCTTCTCCTATTAAAGTATAATCGCAGGCGGTAAAGAAGAATGGCAGCTGATGGTCTACATCGGTTCCGGCTATCTGTATGGCTCCTATCGAAGCTCCGACTTCGGCCAAAAGAAGAGATTCCGCCATAAAATAGCCTATATAAAAGCAAGCGGCCGGTTTTTCTCTGGATATTAGTCCGTCGACATTTGCCGCATAGGAAAATTGGTCGTGGCTTATGAATACGTTAATATCTTCTTTGTAAGAATCGGGCCTTTCGGCTTCGGTATAAGCCTGTTTTACTATTTCCTTTGAGACTGTCATAACTATAGGATCATAATGAGGGACCTTTATGTATGAGTCGTACTGAGCCACTTTTTTGGCGACTTCCCCCAAAACGAAAGTGGAAGCTATTGTGGATATTTGAGACATTACGCCTATACCGGGAACATAGAATATCGGCTTGCCCATTTCGGTAGCTCTTCCTATGGCTTCGTCTATGGCGTCCAAACCGGCTATTCTTCTTATAAATAATCCTTTCTTTTTGGCATGAGATACTACTATGAAAAATACCAAAGTAACTACCAAAAATACTATGAGATTATTCAGTCTGTCGGCTCTAAACCAATTTCCTTTTATTTTGGAAGATAGGACTTTAGTTTCGGAAATATTTTTTCCTTTTATTATTTTAACTTTTGCGAAATAATTAAGTTCTTCTTTTACTTGAGAAGAAAGTATATTATTAAATTCCAAAGCGACGGCATACTTGTTTTTATTTTTGTTAAAAGACCAAAAAGGAAGGTTAATTTTATCCGCGGTATTTTCTCCGGCGGAAAATTTTACCGCTTCTATCCATCCTTCTTTATCGGATACGGTAGATACTAAGACGGAAAATTGAGCCCCTTCTAATTCCGGAGTGTGCTCCCATACCAAAAGGCCCGATTCTCCTTTATCGTAAGGAAAATCAAGCGCCTCAAAATTCTTCAGTTCTATTTGCGAAATAGCCGCCGGTTTTACTTTGTTTTGGCTTGCGGCGAAAGAAGAATAAGAGGAAAAAGTTAAAAATGCCGTTAAGAAAATTAGGGTGTTTTTCATAATACTTAAATAAATATATATATTTTGAAAAGATTAATCAATACCGGGAAATGTTGGAAATGTATACAAATAATAAAATGTTGAATTTAAAGGTGGAAAATAAGAAAAGAAACAAAATAAAAGGCTACTCTATTTCTGTAAAAATAAAGTTTGAGTAGGATAGGCGAAACTTATTTTTTCTTTTTCAAAAACGGATATTATTTCGTTTAAAATTTTCTCATGCGTATTCATATAGAACGCATAATCGGGATTTTTAATGTAATATACGAATTCAAAATCCAAAGAATAAGAATTTAGCTTATTCAAATTTGCCCTGTCAAATCTCGTATCGGAAAATTTTTCCACGCATTCTTTTATTATGTTCGGAATTTTTTTAATTTTATCTTGCGGAGTTTGATAAATCACGCCCAAAGAAGAAACTATTCTTCTTTCCTTCATAGTGGCGTAATTTTGTATCGTATCGGCAAAAACCTTCGTGTTTGTAACGGTTATAAGTTCCCCCGCCAAACTCCTTATTTTTATAGATTTTAGTCCGATTTCTTCTACTACTCCGCTTATATTCCCTCCTAAAACTATAAAGTCTCCCTTAGTAAAAGGCCTGTCGAGAAGTATGACGAAAAAATTGAATATGTCTCCCAGTATCGTTTGAGCCGCCAATGCCACCGCTACGCCGCCTATTCCTAAGCTTGTAAGCAATGCTCCGATCTTTGCTCCGGCATTATGCAGAACAAAAAGGATCGCCATTATCCATATTATGACTCTGAAAATTATTCTGACGCTGGTCAAAGCGGGTATGGACGTTCCTTTATCCTTTTCAAGTTTGCTTAACCAGTAGGAAAAAACTTCTTCTACGACAGTTAGAAATCTGTATGTTAAGAATAAAACTAAAACCATTTTTAGGGCATAATCGAAAGAAGATGAGCGGGTGAGATGTCTTACCGAAAAATAGAAAGCTATTATTTGGTATTCGGGATTTTTGATTTTCTTTATGAGTTTTACGGCGAGATCGTCCAAATCCGTTTCGGTTTTCCCTGCCAATTCTTCCAGTTTTTTAAAAACAACTTTTCTTAAAAAATATAAAAACCAGAGGGCGGCAAAAAATAAAACCGCGGAAATTATATACGAATATAAGCTGTTAGAAAAGTAAGTTAAAGACAAAATAGATATAATTTTTTCCATATTAAAATTTTATCAATTTTTTAAAATAAAAAAACGGCCCTCTTGTAAGGGCCGTTTAATTCTAAACAAATGTCTATTTGTAATGAAGCTTAAGTTTTTTTCTGTCAAGCTGCGCAAGCTCGAAATCCTGAGTATATGCCAGAGCTTTTTTGGGACATACCTCTACGCATTGAACGCAATATATGCATCTGTCTAAGTTCATTATGCAGTCAAATAACTTTTTTGCCGGCATAGGATTTCCGTCCGGACCAGTTTGAGGCTGAGGCTGATTTTCCGCAAGAATTATTTCTATCGCTTTTGCCGGGCATACGCGCATGCACATTTTACATCCTATGCATTTTTCTTTTTCAAATACGACTCTCGCTCTGTATCCTTCGTAAAGTTTGGCCTTTTCGAAAGGATATTTGCTTGTGGCCGCTTTTTTAAAAAGGTTTTTTGCCGCTTCCGGCAGTATTCTCATAGGTTTTTTAGCCATAAAATCCTCTTATTTAACTCCGTACTTGATATATAAGTCGATAATTATCTGAAGCATGGACAAAGGAGCCAAATACTTCCAGCAGAAGTTTACCATTTGGTCTATTCTCACTCTTGCCATGGCGGCTTTTATTGCGGTAAGCAAAAATACTACCGCAAAAGTCTTTACCATAAAAACCGCAAAAGCGGCAAAAGAAGAATATTGCCATGTGCCGCCTAAGAAGACCGCGCTTATTAAAGCCGCTCCGACTACCATTTCCATGTCTATCGATAAATTAAAAAGAGCCAAAAGCATACCGGAATATTCCGTAAATTGTCCTCCTACTATCTCGTTTTTGGCATGCGGGCTGTCGAAAGGCACTCTTTCAAGTTTGCCTTGCAAAGCCAGGAGAGAAACCGCAAATCCTATTATTTGGAAAAATATCATTTTGGGATTGGCCGAAAAATATGCCGATATCTCGGCCACGGACCATGAACCGGCCAAAATAGCCGGACCCACCAGAGCCAAAAGCAACGGTACTTCGTATCCGAAAAGCTGAGTCATTACTCTTATCGATCCTACGCTGGCATAAGGGCTTGTCGAAGACCAGCCGGCCAAAAAGAATGTCGCCGTAGGTATTGTTAAGAGATATATGACGGCTATTAAGTCGCCTTGAAAGGAGTAAACCGGAGCTCCGAAAACCGGTAAAAATAAAACCGCGGTCGAAACGGAAGCTACGGCGACATAAGGCAGAGCTTTAAAAAGAGCTATGTCGGCTCCGTCTGGAACCACTATTTCCTTGGAGGCTAATTTTATGAAATCCGCCAAGGTCTGATACCAGGGCGGTCCGACTCTGTTTTGCATCACGGCCGAGATTTTTCTGTCGGCCCATTGCAAAGCGGTTCCGTAAGAAGCTAAGAATAAAAAGCCCGGGAACACCGTTATATAAATTAATGCGGCAAGTATCTCCATCTTGTCTCCTTCTCTCCTATTTGCCGGAGAAATTTACTCCCTTTTTCTTATAAAACTCAATCGAATACTTTCTAAGTTCTTCCCAATCAAAGACTTGAGTTTTTCCCTTCTTCGCGTCGTATACGACGGCTCTGTCCGTGCAGGACATGCAAGGGTCTATGGCGGCTATGGTTATGGGCACATCGGCAAGGTAGTCGCCTTTGAGCATATAAGGTATCGATTGGAAATTAGAAAGCGTAGGGGCTCTGACTTTCACTCTTTCGGGAATTTCGGTGCCGTTGGATTTGACATAGTGAATGTCTTCTCCTCTGGGAGCTTCGTATCTGAAAACGGCCTCGCCTTGCGGAATTTTCCAGGGAACTTTTACCGCTATCGGACCTTCGGGCAGAGCGGAAAGAACCTGTCTTATTATTTTATAAGACTCCACAAGCTCCAATACTCTCACGACCACTCTTCCGAAAACGTCTTCGCTGTGATAGGTTATAAGTTCAAAGTCGAGCTTATCGTATATAAAGTAGGGCTCGTCTTTTCTGATATCCATTTTTACTCCGCTGGCTCTGGCTGTCGGGCCTACGGCATTTCTTTCCAAAGCCACTTTATTGGGAAGTTTACCCACATTTTGAGTTCTTGCCAGTATGGTAGGTTCTTCCGTGGCTAACTTTACATAATATTTGGTTCTTTCTTCCAAAAAAGCTATTTTGGAAAGAACTTCTTTTGCTTGTTCGGCGTTTATGTCTCTTCTTACTCCGCCTATGGTATTTATTCCGTAGTGAACTCTGTTTCCGGTTATCATTTCAAGACAGTCTAAAACTTGTTCTCTGTCTCTCCACGTATACATAAACATCGTTTCAAATCCCATCTCATAAGCGGCTACCCCTAACCAAAGAAGATGGCTGTGAACTCTTTCCAATTCCGCTATCAAAGTTCTTATGGCTTTGGCTCTGTCGGGGACTTGAGCTTTGGCTATTTCCTCAACGCATCCTATATAGCAGCTTACGTGAGAGTGAGAGCATATGCCGCAAACTCTTTCTATTAAATAAATATCTTGTATGTAGTTTCTGTTTTCGGCCGCTTTTTCTACGCCTCTGTGATTGTATCCCAAATTAACCGTAGCGTCGCAGATTTGTTCTCCGTCGAGAACAAGCATAAAATTTTCCGGTTCTTTAAGGGCCGGATGCTGAGGGCCCAGGGGTATCGTTATTTTAGCCATATTACTTTTCCTCCTTAGAGTCGAGAGTTTTGACCAGCTCGTCGAGTTTTACTTCCTTGCGCAGCGGATGAACCCCTTTTGGAAAGCCTTCGGGCAAAGGATAATTTCTGCCTTCGGGAAGGCCCTCTATTTTTATACCGAAAAGATCTTCCAATTCTCTTTCGAAAGATTCGCATACGGGATAAATGTCTCTTACCGTTTTAAGAGAAGGAGCGTTCTTGGGCGTTCTTATTTTTACGTTTACTAAAGTATGGTAATCTGTTATATGGTAAATGGCTCCCAAGTTTTCCCCTTCGTCGAAACCGGTTATTGTGGAAAGATGTTTATATCCTCTGTCTTTCAAAAAAGACATAAATTCCAAAGCCTTGTCCGCATTTAATCCTATCCAAATTCTGTTCTTTCTGGAAATATTTAAATCGTAAAAAGAACCGGCAAATTTATTTTCTATTTCTTTTTTAAGTTCTTCTTCTTTTATTAGTTCCGACATCTTTCCTCCGTATTTATTTGGCTTCTACTTTTTTCTTAGAGCCGGCTTCCAAAGCGGTTATTAGTTTGACTACTCCGTCTATTATGGCTTCCGGCCTTACGGGACATCCCGGTATATAAGCCGAAACGGGAATGACTTTATCCAGTCCGCCCACTACGGAATAGCAGCCGTCAAAAACTCCGCCGGAACAAGCGCATGCGCCTATGGCAAGAACAAATTTCGGTTCCGGCATTTGGTCGTAAATTCTTTTAAGACGTTTTGACTGCTGTCTTGTAACCGGTCCGCTTACCACCAATACGTCGGCGTGTCTGGGGGTGGCTTTTAGAACCAAACCGAACCTTTCTACGTCGTACTTGGGCGTAAGGGCGTCTACTATTTCTATGTCGCAGCCGTTGCATGCTCCGGTATTAAAATGGAGTATCCACGGAGATTTAAGTCTGGACCAGAGTATTATTTTATCTTTTAATTTCATATTTTCACCTTATAAATAGCACCGATAGAATTATTGCGATTAGAAAAACATATACCGTCGGAACCGCAAAGCTTACCGCCGCGGCGGCCGACATTGTGGCAAGCATAAGTCCGGCTACGTGAAGTATGGTGAAGAATATTGCGAAAGGATAAAATTCTTCGTAATTTGGAACCACTTTTTCTGCCGGGAAATCTTCTCCGCAGGCGTAAGTTTTGGTCTTTTCCGGATTATGCGCCGGTTTGGGCGCCCAGCTCGAAAAGAAGCCCGCAAACAGATATACCGCGCACAAAGACAAAATAAAAGCTATCGGCGGATAAAGCAAAATGTCCATATTAGCCTCTCATATTGTTAAGTTTTTTTATATCTATGGCGCCGTTAACTTTATATGCTTTTACCAAAAGCGCCAGACCGGTCGCCACTATTACGGCTTCTACCAAAATGACCGTGATTATTAAAGCTTGAGCCAAATTGGTATTTCCGGAAAGAGCGCCGGCGGAAATAAGAGCTATTAAAGCGGCCTTAGAAATTATTTCAAGACCTATAAGCTGTTTTATAAGATTTCTGCTTACCGCCATGCAGTAAGCGCCTATGAAGAAAATAATCGCCGCAAAAAGCCAGTCCATCGAGAAAGTTGAAGTCATTGTTCGCTCCTTTTGCCGAATACCGATTTGACTACGAATACGGCCGCGGCCAAAATAGTAACTTGACCCAATAAGTCTATGCTTCTTAAATTCCAAATAATTTCTCCCACCTTAAATTCCCCGGCCGGATATTTTGCATAGCCGGACAGAGTTTCAAACCAAGGAGGAAGTATTACGGAAAATGTTATAAATGCGGCCAAAGCCAAAAAAGGCAGAAGAAGAAATTTACCTCTGCTTTCTTTTAGAGATTCGTCTTCTTTTTTTACGAGACTTACCGCGCTTATGAAAAGAACCGTTATAAGTCCCGCGCATACGGATAATTCGAAAACGGCCGCCCATGGCGCGTTGAAGTTAAAAAGAAGCAGGGATAAAGCTATGCTTGCCACAGCCAGCATTATGGCCGAAGTAAGCATTTTCCCGGCGGTAACGGCAAGTATGGCCGCCGCCGCTATGATTATATAGATAAACAAGTTATATGTCATATTACCGCCTTATAATGTTTTTTCCAAAAAATCAAAAACATAAGGGAAGAATATCCCCGAAAAAACTATTATTAAACTCATCAGTACCGCGGGAGCAAGCATTGACGGCGAAGCTTCTTTGGCTTCTTTAAGTTCTTCTTTAGGTTTTCCGAAAAAAACCTTTTTCTGCATAGTCATAAAATAAGCCAGAGTAACGATGCTGAAAATAAGGGCTACAACCGCGGCAAATTTAAATCCCGTTATCCATAAAGATATTATTATAAGCAGTTTGCTCCAAAATCCCGACAAAGGAGGAACTCCCGCGGTAGAAAAAAGAGCTATTATCGATGTCCAGGAAGTAAAAGGCATATTTTTTTCAAGTCCGCCCATTTTCCTCATATCCGTAGTACCGACGGATTTTTCTATGGAGGCGGAATTAAGAAAAAGAACGGTCTTAAAAGTGGCATGATTGAAAATATGAAGTATTGCGCCCAATATGCCTATGGGATTTAATGTCGCCGCGCCGGCCGCTATATATCCCATTTGGCTTATACTGGAAAAAGCCAGCATTCTTTTCATATCCTTTTGGGTTAAGGCGGCTATCGAAGCAAATACCAGAGTTATCACGCCGGCTAAAAGCAAAGATGAAGAAATGGCGTGAGCGTTTTCGCCGAAAAGCCTTACGGCCATACATATTTTAACCAAAGCGTACATTCCGGATATTTTGGTTACAACTCCGGCCAAATAAGCGGATACGGCGGCGGGAGCGCCTTGATAAGCGTCGGGAGTCCAAAAGTGGAAAGGAAATAATCCCGCTTTTATCGCGAATCCCAAAGTTATAAAAGCCAAAGCGGCAAAATGCGCCGTGGAAAAAGACTGACTCATTATGTCAAATCTAAGCGAACCTCCCGCCAGAAGCATCAGGGATATTCCGATTATTATAAGGGCGGAAGCCGGAAAGGTAAGAAGAAGATATTTTATCGCTCCTTCTATTCCCAAAGTTCCTTCTTCGCTCGCTATAAGAGCGAAAGATGTCACGGCCAGAGCTTCCATAAATATGTATAAGGTAAAAAAATCTTTGGCCAGAACCATAGAGCTCATGGCGGAAACCGATATCATCACAAGAGGATAGAATGAGTTCTTTTCGGATTTTACCATTCCCGACACCGACGCGAAAAATACGCAGCATATCGCCACAAGATATATGGTAAAAAGCATCGACATAGTCAATCCGTCGAAAGAAAATACCGCATAACCGGAATTCCTGTTCATAGGATGAAATATCATATAAGCCAAATTGGCCAGTCCCGCCAGTAAAGTCACATTTGCCAATATTTCCGTTATTTTTCTATTTTTTCTTCCTAAAAAAGGAATAGCCAAAGCGCTAAGAAGCGGTATTAAGGAATAAGAAAGAAGTTCCGTGGTCATTTTAATCCTCCGGCCAAAAACAGATATATTAAAGCGCCTATCAAAGACAGAGACATATACAGAGAATAAGATCCGCTGTGAGCCGCGGATATTTTTTCGGCCGTATAGCCGAAAAATCCCGAGGGCATATTATCGGTGATCTTATCGAAAAATCTGTCCGATTTGAAAAGAAGCCTTGAAAAATAATTCATAAATTTCATAGAGAGTTCGTAAAGGTCGAAGAATTTCTTTTCGGCCATATCGTAAATCTCCGACAGTATGGGAGCGTGATGTATGTGATCGCTGGCTTTATGCGCTCTTTTCCCGGCAAGATTAAATCCGAGTATGTGATTGCCCAAGGCCAGAAGTATTACGGCCAGAGAAAAGGCAAACAAATAGTCCGGATGAAATCCAGCCAATTCGTGAGAGGAAACAATTCCTATTCCGGCCAAAGAGGGTTCTATCAGATTTTTAATCGGCCAATAAGCGCCGAATCCGAAAGCCAAACATATCGCCGAAAATATTACCATCGGGAAAAGAACGGAGAAAGGAGATTCTTTTACATTCTCAAACTCCGGTTTTAATTTTCCGAAAAAAACGGAATGGCCTAATTTTAGAAAAGACGCCAAAGTCAAGAAAGATCCTATTTCCGCGGCAAAGAAAAACCAAACATATCCGGTTTCCAAAGAACCTTTATAAACAAGCTCCTTTGAAAAGAAACCGTTGAGAGGCGCTATTCCCGATATTGCCGCCGCCGCTATGATAAAACATACGGCGGTTACAGGCATTTTCCAAAATAGTCCGCCTAATTTTTCTATGTCGTTTGTCCCGGTTTGTCTCTCTACGGAGCCGGCCGTCATAAACAAACAAGACTTGTAGGTTGCGTGATTTATCATATGGAAAAGTCCGCCGGCTATGCCTATGGGATTTAGAGTTCCTATTCCCAATATCATGTATCCGGTTTGACTGACGGCGTGATAGGATAAAAGTCTTTTATAATCCTGCTGAACGAAAGCCATCATAACCGCTACGATTATGGTAACGGCTCCCAGTGTCATTAAAACTATCTGCATGAAACTGTCTAACTGATAGAGATAAAGACTTATTCTGGCCAGGAAATAAATTCCCAAAAGTTTATCTATGGCCGCGGGCACATAAGACATAAAAGAAGCCGAAGAGTTAAGCGCGGCATCCGGTATCCAAGTATGAAAAGGAAAAGCTCCCGCTTTTGCTACTGCGCCTATCAGCATCAAAACATATCCGGCGGTGGCCCATCCGGTAAGAGTAAGTTTTGAACCGGAGATAGCGCTCATATTAAAGCTTCCGGCCAATGCTCCTGTTATTAAAACGCCTATTATCATCAAAAGATCCGTAACGGCATTTATTAGGAAAGCCTTGAGAGCCGTATTTTTGGTCTCTTTGCTATCGGCCGATAAAGCGATAAAAGTGTAGAGGAAAACGAGCATTCCTTCCCAGAAGAAAAGCATGGTTATTAAGCTGTCGCTCAAAACCGCGCCGGCCGCCAAAGCTTGAGTCATAAGCACATTGAAGTAAAACCATTTGGAAGAACCTTTCTTTTCCATTGAAAAAGAGTATAAAGAAACGGCCGCGGAGAACATCGAAACGGCCGCCAATAGGAAAGAAGAAAGCATATCGGCTTTTAAGGAAAAAGAACTTAGAGAGCCGAGCCATTCCAAATTGAGAGAAGTTTGAACGCCTTTCATGGAGAGAATAAGACCCATGCCGGCCGCGATAAGAGAGGTCAGAAGCACTCCTATCGAAAGAAGCTCTTTCAAATACTTCGTCTTTTCCGAAATCAGAAGCAGAAGAAGAGCGGAGAATAAAGGCAGTCCTACGGCTATAAGGTTAGTTGTCATTGCAGGTTAACTCCCAGTTGTTTTGAAATTAAAACCGCGTAATTAAACGGATATGAAACCAGGAAACCGAGTATTATTCCGCATAAGGCGAGAAAAGAGACGCTTGCCACCATTGAAGGGGATCCTTCTTCGGGAGCGGCGGAATTGCCTTTATACTCTCCCAAAAATACGAGATAAAAAAGTCTCGAAAGATAAAGCAGCGTCATAACCGCGCCTATGGCAAAAAGGAATAATATCAATATGTTTCCGGATTCTACCGCGCCTTTAAAAACCATGAATTTGCTGAAAAATCCTCCGAAAGGCGGTATACCCATTACGGAGAGAGAGCAAAGAGCGAAAGAAAGTCCGGTAACGGGCATCGTTTTATAAAGGCCGCCCATTTTCATTATGTCTTTAGTATGAGTTTTCTGCTCTATTATGCCCGCGCAAAGAAAAAGTCCTCCTTTTGCTACGCTGTGCATCATTATGTAAAGCAAAGCTCCCGCAAAGGCGGACTGATTTCCGCTTGCCAGGCCCAAGAAAATGAAAGCTAACTGGCTTACGGTAGAATAAGCTATGATTCTCTTTATATCGGTTTCTATCAAAGCCGCTCCGGCGGATATTATGGCGCTAAGTCCGGCAAGTGCGGTAACCATATACGAAAAGGATTGAGGAGCGACGAAAACCGTGCCGAAAAGTCTGGCATAAGCATATACGCCTATCTTAACCAGAACCGCGGCGTGAAGCAAAGATGTGACGGTCGACGGCGCTACGCCGGCGTCGGGAAGCCATGTGGAGAAAGGAAGAGTCGCCGATTTTGAAAATATTCCGGCAAGTATCAAAGAAGCGGCCAGAAAAGAAATTTCGGAACTTTTGAGCTGAGCCATATCCAGAGTTCCTTTTTCAAAGTAAACCATGATTATTCCCAGAAACATTACCAGAGCTCCGAATACGGTTACGAGAATGGTTTTATTTGCTTTCGCCACGTCTTTGTCGCTTCTAAAAAAACCTACCAAGCGCCACGAAGCAAATCCCGTTAACTCCCAGAATCCGTAAAGCCATATTAAATTTTTTGAAAAAACAAGACCCATCATAGAGCCCAAAAAGAGAACCACCATCGAGTAATATTCCGTTTGATTTTCATAATGCGATATGTAATCCACGGAGTATATCAATATTATCATACTTACGAAAGAGGATACGGCCGCCATAAAAACGGCGAGAGAATCGGCGTTTATGGCGAAATTGAGTCCCAAAGGAAAATTTATTTCGAAAGAAACCGGCGCCCCGACGGCGGCGGCGGGTATAAGAAGAACCGCGCAAGCAAAAGTAAGAATCCCCAATGTGACCGAAAATGCGTTTCTGACTTCCTTGGAAATCAGAGCGGTCAGGGGAATAATAAAAGCGCCTATTAAAGGCAGAAAAACAACGGCTTTCAGCAAAGAAACTGGGTCCATATTTTCTCCATCCTTTTGCCGCTTTTCGTAAAGCGGCTTTTAAAATCCGGCGATTTTTTAGAAAAGAACTATAGAATTATTCTACAAAAAAAGGAAAAATAATCATATTAATATAATTAAAAGGCATATAAGTTTTGCTAATATTGCGCGCTTTTCCGTCTATTAAAGAGGTATATTTCCTTTTTTTGAACTATAAGGACGCGATTTTTTATCTTTAAGAAATTTAAAAGCTTCTATTAATTTCATTCTCGACTCCGAAGGCTCTATTACTTCGTCTATCGATCCCGCGGCCGCGGTTTGATAAGGAGAAGCAAATTTGTCAGAATATTCTTGAGCAAGTTTGGCTTTAATGGCCGCTTGTTCTTCCGGTTTGGCTTCTTTTATCTGTTTTGAATAAAGTATTTCCACGGCTCCCATAGGTCCCATTACCGCTATTTCCGCGCTTGGCAAAGCAAAATTCATATCGCTTCCCATATATTTGGAATTCATCGCTATATAAGCGCCGCCGTAAGCTTTTCTAAGTATTAAGCTTACTTTCGGAACTGTAGCTTCGGCATAAGCATAAAGCAGTTTTGCGCCGTGCCTTATTATTCCTCCGTGTTCTTGAGCGGTTCCGGGCCAATATCCCGGAACGTCTATAAGCGTCAATATCGGTATGTTGAAGTTATTTAGAAACCTTATGAATCTTGCGGCTTTATCGCTGGAATCTATATCTAAAGCGCCGGCCATATGAGCCGGATTATTGGCCACTACTCCGACAACTTCGCCTCCGAGTCTTATAAATCCTATTACGACATTTTTTGCAAATTCCTGATGAACTTCCAGGAATCTATGATCGTCGGCAAGCCACCAAATTATGTGATGTATTCTATAAGGTTTTTTGGGATCCATTTCGCAAAGTCTTTCCAATAAAGGAATTTTTCTTTCTATGGGGTCGGAAGAAGCCAAAGCCGGAGCTTTTTCGCATGAATTTGACGGCAAAAAAGAAAGCAATTCTTTCACCTGTCTATAACAGTCTTGTTCGGAATTTGCCACAAAATGACAAACGCCGCTTTTAGACGCGTGAGCTTTTGCCCCCCCCAATGTTTCGGCGTCTATGTTTTCTCCGGTAGCAGCTTTTACTACGGCCGGACCGGTTACGAACATATTGCTTATTCCCTTTACCATAAAAACAAAATCTGTCAAAGCGGGAGAGTATACTGCTCCTCCGGCGCAAGGACCTACTATGATGGAAATTTGAGGAATTACGCCGGACGATTTCGTATTTCTATAAAATATTTCGCCGTATCCGTCCAGGCTGTCTACGCCTTCCTGTATTCTTGCTCCGCCGCTGTCTAAAATTCCTATTACCGGGCACTCGGCTTTAAGAGCAAGGTCCATAAGATTTGCTATTTTTCTGGCATGAGCCAAGCCTAAAGAACCGCCAAGCTGAGTAAAGTCTTGAGAAAATATGGCGGCCTTTCTGCCGTTTATTCTGGCAAATCCGGTTATTACGCCGTCGCCTTTTATATGTTTGTCTTTTATGCCGAAATCCGTGCATCTTGATTCTATCAAAGCTCCTATTTCCTGAAAGCTTCCTTCGTCGGCAAGATAATTTATTCTTTCTCTGGCGGTAAGTTTGCCTTTGTCTTTTTGAGCTTTTATTCTTTCCGCCGAAGCGCCGGCGGCGGCTTGCGCGGCTATTTCTCGAAATTTTAATAATTTTTGAGGGGTTTCCCTGTGTTTCTTAGTTTTTTTGCTTTCGTTTTGTTCTTTTTTTTCATTGTTTTGAGGTTCTATTAGTTCGGACATGTATTCCTCCGTTAATTAAGACCACACCAAAGCTATTCGCCAGTCGTTTTTCGTTTGTAATTCGAAATTAGTTTTTACTATGTTCAATTGTTTGGCTTTTTCTAAAGCTTGTCCTTTAAACAATATTTCTTCTCTATTTACGCAAACATCTTTGGCGCTTATGCTAAGACCCAATCCCAACATCTTAAGGGATGCTTCTTTTAAAGCCCATATATCCGAGAAAATATTCGGATTTTTGGCGCACATAGAGATTTCTTCTTCGTTTAAATATTCTTCGAAAAAAGAAATATTTTTTTCTTCTTTTTTTTCTATGTCCATTCCCACAGGCGAGGAACTTTGAGAAACGGCGCATCCGCAAAGGCCGGCTCTATGAGATATGGATATATTTATTTTCTTTTGGTTTATTTTAGCGTATGGAACTCTGTTTTGATCGTTTAATATTTCTATTTCTTTTTGATTTATTTTGTATATGTCGGATAGGAGCTCTTTTGCGGAAATTCTTGCCCAGTACCACTCTCCCCGCCTTTTCGGATTTTTCAGAGAATAAAAAATATCTTTTTCTCTTTCGCTGAAATTTTCCAAACCGCCGGGTTCCGTCACTTCCTTTATTTTTAAGTATGGCTTCATTTAGATTTTCACCGGTATCATAACATAGTCTTTGAGAAAAACAAAAACTTTTCCGTTTTCGTCAAAAGCCCAGCCGTCATAAATACTTTTACCGTAATCGTCGGTCCCTTTGTAAACCGCAAGCGTATATAATTTTTCCGGATCGGGATTATTGTCTAAAATTGAAACTTGCGCTATTTTGTCGGGAAGTGTCATTTTATTTTCCAAGTATAAATCTCTCCATCCGCAGGTTTGAAATACGGCTTCTATTATCATGGGATGAAATATGTAATTCATTTCTTTGTCTTTCAATAAAGGCGTATTGGGTTTTTTGAAAACGCCCAGAACCTCTTTATCGGAAGCGGATATTATCCCGTCTAAAACTTGAAAAGAAGGTCCGTGAAAATATGTTTTATAAATAGTTTCTTTTTCCGTTTTGTATTTATTTTTGATTTTTATATGTTCCGGCGCGGACTGCGTAGGGGAAACGGAGGAATCGTATTCCGCTTTAAAATGTATTCTCGTTTCCCCCATTTTTATGCCCTTGGAATTTATAAAATCCGATTCTATTTTCATTTGAATATTGTCTTTTCCTTCGCCTTTTATCCTTATATCGGCGGGATTGTTTTTAAGAAGTTTAATCGGCAATTGGAAGGATATATTTTTGAGATTTAAAGGTTTTACCGAAAGATAAGCGTTTATCGCTTGGGCAAAAGATTCTATTCCCATGACTCCCGGAAAAACCGGAGTTCCGTTTATCGCATGATCCTCCATGTAAGGATCGCTTTGAACGGATATATTTTTTTCGAAAGAAAAAGAATCTTTCGAAATCTTCCCCTTGGAAGCGAAATGAAGTCCCGTATTTTCTTTTTCCTTTGTTTCTCCGTAAGAAGGCTCGTATTGCAGCTGTTTATCCCAATCCAATTTACCCAAATCTCCCGAATAGATGAGTTCGGGCAAGTCGCCGTAAACTATTTCGTCGGCCAAGGCGTTCATTACTTCTTCCGGATATAGAAATTCCATATTTTGAGATTTAAGGAAGGCTTCCACTCCGGGTCTTGCTCCCATGCCTATATTGGCTATTCCGGTCATATCTATGGAGAAAGCTTTTTGCCCTTTATTGTAAAGATTTATGGCGAATTTTGAAATATAATCGCTGGCCGCCGCATAATCGCTTTGACCCAAGTTGCCGAATTTGCCGGCTATGGAAGATATCATTACCCAGAATCCGTTGTCTTTGACTATGTCCGCTTTCCAAAGATTTATGGCGCTTTGAGCTTTTGTTTTGAATATCAACTCGAATTCCTCTTTTTCCTTGTCGGCTATAAGTTTGGACCTTTCCAAACCGGCAAAATGTACCAAGCCGTCGGCTCTGGACTTTTCTTTTAGCTTTAAGACCGTTTCTTCGAATTGAGCCGCATTATTTAAATCGCAGCGCAAGTAAGAAACTTTGGAACCCAAAGCCGAAAGTTCTTTTAATGTTTTTATCAAACCGGCGGCATCTTTTAGCTTTGTAAATTCTTTTTCCAGTATCGCGGGAGTCACTTTGGAATTTTTTCCCTTAAGAGAAGCGAGAAATTCCGTTTTTTTGTAATTTTCCGCTTCCTGAGCCGTCATGGACAAAAGTTTTTCCGCAAAAGGATTTTCTTCTATTATGTCCATGATTATTATTTCCGGCTGCCATCTGGAAGCTATTATTTTGGCAAATAATGCCCCCAGCCCTCTGCCGCCGCCGGTTATTATCACTTTTTTCCCTTTAAGAGGATATTTTTCCTTAGTTTTATTTATTCCCGCCGGTATCGCTATCATCGAATGTCTTTTATTTGAATGATAGCATATCGTATGTCTTAGATCGGAATATTGAACCTCATAGAATATTTTTCTGGTTATGAGAGATATCGGCGCGTCTTTTTCGAAATCTATAAGTTTAACCACAGCTTTATCCAATTCTTTTCTCATACATAAAGAAATCCCGTATATGGAAGCGTAAACGGGGTCGTAAGAAGCGTTTTGAGAATATCCGAATCTGCCGTCGCAGGTGGTGGCGGAAGCGACAAAGCAAGAGCATCCCTGAGAAGGATTGTTTAAAGCTTTATTAAAAAGTTTTATCGCCGAAAAAAGAGGCAGGGCATAATAACGCATATCTTTCATCGGATCCAGGGAATTGACGAAAGGCTTGTCCGCGCAGCCCATAAGATAAATAATTCCTTGAATGTCCGGATATTTTAAAGCGATTTCTTTAAGAGCGTTTTCCGCGCTTTCTTCTTGAGCAAAATCTACCGTCCATGTTTCCGATAATTTCGTTTTTTGAGATGTCAGAACTACCGAGCTTAGTTCGAGTTTGGTTAATTCTTTCCTGCATGATTTTATTAGCTCCAAATTTTCGCCTATTATCAATACCGGTCTGGCCGGATCAAATTTTTTTATTATTTCTTCTTTTACCGGCATTTCGCAAATTACGGGAGTATGTCTGAAATGTCTCGGAGGATGATTATTTTCTACCGCTTTTTTTATTTCATCGATATTTATTTCCGGTTCTGCTACCGCGGTCGCGGAAGCAGATGCGTACGTTTCTTTGGAATGCGATGAACCGGACTCCAAATATTTATTTATCGTTTCTTTTTGAGAGTGCTTTGCCTGCGTTTGCGAAACGGATTTATTGTCGAGCACGAATTTAACGCAATGTCTGATGGTAGGATAATCTTTAAGGGAAAGATTTTCCTGTTTGGGTATTTCGAAATATTCGCGAATTGCGGCGAAAAGTTCGGCTTGC
>JAAYVI010000025.1 GCA_012517235.1 Elusimicrobiota bacterium | reverse complement strand
ATTGGGAGTTTTGGCCGGCGGGATAGGGCACGATTTTAACAATATACTAAGCGCCGTAACGGCAAATCTTTCGCTTCTTATAGAAAAATTGTCGGGCGAAGAAAAGGATATAGCCGAGGAAACGATAAAAAGCGCGGAAGCCGCAAAATCTCTTGCGTCTCAATTGATGTTTTTTTCAAAAGGCGCCGCGCCTTTGCGTGAAAAAACAGGCACCCATAAATTTTTCGAAAATCTTTTCAATTTTTTGCTCAGAGGCTTAAGCGCCGCAAAGAATGTATACATAGAAGAAAATTTAAACGGTATCGAAATAGACAGAGGGCAAATTACTCAAGCCATATCCAATATAATCATAAATGCTTCTCAAGCGGTTGCTTCGATCTCAAATCCAAGAATAGATATCAGAGCGGAAAATTATTATGTTAACAAAGAAGATAAGAGTAATTTGTCTTCTGGAAATTACATAAGAATATCGATAAAAGATAACGGCTGCGGAATAGAAGAAGAAAATAAAAAAAGAATTTTTGAACCTTATTTTACGACAAAGAAAAAAGGTAACGGACTGGGTCTTTATATGACTTACGGAATAGTCAAAAATCACGGCGGTTATATAGATATCGTTTCGCAGAAAGACAAAGGCGCGGAGTTTATAATTTATCTGCCGGCTTTAAGCGAACCTTTTAAAGAGAAAAAGGACGAACCTTTGAGCTCTTCCATAAAAAAACTGTCTATTATGATAGTGGACGACGAAGAAATGGTTTTGAAGTCTCTTTCGAGAATAATAAAATCTTTAGGTCACGATTTTTTTCAGGCCAAGGATTTTCAGAGCGCTTTGGAGATAGTTTCTAAAAATAAAATAGATTTGGCTTTTATAGATCTTACTTTAAAAGGCGATGTCGACGGATATTTTGTAAACGCCAAACTTAAAGAAATAAATCCTTCTTTATATAGCATAGTTTCCAGCGGATATAGTTCTCAAGGGGTAGGCAATTATAAAGAAAGAAATTTTGACGCGGCTATGCCTAAGCCTTATAAATTAGACGATGTGAAAAGAATAATAAGCGATTATTTGAATAAAGATTTGCGATGATCTTATTTTAAAAGCATTTCTTTTGCGGATAAAATAACTTTTTCTATATCGTAAGGTTTGGATATGGCTATTATTCTCTTTCTTTCGGCAATATTTTCTTTTTTTACCAAATCATAATGAGCGGAAGTAAATATTATTTTTAGATTGTCGTTTAATTTGAACATGTCTTTGATATAGTCGGTGCTTTTTTTATCGTTTAAAACTATGTCGGCAAAAACCAAATCTATTTTTTTTTCAGATAAGATATTTATAGCATTTTCCACCGACGTAGCTCGGTATGCCTCAAATTTTTCCAATCTGAAAGCTTCCGCCACTAAAGAGCAGAGCTCTTCGTCGTCTTCTATTATCAATACCTTATGCATTTTCCCTCGCCTCTTTTTTGCCTAAATATGCGGCTTTTATATTATAAATCTTGCCTCTTTTGTTTTCAAGTATAACTATGTTACACTTTCTTTAATTCGCAAGTAATTTCGCCGGCTTTTTGAAGCATTTTACTCATTAAAGAAAGTTTTCTTTTTACCGACGATTTGTTTTTTGTCTTGGAAATAATATAGCCCAAAACATTTATTTTGGCGGTAATATGCCTTAATTGAGTCGTTTTTTCTTTCTTCATACTGTCAAATTCCTCGCAAAATTTATTATATATAATTTCGCATAAAATTCAGCCGTTTAAAGCGAGTCTTGTTTTTATGGATATTTCCAAATTTTTAAGATTGATCGGTTTCGATATATAATCGAAAGCTCCTTTTTTAAGGCAAAGCCTGGCCAAATCTTCTTCGTCATTGCCGGTTATCATCATTACGGCCGAAGATGGATCTTGAGATATTATTTCTTCCAAAGCTTCTATGCCGTTTTTT
>JAAYVI010000024.1 GCA_012517235.1 Elusimicrobiota bacterium | reverse complement strand
GGCGGTTTGGCGGTTTGGGCCGCTTTTATTGCCGCTTTTTTAAGAAATACCGATTTTTCATTAATGATTTTTGGAATAGCGGTTTCTTCGAGCATAGTTTTTTTTATAGGAGTTTATGACGATATAAAGAAAGCCTCCGCATATTTTAGGCTTTTCTTTCAATTTTTAGCCGCAAGCGTGGCTTTCTTTTGCGGTCTTAAAATAACATTTTTTTATCATATGGGTTTTGCCGGAGAAATATTTTCATACTTGATAACGGTTGTCTGGCTCATAGGTATTTTAAACGCTTTTAATTTTATGGACGGGATAGACGGTTTGGCCGCTTCTATGGGGCTTTTTTGTTCCGTTTGTTTTACCGTATTGGGAGTTCTTAGCGGGCAAATGAAACTTGCTTTATTTTCCGCCGCTTTAAGCGGAGCCTGCGCCGGCTTTTTAATTTATAACTGGAATCCGGCGAAAGTTTTTTTAGGAGACGGCGGTTCGACTTTCATAGGATTTTCTTTGGGTATTATGGCCATTTACGCCACATGGGCAGAAAATGCCGTATTGCCTTCGGTTGCCGGCCCTATTCTAATTCTTGGAATACCTATTTTTGATTTGATTTATACGAGTATATCGAGAATAAAAAACGGTAAGGTTTCTAATTTTAAAGAATGGCTGGAATATGCCGGTAAAGATCACTTTCATCATAGGCTTTTGAATTTGGGTTTCGGAGTAAAGAAAGCCGTCGCTTTCATTCTTATACTTAATTTGATTTTGGGTCTTCAGGCCGTAGAAATTTCCGTTAACAGCAAGAGCGCGGAAACTTATATAAACCTTTTTCAAGGCTTTTTGGTTTTAATGCTTGTAGCTTTTATGATGATTACGGCAAGAAACAGGGAAGGAAAAGGAGAAAACCTATGAGAGAGCTGGAAATAGAAAAAGTTAAAGTAGGGGCTTTAAGGTCTCCTTTGATAATGCCTTTTACAATATCGAGCGGTTCTCATAAAATTTTAGAAAATGTTTATTTGGAAATAACTCTTAAAAACGGAATAAAAGGTTTCGGGGAAGCTCCCATAGCTTCTCATATAACCGGAGAAAGTTTTTCTAAAACCGCCGAAAATCTAAAAAAATTTGCAGTTAAGACAAAGGGATATTCTTTGTCAAATTATTTACGGGTTATTATAAAAGCCGAAGAAGAACTTGAAAACAACAGAGCCGCTTTATTCGCTCTTCAAACGGCGGTATGCGACGCGTTTTGTAAATCCTTAAAAATTCCGATGTGGAAATTTTACGGAAACAAACCTAAAAAAGTTCAGACGGATATAACCGTAGTAATAGGAGACGAAAAAACGGCCTTTGATTTCACGCAAAAAATGAGAAAGAAAGGTTTTAAGGTTTTCAAAATAAAAGTAGGATCCGATTTTGATTCGGATATAAAGAGGGTTTTGGCCGTGTCAAAAGCTTCGCAAAGAAGCGAAATATATCTTGACGCCAATTGCGCTTATAGCGCAAAAGAAGCTTTGTCGTTTTTATCGGAACTCGGCAAAAAAGGCGTATGTCCGACGGTGGTAGAACAGCCGGTAAAAAAAGAAGATTTGGACGGGTTAAAAGAAGTTTCCAGAAAATCAAAATCGGTGGTTTTAGCCGACGAATCCGCTTATTCGTTGAACGATGCGGTTAGAATTATCGATAAAAAAGCTGCGTCGGGAATAAATATAAAACTTACAAAATTGGGTCTTTTAAGAGCGGCCGAAATAAGGCGCTTAGCTTTAAGCCGCGGACTTAAACTCATGATAGGGCAAATGATGGAAAGCCAGCTTGCCACTTTTGCCGCCTTGCATTTTTCTTTGGGCAGCGGGGGATTTGATTTTTTGGATTTGGATACTCCTTATTTTTTAGCCGGAGGAATAATGTCCTATCCTAAAAATATTATGTCTTCGGACGGTTTTTACGATATGAGTTCGGTGAAAGAAGGAGTCGGAGCGCAGCCGAAAAAAAGATAGGGGGAATTTTATGAAAAATATATTTTCTATAGTTATTTTATTTTGCGCGGGTGTTTCCGCTCAAGCGCCGTCGTCGGTAAAAACTATTTTTCTAAAAGGCGGAATTTCCGCTCCGGTATTCGGACACTGGGGAGATTCCGATTCGGGATTTAAGCCCGCTTTAAACGGTTCGTTTCTTTTTGTAAAAGACATAGACGAAGGATTGTCGTGGGGATTGGAAACGGGATACGACATTAAGCATAAGAACAGAAATAACGATATAAAAGTTTCCGTTTTCAATTTTTCTCCCGTTCTTTTTTCTTGGCTGGGAATAAACGAAAGAAAGTATTATGTTTATTTGGGTCCGGGTATTTATCATTGGACATCTCCCAAAAGTTCGGCTTTTTCGTCTTCGTCGTCTACGGAATTCGGCTTAAAAGCGGGCGGCGGGATTTTAAAAAATTACTCAAAAGGATTATCGATGGGATTGGAATTTAGGTTTGAACATCTATTCGATATGAAAGGAGAAAATTTCGACTTGGGCTCGGCCAATAATGCGGTATTGTCTTTTGTTTTGGGCAAAAGGATTTAATAGGGCTTTGGGCTCTTGCGTTTCTAAAAGTCCTCCGATATATTTTAATTATGTCTCTCTTGTGGAAAAAAGCTTCTTATGCCGAAAAATATTCAAAAAATTATTTTTTCCCCGATCCGGATATTAGGTTTTTCATAAAGAAACTGAAAATTTCAAAAAAAGATTTTGTCGGAGATTTCGGATGCGGCGACGGGGCATTCTTGTCCGCCGCGGCCAAAAAAGCTTCCTTTGTTTTCGGAGTAGACATGTCTTCTTCTCAGCTTCGGGCGGCGCGAAAAAAAATGAAATCTAAAAATTTTAAATTTTTTAAAAGAAACTTTTCCGATTTGGCAAATTTGCCTTTTTTTAATAAAGGTTTTGCAAGAAAATCTCTTCATCATTTGAAATTTTCGGAGAAAAAGAAGTTCTTTAAAAAAATTTCGGAAAAAATGCCCAAAGGATCGATTTTTGTCATAGAGGACGGAATATTTTTCCTTTTTTCAAGAAAAGAACTTAAAAAAAACTGGGGAAATTTAATGAAAGACTGCCGAAAGTATTACGGAAAAGAATGGGAAAAAAAGAAAAAGGATGTCATATATTGTTTTAAGAAAGAATATCCTTGCGGTTTGTCTGAATGGAGAAAAGCTCTTTCGGCCGGCGGATTTGTAATAAAAGAAGCGAAAAAATACAGTTCCTTTTACGGATATATGCTTGCGGTAAAGGAGAAATAATGGAAAATCTTTCTCTTTTTTCAAAAGGATGTTTGGGTACATGCTGGTACGGAAAATATCATTATTTGGAGCCTTGGGCCGGATGTTCTCACGGATGCTTTTATTGCTATGCGAGATTTAGAAAAAGCGTAAAAAGCGCTTTAAATAAGGCCAAAACCTCTTTTGAAAATCCGGTTTTGCTTTATGACGAAGAAATCCTTTTAAAGAAAATAAAACAAAAAACTCATTCGGAAGAAATAAAAATCGTTAAGCTATGCAGATTTACCGATATTTTTTCCGAGCCTTTCGTCAAAAACGGACTAAGCGCCGAAATACTTTCGATACTTGCTTCTTCCAAAGCGGAGAGAATAATTATAACGACAAAAGGCGTTCCTTCCCGCGAAATAGAAAAAATAATGGCAAAGAAACCATCGAAGTTTTCTTATAATTTTGCCTTAAGGCCGCTTAACCGCTTAAAACTCGAAAATAATACTCCGGATACGGACTTAAGGATAGCGGCGGCGGGCAGAATATCTTCTTTGGGAGTCAAAACTACGGCGCATTTGGATCCTATCGCGGCGTCTTTCGACGATGGAGAATCTTTGGAAAAGCTTTTAAAAAAAATAAAAAAATCCGGAATAAAAAGAGCCATGTTTTCTTATTTGCTTTTATCTTCCGATATGATAGAAATTTTAAAAAAAGAAGTCGGAGAAAAAAATACTTCTTTACTTATGTCTCTTTACGATATCTCCTCTTTAAAAAGATATTTACCAAAACAGGAAGATACTTTTTATTTTTCTTTAAAGCCGGAAGCAAAAAAGATTTCCGCGGCAAAAATCGCGGCCGTATTGGAAAAGGAAGGTTTTAACTTTGTCATATGCTCTCTAAAAAGCGGCGCCGGAGCATTGTCTTGCGGCATAAAGAAAGAAAGGGTTTGCGACGGTACTTTTTATGCCTGAATTTCACTTGTTTAACATAGAAGAAACCGCGGCCGAAACGGACGAAAAGTTAAGGGCAAATTTTATTAAAAAAACGGAAAAAATTTTCCCAAGATTTTTATTTTGTCTTTCTCCAGGAGATAAAGCGGTTTTTACAAAAAAAATCTCCCCTTCTTTTTATGATTATGCCGCTCGTGTTCTGGGAATAAGCACGGATGAAAAACCTCTGATTTTCATATCCAAAAAATCCCGTCCGTATTATCTTTGCGACAGTTTGATTTGCGATGAAAAAGCTTTTTTGAAAACAAAGAAAGCAGCCAAAGAAGGTTTTAGTCTTTCCGTATTCATAGAAACGCCAAAGACAGCGAGGGTCGCAAAGGAGGCGGGCTTTAAAAAAATAAGCGGAGGAAAAGGTCTTCATTTTTCAAGAGAAGCTTTGCTTGCCAACGATAAATCTTATTTTAAGAAATTATGCTCCAAAAACGGCGTGCCGTATATAAAAGGGTATACCGTGTCTTCCATGGCGGCCGCCGAACGCGCAATAAAAACATTTCCTTCTTATAAAAAAATTTTTCTCAAAAAAACATTATACGGCGGCGGCATGGGCAATATGTTCGGAAGACCTTTGGAATTAATCGATAGGTTGGAAAATTTTTATAATAAAGGAACTTTAATAATAGAACCTTTTTTGGAACCGTCGCAAATAATCGGGACATTATGCGAGATATCTCGGGAAAAAAGCGTTTATATCGGATGCGACAGGCAAAAATCTAAAAATGGGAAATGGTCCGGATTTGATTATGAAATATCCGCAAATAGAGACGAAAAGTTTCTAAAAGAAAAATCCGTTTTATTGTCTGAAAAACTTAGAAAGTTAGGATTCCGCGGCATAGCGAATTTTGATTGGCTTAAGGAAAAAAAGACCGGAAAGATATATGCTTTGGAAGCCAATCTTAGAAATAACGGTTTTTATTTTCTTTTTTCTTTCGCAAAACGCTATTTCAAAGAAAAGACAAACATCTCTTACAGAGAGGGTTTAAAAACGGGAAGTTCGGGTTTTAAGTCTTTTTCCGCCGCTTTGGAAAAAAAATTAAAAAAATGGGGATTTGGGTTAATTAAAAAACCGGGGGAAAAAGACGGATTTTTAATAGTTTGCTTTTCGCATGGAGAAGCTTCTTTGGCTTGTTTTTCGGCTTCTAAAAAAAAGTTTAAAAAAATGAAAAGTTTCTTAGAGGAAAATTTCAAATGACATTTCCTGTTTCTCTTATTTTTTCTTTTGCTTTCATCTTCTTTTTCTCTTCGGTCGATAATTCTATCGCTCCGATGGCAAAAGACATAGCTTCGCATTTTTCCGTAAAACCCGAAACCGGACTTTTGCTCATTTCCGCTTGTTCTTGGTCCGTGGCTGCCGGTCTTTTGGCGGGTCCGGCAATCATATCGGCTATTTCTCCGGCAAAAACATTGTTTTTTTCCGGTATTATTCTTTCCTTGTCTTCGGTTGCTTTTCCTCTTTCCAATCTCTTTTCTGCCGCTTTGATATTAAGAGTATTTGCGGGGTTCGGCGGAGGATTGGCGGCCTGTGTTATGTGGTGGATGGCCTATCACGGAGTAGAAAAAAAATACTCGGGTTCTATGCTTGCGGTTTTGATGTCCGCAAGACCTTTAGCCGTAGCTTTGGGCGTGCCGGCTTCCGCTTTGGCGGCTTTTTATTTTCATTGGTCGTATCCCATTTTTCTACTTTCCGCGGGAGTATTTATTTCCGCGGCCGGAGTTTATTTTTCTTTTCCCGAAGGAGACGGGATACTTCCGGAAAAACGTATTTGGAAAGGATACTCGAAAGCCCTGTCTACTCCTTACGCATCCGCTTTTTATTTGGGATTTTTTCTTAATAGAATGTGTTATTTCGGTTTTTATGCTTTTTGCGGAATATGGTTTTCCCATCATTACGGTTTTGATTTAAAGACCACGGGATATTATCTTTTGATAATAGGATTGGCGGAGGCGGCCGTTAATTTTTTCTCCGCTTCCTTGGTAGAAAAGTTCGGTTATATGAAAATATTTTATTGGGGAATATTGTCTTCGGCGTTTTCTTTGCCTTTATTTTTGTTCGGTAAAGCAGATGCTAAAACCGCTTTGGTTTTAATTTCTTTTTTTATGCTTGCCGATAGAATTTATGTGATGGCTTTGGCCTCAAGAATTCCAAAGATGTTTTCCTCAAATCCCGATAAAACATCTTTCGGATCTTTAAATACTCTCTCTGCCTGGGCCGCCGGAGGACTTATAGCGGCCGTTTTTTCCGGACTTATAGAAAAAAAAGGAATTTTCTACGCCGAAACGCTTATTTTGGTTTGTTTTTTATCCGGCTCATATTTACTTTTTTATTGTCTGAAAAAAACTCAATCCGAATAGAAGTAACGGGTTAATCCGCATCTGGCGTTTTGGGTCTTGAAAAAATCGATTTTCTCTGCTATAACATAAACAGGGTTGCGCAAATGGAAACATTTTTCGGACCCAAGTTTTTTTTTGTAAGAAGATTTAAGACTGATTTTTTGGGAGGTTTTTATGCCCGAAGAAGATAAAAAAGAAGAAAAAAAAGGCGCGGCGGTGTTTTCCGTTAAGAAGTATTGGAAAATTCAGGTTTTTTTGCTTTTAATATTTTTGCTGGGTTTCGGCTTTCTGGCATATTTCCTTTTAGGTAAGCAGGCTCATAAATTGGTAGGTACCGATTCTTACAGCGAATTATCCAGAAATTCTTACGGAGAAAATAAATCTTTGGTTAAAAAACTTATTGCGTATTTTAGTTCCGAGGAGAAAACTCTAACCGAAGAAAGACCGGACGGATTTTCGTTCGATAATTCTTCAATAGCTTCTTCTCAAGCTTCGGAGAACTCCAAAACTTCTTCTTCCGTGTCTCAAGAATCGGTCCCGGGAGCGGTTTATCAGGGCGGCGCTTCTTCTATGTCCTCTTCCAAGCTTTCTTCTTCCTTGGGATCTTCTTTGGCCTCCGCTTCTTTGGGAAAATCGAAAACGGAACTTTCAAATTTTACCGAAGGCGGCAAGAATAAAGCGGTAGGAACCACTCCGGCCGATAAAGCAAATTTTTCAAAAGGAGCTTACGCTCAGAAAAAAGTTTCCGCCTTGGACGCTCTTAAAGGAGCATGGAAAGCGTCTCTTTACGGCGCCAGACTCTCTTCTCAGGAT
>JAAYVI010000023.1 GCA_012517235.1 Elusimicrobiota bacterium | reverse complement strand
TTGTTATTTTCATACTTCCTCCTTAATATTTTCTTGTCTAATATCGGCAAAAGAATACAGGAAATATTCCGAAGCCGAATCGGAATAATCGGCCATATCGTATTTCAAGGCCGAAATTTCACTTTCAATAGAGGAAAAATCGCTTTCCGACGTAGCATAAATCTTTTTCGGGGTTTTAGGTATTATAAAGAGAAAAGCCGCGGCGAATGAAAAACCTAAAGCCAGAATTTTTTCTTTCCATGAAAAAGCGGAAGGCGAATAAAAAACCTTCTCGAGCGTTTTTCTTTCCAGAATTTCCGGCAAAGCAAAAGATGCGGTTTCGGAAAGCTTTTCCAAAGTTTTTACGGTTTGTGCGCATTGCGGACAAGAAGAAACATGAAGACGAGCCCGTTCGGCCTGTTCGCCGGTAAGCTCTCCGTAAAACAGCATTATGCTTTTTTCTTTTTGACCGCAGTTCATTTTCCCTCCGCAATATATAACGAAAAAAACTTTTTTTTATTGCATATCTTTAAGACTTTCTCTAAGTTTATCCAATCCTCTGGAAAAACGAGCCAGAGCCGTACCTATGGGAATATTTAGATTTTCCGATATTTCTTTAAAAGAAAGACCCGCAAAATGCCTTAAGGCTATTATTTCTCTTTGTTCTTCGGAAAGTTTTCCCATGGCGGCCGATAAAGCCTTCGTCTTATTTTCGGCTTCGAGGAAAGAATGAGGGTTTCCCGATTCGCTCAAATAATCTTGCGGCGAAACCTCGTCTTCGGAATTTTCAAAAGCCAATGAAGAATTTAAAAATTTTTCTTTCGCGCTTTTTTTCTTATCTAAAAAAATATTTCTGGCTATGGTAAAAATCCACGAGGAAAATTTATTTTCTTTCTTATACGAAGGCAGTTTTTCCGAAATCTTAACGAATGTTTCCTGAAATATGTCTTCCGCCAAATCTTTATCCAAACATAAAGAAATAAGATAGGGATATAGTTTTGTTTTATATCTTTCAAAAAGCTCCTTAAAAGCTCTTTCGTCTCCTTTGAGATATTCCTCTATCAGTTTATCGTCGTCCTTTTGCATACTTTAATATTATATTAATTTGGGCTTTTTTCAAATTAAGTATAATTTATAAGATTTATGAAAAATTCGGCCGCCGCTTTTTTGATTTTTGCCTCTTTTTTTTCCCCTCTAAAGGCTCAAGAAAAGGAAATAGAATCTTTGGCATATGAAAATTATAAGCAAGGCAATTTAACCAAAGCCGCCGATTATTATCTCAAACAAGCGTCCTTAAATCCTTCGGATCCCAAACCTCTTTTAAACGCCGCGATGTGCGAGAAACAAAAAGACAATTACGAAGCCGCTATTTCTCTGCTTCAAAAAGCTTTCGCCTTAGATTATAATAATTCCGAAATAGCGGCGGAAATAGGATGGCTTAAATTTCACTTGGCAGACTATGAGGGAGCTCTGCCTTTTTTTGAAAAATCGCTCAAAATAAATCCTTCCAATCAAAGAGCTTATTTGGGAGCCTCGGCGGTATACGCTCAATTAAAAGACATAGTTAAAACCGTAGAAAATCTTAAAAAATACGAGGAATTAAGAAAAGATTTCGCCGGCGTGGATTATATATACGCATGGAATTACGTAAATTTCGGACTTTACGAACAAGCCAGAGAGCATTTGATAAATGTTTTAAGAAAAGATCCCTCTTTCGTGGAAGCCCGCCTGCCTCTGGCCGGCATATATCTCAGAGAAGGCAAATATAACGAAGCATGGAATCAATACGAAAGAGTATTGGACTATGCGCCCAATCATCCTCTGGCAAAAGAAATGTTAAATAAAATAAGAGGAAAACTAACTGCCCAGCCGGAAGACATAAGGCCTCCTTTCAAAATAAAAAATCCCACGGTAACCGAATATGTAGACGCCATAAACGAACTCAAAAAAAGTCCGAATATACGCGTGGCCTTAGGCGCAAATAATAAAGGCGAGCAATGGAGGAATAAGTCGGTTAAAATAAGAAGTTTCGGAAAACTAAAAGTCATAGGCAAAAGAAGCGGAAAAGAATTTGCCGTAATATATCCCGGAGATATTTGGGAAATTAAATATTCCAACGGTTCTCTAAGTTTAAAAT
>JAAYVI010000022.1 GCA_012517235.1 Elusimicrobiota bacterium | reverse complement strand
TCGACGGAAAAAAAATCGTCCGGCAAAGAAGACGATACGGTAAGTTTATAATATCTCGAATCCAAAATATTTCTTACTTTATCTATGAATATCAAATCGTCTGTAAGAAGAAGTATGTCTTTGATAGCCGAATCCATAATCCGATTTTACAATTTATTAAAGACTTCGGCAAACATACCCTTGTTAACCCTCGAGGTTAACAAAAATATAGCGGCTTTTTATAGGCGAAAATAGCAAGCGAGCATATGGAATATTAAATGATTAGAGGAATGGAGGAATAGATGACGGTAAAAACTATTCGTTTTTTGAAAAGCGATTTTACAAAATGAAAACGCCCCGATTCCTCGGGGCGTTTTGTTCCTTGTTGAAGGGAAATTATTTTACGTGTTTGCTGATGAGTTTGGCAAGGTCAAACATGCTGATCTGCTTTTTTCCGAAAAACTTGGAAAGCTTTTCGTCGGCATTGATCATTCTCTTGTTTTTCTTGTCCTGAAGACCGTTCTTCTTTATATAAGCCCATATTTTTTTTACTATTTCGGTTCTGGGCATAGCTTTCGCGCCGACTATTTCGGCAAGAACGGCATCCGGAGTTACGGGAGCCATGAATTTGGCATTTCCTTTAGATTTAGCTGGCATTTAATCCTCCTTATTACTTCAATACCTATAATAATACATTATTTTCATAGGGATTTGTCAATAGAAAACTTATTTTTTTCACAGGGAAGGTCCGCCGGAAATTATGCCTTTATCGGCTACCGAGAATTTTTTAAAATTTTCGGCAAACATCTTGGCCAATTCTTTTTTCTTCAAGTTATATTCTTCTTTGTCTTTCCATGCCGAAGAGGGATTTAAAATTGCGGCGTCCGCCGAGCCGAAAGTTAAAGGTATTTCAAATCCGAATACCGGATCTTTTTCATATTTGACCGAAGATTTATCTCCGGAAATAGCAAAATTTACTATGGCTCTGGTATCTTTTATGCTTATTCTTTTTCCTATGCCGTACGGACCGCCGCAAAGACCGGTATTTATCAGCCAGCATTCGGATTTATATTTCCCCATTTTCTCTGCCAAAAGCTGAGCGTAAACGCTCGGATGCCAGCTCATAAAAGGCGCTCCGAAACAGGCGCTGAAAGTAGCCTTCGGCTCTTTTATCCCTATTTCCGTATTCGCCACTTTTGCGGTATAACCCGATATAAAATGATACATCGCTTGATTATAATCCAATTTGGCTACCGGCGGCAAAACACCGAAAGCGTCATAAGTAAGCATAAGTATATTCTTGGGATGGCCGAAGACATCGCCTTCTACGGCATTGTCTATGAAATGGAGAGGATAACCGGCTCTGGTATTTTCAGTTCGCGAACCGTCGCTAAAATTCGGCATGCCGTTTTTGTCGAATACCACATTTTCAAGCACAGTCCCGAATCTGTTTACGGCGGAATAAATCTGCGGTTCCGCTTCTTTTGAAAGATTTATTACCTTGGCGTAGCAGCCGCCTTCAAAATTAAATATGCCTTTTTCGTCCCACCCGTGCTCGTCGTCGCCTATTAAACCTCTTTGCGGATCGCTTGACAAAGTTGTTTTTCCCGTTCCGGAAAGACCGAAAAACAAAGCCGTATCTCCGTCTTTACCCACATTTGCCGAACAATGCATAGGGAAAACCTTCTTAAGAGGCAAAAGATAATTCATCACCGTAAAAGCGGTCTTTTTTATTTCTCCGGCATAGCCGGTTCCGCCTATTATCGCTACTTTTTTCGCAAAATTGACTATTATGAAAGTATCGCTTCTGGTTTTATCGAAAAAAGGATCCGCTTTAAAACCCGGCGCCGAAATTATCGTAAAATCGGGCTTATGAAATTGTTCCTGCGAATTTCTGAAAAGATTTTTAACAAACAAAGAGTGCCAGGCATATTCGGTCCAGACATGCAGGTTAAGAGCGTGGTCTCCGGCTCCTACTCTGCATTTTCTCAAATAAACGTTTTTGGAAGACAAATAATTTTTAAGCTTGCCGTAAAGAGAATTAAAGCTTGCCTCGTCTATCGGCTTATTATTTTCTCCCCACCAAATATTTTTTGCCGATTGATGTTCTTTTACTATAAATTTATCTTTTGCCGCCCTTGCCGTATGATAGCCGGTATTTACCGCCAAAGCTCCGGTGGAAAGTATATTGGCTTCGCCGTTTCTTACGGCATGTTCGTAAAGCTCGCCTTCGGAAAGATTTTCAAATATTTTATTTTCTTTTATCGTTTGAGAAATCATTTTTTCCTCCGATTTTAGTTCCCGTCCAAATATTCTCTTATTTTTTTTACTCCCCTGATTATGTCTTCTTTTTTACCGCAAAAGCTTATCCTCAAATGGCCTTCCATACCGAATTCCGATCCCGGGACGGTAACCACGCCTATCTTTTCTATTAATTCCGAAGAAAGCTGAGAGCTGTTTTTATTATAAGCCGAAAAATCGGCAAAACTGTAAAAAGTGCCTTGCGGTTTTTCCAGCTTTATTTTTTTAATTTTTAAAAGTTCGTCGACCAAAGCGTTTCTTTTGTCTTCCAAATCTTTGATCATCCTTTTGGTAAAAGCGTCTCCTTCCGTCAAAGCCCCAACGGAAGCCGCCTGACTTAAATCGCTCGGACATGATGTTATCTGCCCTTGAACTTTAGTCATAGCCGAAGCCATAGTTTTAGAGGAAACCGACCATCCTATTCTAAATCCGGTCATAGAAAAAGTTTTTGAAACTCCGTTAACCGAAACTATATTGGATTCGTCTATGCTTTTTTTCGAAAAAGAAAAAGCCGAAGGTACCGAAAAACCGTCGAAAACAAGTTTATTATAAATATCGTCCATAAGAAGAAAAATATTTCTTTCTTCGCAAAGAGCGACTATTTTTTCTATAAATTCGGCTCCGTAGATAAGGCCGCTGGGATTATTTGGCGTATTAAGCATTATGGCTTTGGTATTTGACGTTATATGCGATTCTATTTCTTCAAAAGAACAGAGAAGTCCTTTGGAAGGTTTTACCGGTATCGGCTGACCGTAAACAAGTTTAACCATTTCCGTATAGCTTACCCAATAAGGAGCGGGGAATACCACTTCGTCGCCGGGATTTACCGCGCAAAGCAGGAAATTATAAATCGCCTGTTTGGCTCCGGAAGATACGACTATATTGGCGGGAGAAACTTTTACCCCGTAATTTTCAAAAGTATATTGACAAATTTTCTCTTTAAGCTCGGATACGCCGCCCGTAGGAGTATATATTACTCTTTTCGAATTTATTTTCTTCAAACTTTCCTGCGCGGCTTTTTCGGGAATATCAAATTCCGGCTCGCCTCCGCCCAAATGAATAATATCCTTTCCTTGCTTTTTCAAAGTCGACGCCAATTCGTTGAGTTTAAGAGTCGCCGATTGTCCTAAGGAAGAAGCTATTTTGCTTATTTGCATAAAGTCCTCGAGGGACCGCTTATTTGATTTTGACGAAAAGGCGACCCCTTTCGATATAAAGAAAAGATAAAAGGCGCGGGTCGGAATCGAACCGACGCATAGCGGTTTTGCAGACCGCGGCCTTTCCACTTGGCTACCGCGCCATACTTTTATCTTATCAAAAACCCGCCTATCTTGGCAACCTTTGGCATTCTTAAACTCTCTTGCTTTTGTATAATTTAACTATGATTAAAAAGATCGATTTTGCGGCCATAGATTTCGAAACCGCAAATTACGAACCGACATCGGCTTGCGCGGTGGGACTGACCATAGTTAAAAAAGGAAAGATTGCCGATTCTTTTTGCGCTTTGATAAAACCCGAGCCCTTTTATTTTGTTCCGCAATTCATAGATATTCACGGAATAAAGCCGGAACATACGGCCTATGCTCCCGATTTCTCGGAAATTTGGCCGGAAATAGAAAAAAGAATAAAAGGACTTTCTTTATTTGCTCACAATGCGCCTTTCGATCAAAAGGTTTTGCTTTCCTGCCTTAGATTTTACGGAATAAAATTCGAAGAACCGGAATTTTTCTGTACCTGCCGATTAGCCCGCGAACAATGGCCGCATTTTCCAAACCATAAATTATCGACCGTATGCGAAAAACTGGATATTTCCCTTAAACACCATCAGGCCGATTCCGACGCTTTGGCCTGCGCTAAAATCGCCCTAAAAATAATGAAAGGGAAAGAAGATTAGTAAAGAATGAAATTAAATGTAAGTTAGTTTTAAATTTAACAAGAAAATATTATTTTTCTTTGCGGTATATTTCTTTTTTTATTTCTGCCCATGTATTTTGCTCTTTTGTAAAAACCTTATTAAATAGCAAATCCTCGTTTTCTTTGTGCTTCTTAGCAATTTTTTTGAATATTTTTTTTACAATTTTTAATGCTAAATTATATTTTTTAAAAACAAAATTTTCATCTATAGTTTTATTTTTATCTTTTTTAACAAATTGATAAATGGCAGCCATAATATGAAAATTAGCATGTTTCTCAAATTTTTTATCTAATTTACTTTTCTTTTTATTAATGTTTTGAATTACATTATTCCCAATTATATATATATTTACCACTTCTTCGTCAGTTAATTTTTCATTATAAATTTTGCGATAAATAGAGTCTTCATTTTTTACCTCAAATAATTTTTTCTTGTTATTTTTTGCAGCTGCAGGCTCCTCATTTTTACATGCATATATCCATTGTCCTAAAGAAACTAAATAAACTGGAAGACGTCCCTTTAGCTTATCAGACTTGCGAGCATATTTTAAACTCCGCAAACTTAACAAGAGTTCTATCTTTTTTTGGATATTGTCATTGGCTCGCAGATCCCAATTGTTAATTTTTATTTGAGTGTTAGTAGCTTCGCAGACGCTTTCTACTTCAGTTTCCTTAAGAGAATAAAATTTACATAAGACATAAGATTTTTTTAAAATATTATTGCCAAGATTTTTTTTAAAAGCGTTATATAAAGAGCTTACAGTTTGACAGCCATTTATTATTTGCGGATTATATATTTTATATTTTGTTTTATTTAATATTTCTACTTTATCACAAGAAAATGTGATCCCATTATGATACTTATAAAAAAAATTCGGATTTTCCTTCACTGTAGAGATTATTTTTTCAGATATTAGTTTTATATTCTGAAATCCTCTTACATTTTGTTCAAATAGGTTAAATCCTTTTTTTTCATATTCTTCTTGTAATTTCAAAATGTCTAATAAACTTAGTCTAACTATTAATGTTTCAACCGAATTGTTTTTCTTAATTACTATTTTATTATCTTCACCAACAGAAGAGTTTTTTATCTTCCAATGATAGTTAATTTTTTTAAAAGGCTCTCCGATAGCTATTTCTACGAGCCTCTTTGCGTCCAAAATATCAACGCTTGATATTGAAGAATATTTATTTTTAATTTTCTCCAATCTTTTAAAATATTCTTTATATACATCCTTTTTAATAACTTTACTTCTAAGAATATAGATTTTCACTTTATATGAATTTGTAATAAGATTTTTTGCTTTTTTTATAAGATTTATATTAGTAAATTTTTTTGGCATTCCAGCGCCAAAAATACAAGTATCAATCGCATTTAAATATGTCTCAAAATTTTTATAATTAATTTCATCAGTCCTCTCCGCCTCAAAAAAAGAAACAGTTTTATTCTTTTTATCAATAAGAATTGCATCTATACCAATGTCCAAATATCCATCAGTAATAGAATTCAAAATAAGATTTTCTGAGATTTTTGGCTCAATAATTTTTATTGACGAAATTATAAATGAATATGCTTCGAGAGATGACCCATTTTTTCCATTCCAAATACTTTTAGCCAATCTAAGATTTTTTTCTATAAAAGATTTAATTATTCCATTTTCCATAAAAAATTATCATCATTTGCACACTATCCTTTCAAGTATTCCTTTTTCAATCATATTTAATGAGAGCAAAAAATCATTATATTCAAAAGTTTCTCTGAGAGGTTTTTGAGTTTTAATCCAACCGAGTCCGTCGGTAATCCATATAAAAATATATCCTGCTTTTCTTAAATGATCCTGTAATGTTTTATACTCTCCGGCCGTGGATTTTAGTTTTGAACCGCCGCCGCTATAAAAATTAGTTTCTATTATAATCGGAGATTTACCATTATCTATAACAAAATCATATCTACGAGAAGATTTATCTACCGGAACATCATAGTTAAATTCTTTTTTAATAAGCTCTCTATTAGCTTCTTTTAAATATTTAAACCCATACTTTCCACATAAATCTGAGATAAAAAATTCAACTATATTTTCCATCGCATGACCGGAGCGATTTTTTCTTCCATTGCTATCCAAACCAGCCTCCACACCAATAACATAATCAATAAGATTCTTAACTTTATTTTCGATAAACAATCTCGAAAGGCCGGTTTTATGGATAAATTTTAAAATTTGCTTTATATCTTCTTGTGAAAGCTTCCTACGTTTTTCAAAATCAAAATCTTCATAAACAAACTTGTTCTTCGAATAATCCACAAGGATTCTATACTTTTTCGAGTTATCTCCGTCACGGACCAATAAAACAGGTATAGCGGTTATAACTTCCGGATAATCTTCAACTAAAAGCTTAAATTCGCTATCAAAATCTTTTTTTCCTATTAAAGAATTAAGCAAACTGAGATATCTCTCTACATTTTTCGCATTTTCAAAAACTTTATCCCAATTTACGAAATAATCCCACAATAATATAGAATCTTTTAAATTTTTAATAAGATATTCGAATACTTGATCTTTACTCCCACAATCAAGCAGCTCTTCATAAAATGATAGATATTTCATTTAAATCTTAAAAAGAAACAAATTTTTTATCCTTAAATGCTACCGACTTTTTTATTCTTTTTATCGCGGTTTCAATATATTGAGCATCCAGTTCCACGCCTATAAATTTTCTGTTCAATTCTACGGAAGCGACACCGGTAGTTCCGGAACCCATAAAAGGGTCTAAAACCAAATCTCCAGGATTTGAACTTGCCAATAATATTCTTTTAAGGAGTTCCAAGGGTTTCTGAGTGGGATGCTTTCCAAATTCTTTTTCTAAGGATGAGGGAGGGTAAATATGCCAAACACTTTTCATTTGCTTTCCTCCGTTCATTTTTCGCATATCTTGATAGTTGAACAAATGGCGGCTTTTAATATTTTTGGCGGCCCAAATCACCGTTTCGCTCGCATGAGTAAAATATCTGCAAGAAAGATTGGGTGGAGGATTTGGTTTAACCCAAGCTATGTCATTTAAGATTTTAAAACCCAACTGCTGCATAGCAAAACCTATCGAATGTATAACATGAGAAGTTCCGCTTACCCAAATAGTTCCGTTTGGTTTCAAAGCTTTTTGACATAATAAAAGCCATTCCATATTAAACTTATGATTGGAATCGGCACCCATGCTTTTATCCCAATCCCCTTTATTAACGCTTACCATTTTTCCGCTTTGACAAGATATGCCTCCGTTTGAAAGAAAATATGGAGGATCCGCAAAAATCATATCTATAAATCCGTTCGGATTTTTTTCCACCAATTGTTTTAATACATTTATACAATTTTCCTTATATATGGTTATATTATTTTCTATATCTTGAAAAAAGGGGGCAAATTCTGTTTCCAGATAAGCAGAAGATTTATCCTTTATTTTATGTTTAAAATTCTTACATGAATATAAAATATCTTTTTTCTTTATTATTTTTTTTGTTTTCTTTTGAAGAGTCTTCATATATATCCGCCCATAACTATGATTATTATACACATTATTATTTGAGCTTCTCAATAATATAATATCACAGTTTCGCGACAGCGTCTTGTCGCGGTAAAAACGGCTAAACGGCGTCAAAAAGTATTTCTTTGCGCTTCGGCAAGTTCGGCTTTTGTCTTTTTGTTAAAATTATAAGCCCAAAAAATTATGACGGCAATCAAAGAGCATAGCCCGAAATATTTAAGATACAGCCAATGCCTCGGACCTTTGGCAAGTATTTCTATGTCG
>JAAYVI010000140.1 GCA_012517235.1 Elusimicrobiota bacterium | reverse complement strand
TATAACCAAACCGTTACAACCTACGAGGTTATAACAGGTTTTATCTATGAGCATCTCGTATAACCTGCGAGGTTATAACATGCGAGGGGTTATAATAAGGTATGCGAGGTTATTATAATAGGACTTTGGGCCTAAAAAAAACATGTATATACGGCCCTTGTTATATTTAAAGTATGAAGTTAAAATATAATTATGAAAAAATTAAAAAATATAATTTTCCTTACGGTTTTCTCCTGTTTTAATATTTTTGCCGCGGATAATTCATCCAAGGCTTTAAGCGAAGACATAATAAAAAGCAATTTTTCAGTAGACGTATCAAATACGGATTTTAGCTTTTTGGACACTCCGGTATTTTATCAAAAAGCCGCTTCCGCAAAAGCCGATTTCTCTCAAATACCGGATTATTCTTTCTCATATCTAAATAATTTGGTAGTTAATGCGATAAATGCCAGCGTCAAAAGTTTTGACGGAGTGATTTACAGCATAAACATGAAAGATGTGCCGGACGCTTTAATATCGGCCAGAGACAGAGGCGTAAAAATAAGGTTGATAATAGATCATTCTCATGTATATCCCAGAATGGACGCTCAGATAAAGAAACTCGCAAACGCAGGTCCCGGAATAGAAGTAAGAGTTTCCAGAGGATATAGAACTTACGGTGTAAATCATAATAAAATAACCATTCATGACGGCGAATTGGTGACTTTAGGTTCTTATAATTGGACTTTCGGAGCAACTTTTTCAAATTATGAAAATACCATAGTTGCCAGACATCCCATTTATGTCGACGGTTATAAAAAATATTTTGAGTGGATGTGGTCTAATTCCGCCAAAATAGAACAGGGCCCCATACCCGAGCAGCAAGTCGGCGCTTACGGCCAGCCGCCTATGGACAATAAACCCGTGATGTCTCTTAACGGAACACCTGTGCCGGCATATCTTTTTTCGCCCGGTTCCGATACCGAAAACAGAATAGCCGCGCTTATGGACAGCGCAAAGCAATCGATAGACGCCGTTACTTTTACATTTTCTTCAAAACCGATAGCCGATGCTTTAATAAGGGCTCATAAAAGAGGAGTAAAAGTCAGATTTTTGGAAGATATCGGTATGGCTAAAAAATCTTCTATGGCAAGATATGTTTATGAAAGCGGGGTTCCGATGAAATGGACCGGCGGAAGGAATGAAAAAGGAGCCATGCATAATAAATTTATAATTTTCGACGGAAAAATACTTGCTACCGGTTCTTATAATTTTACCACTAACGGAAGCGCTAATTCCTTTGAAAATCTAATTTTTATAAGCGATGAGAACGCCGTTAAGGCATATCAAAGCAAATTCGGATGGTTTTATTCTCAAGCTTCCGCTCCGGCTTCTTCTGACGATTTTGAGGCGGATCCCATACAACAGGATAATCCTCCCGCAGCGGAATAAAAAACTTGTTTGTCTGATTTTAATTTTATATAATTACAGGGTAACGGGGGTAATGTCTTAATATGTTTCCCCGTGAGGAGAGGGAAATGTCTTCATCTGGACATATAAACAAGAATAACATAGAGCCGGATCTCGATAGCAGATCTTTACCTAACGGCTATGGGGAAACTCAGGCGGCTTTATTGCCGAGAGATCCTCACTGGATGTTCATTTATTGGGAAATAACGGATTCCAAAAAATCGGAAATTTGCTCGGCTTACGGCGCGGATATATTTAATAAAGCCAGACAAGTAATAAGAGTTTACGATATAACAGGTTCGGACGGGGAAACTTCAAATAGATTTTTCGATATACCCGTTATTTTGGATTCGAGAAATTGGTATATAAATGTGGCCGAAAGCGGAAGAACTTATATATGCGAATTAGGTCTTGTGACGGAAGACGGACGTTTCATAGGTATAGTCAAAACAAATAAAGTTGCTTTGCCTCCCGGCAGAGTTTCCAATGTGACCGATGAAAAATGGATGAGCGTATCCGGAGATTTTGAAAAACTTTTACAGCTTTCCGGCATAGAATACATAGGCAAAGGTTCGGGCGAAGTCGCCAAATCTTTGGCTCAGCGATGGGAAATGCTCAGATCCGTATTTTCAAGATCCGCGTCTTGGGGTATGTCTTCGATGTCTTCTCACGTGTTGAGCAAACCTCAATCCGAAAAAAGTTTTTGGCTTGTGGCGGATTGCGAACTTATACTTTATGGGGCCACTCAGCCCGATGCCACAGTTACTGTGGCGGGAAGGCAGGTCAAACTTAATCCCGATGGCACTTTTACTATGAGATTTGCTTTGCCGGACGGTTTGACCGACTTGCCCATAAAAGCTGTGGCGGCGGACGGGGAACAGAAGAGGGGGATAAACATAAAAGTAACAAGGAACACTTCGAAAGATGAATAAAGAACAAGGCTATTTTTGTTTGGTTCTTCACGATCACCTGCCTTTTGTAAGGCATCCCGAGTATCCCGATTTCCTCGAAGAAGATTGGTTTTTCGAGGCGATGTGCGAAACATATATCCCGCTTTTGGATGTTTATGAGCGTCTAACCGCGGAAGGCGTAGATTTCAGAGTGACTATGTCGCTTACTCCGCCTTTGTGCAATATGATGACCGACGGTCTGCTCAAATCCAGATTCAAAAATTATCTATACAAACGCATAGAATTGATGGAAAAAGAAGTATTGCGCACAAAAAATACCGGGTTTTACGACGCGGCTTTAATGTATGAGAAAAAATTTAAAAGAATAAGGGAACTTTACGAAAATTACTATCATGAAAATGTTCTGGAAGGATTCAAAAAATTTCAGGACATGGGCAAAATAGAAATAATAACCTGCGGAGCCACTCACGGTTTTTTACCTTTACAGCTTAAAAGAGAAGGCGTAAACGCTCAAATCAAACTTGCGGTCGACGATTATTTGGAAAAGTTCGGCAGAAGACCGAGAGGCATTTGGCTCGGGGAATGCGCTTATAATCCCGGGGACGATTATTATCTAAAAGCCCACGGTCTTAGGTTTTTTTTCATGGAAACTCACGGCATAATTTACGGAACGCCGAGACCGAGATACGGAGTTTATGCGCCGGTATATTGCCCGAGCGGAGTCGCCGCTTTTTCCAGAGACATGGAAAGCGCTCATCAGGTTTGGAGCGCAGAAATGGGCTATCCGGGAGATTACAGATACAGAGAATTTTACAGAGATTTGGGTTATGATTTGGAATACGATTACATAAAGCCTTACCTTCACGAAGACGGCGTGAGAAGAAATGTCGGCATAAAATATCACAGAATAACAGGACGTGTCGCTTTAAGCGAAAAACAGCCTTATAATCCGGCGGAAGCCAGAGAAACCGCGGCCATGCATGCGGGGAACTTCATGTTTAACAGAGAGAGGCAAATAGAACATTTAAACCATTTCTTGGGCAAGAAACCCATAATAGTTTCGATGTACGACGCGGAGCTTTTCGGCCATTGGTGGTATGAAGGCGTAGATTTCTTAGAGTATTTTTTCAAGAAAGTCCATTACGATCAGAACACCTTCAAACTTGTAACTCCCATGGAATATCTGCAAATGCATCCGGACAATCAAATAGTCCAGCCTTCCATGTCGTCATGGGGCGATAAGGGATATAATGAGGTTTGGTTAAACGCTTCCAACGATTGGATGTACAGGCATCTTCATAAAGCCATAGACAGAATGATAGATATGGCCAATAGATTCCCTCAGGCGGACGGTATTTTGAAAAGGGCTTTGAATCAATGCGCCAGAGAAATAGTTTTGGCCACTTCTTCCGACTGGGCTTTTTTAATGACGGTGGGAACGGCCAAAACCTATTCTACAAGGCGATTTGTCGCTCATATACAAAGGTTTACGAAAATCTACGAAAGTATTATGAGGGGAAATATAGACGAAGCGGCTTTGGGCGACGCGGAATGGCGCGACACAATTTTCCCGAACATAGATTATAGAGCTTTTTCCAGCGAAGAAGAAAGGAAAGCTATAAACAGAGCTTTAAGTTAAAGTAAAATTTAATTTATAAAAGCTTTTTCTTCGGCTTCCCGCGAATTTTTTAATTCCAAAAGATAGTTTTCGGCGTGGAAAAGGAAATCTTTTAATCCCAAATAACTCAATAAATCGCAAAGCTCGGCGGCTTCTTGGCGGGAAGGTTTTTGAGAGTATAAATAAGAGCAGAAAGCGGGCATTAAAGCCGTTATGTCCGGTTTATTTTCTATCGAGGCGTTTATTTTTATTTTACGGGCATAATCGCAAATTTCTTTTAATTTTTTAAAATTATCTTCGGACGGATCAAATAGAAAAAATTTAAATTTTACGGCGGCTATTTGCGAAAATAAGACTTTTAATTCCGATACCACCGTTTCAAAATTGTAAAAAGTTATTTTTGGGTTTAATTCGGGTAGTCTCGCATAGGAATAAAACATTCTTTCCAAAGTTTCTATGTTTTCGGATCTTATCATACATACCGCATAATTTATAAGTTCCTTTTGTATTTCTTCGGGATATGAAGAAGCTTCGAAAGAAAAAGTTTCTTGAGTTTTTAAGTCTTTTATTTTAAAAGAAAGGGGAGAGTCGCCGGAGTTTTCGGCTTCTATGTAATATGAATTTTTTTCTCCGCAAATATTTTCCGATAAATCGCATTCGATAAGAATTTTATTTTTTAAAATTTCTATTTTATTTAGCTTTACCGAGAATATGTTATTGCTTCTTTCTTTTTTGGCCGAAAAAAAGGTTATTACGGCCAAATAAGCGGCAGCTTTTTCTTTTGTCATCGACGAGAGAACAATTTCATTTTCATAAATTCTTTTGCCGTCCGATAATTCCTTAAAATTTGATCTTGCCATTTCGAGTATGGAAGAAAATACTCTGTCTATGCCCTTAAATCCGAATTGAGAAGCTATTTCCGATATTTTGGCGGCATATTTTAAGTTTTGTTTTGTCTCTATTCTGGATATGTCGTTGAAAAACCATCCGCAGCTTGTAAATATGAACATGGAATATTTTCTTATATCCAAAAGCAACGCCGCCTTTTTTCTGTCGGCTCCTTCCTTTAAATTGGAGGCGAAAAAATTATCTATTTCTTTGACGGTGAGTATATTAACGAATTCTTCGTCCGCTTTTTGAGGATTTGAAAAGTATTGAGGGGCGTATTGAATGTAGATATCGTCCGCTACGGCCGACAGCCATTGCATGGCGCTTCTAAGAGGAACTCTCCATAAAGTGTCGTATTTGCCTTCGTCTCCGCACGGGCATCCGCCTTTCCATCGCCTAACTCCGTGAGAACAGCTCCAAGCCGTGCCTTCTTTATCCAATCCCGGTTCCAATTCGCATTCGTTTTTGGGTGGATATAAAGAAAGATATTTGGAAAGAGATATCGTTTCTATTCCTCTTTTGGCAAGTTCGTATTTAAAAGCGTGAGAAAGAGTCAAATCGGCGAATTTTTTATGATGACCGTATGTCTCTCCGTCCGAAGCCAATACTACCAAGCCGTTTTCTTCGTTTTCTCTGTAAAAAGAAGACACGGCCGAAGCGAAAGACGAAGAATTGTCGGTTATGTCTTCGAAAGCGGCTTTTCTTGAGAGTTCTCCTTCGTAAGGAAAAATCGCTATGTTGCGCTCTTTTATTTTTTCTCCTTGAGGAGTTTTGTCGTAAAAAATACAGGGAGAAGAGTCTTTTCTTAATACGGGATTTCCCGTTTTTAAATCTCTGATATTTTTTATTTGATAAGGAGCAAGTATTACGTATTTTATTTTTTGGTCTATAAGTATTCTTAAAACGTCTTCGTTAACGGCGGCTTCCGGAAGCCAAAAGCCTTCGGGGTAAAATCCGAATCTTAAGTGAAAATCTTTTATTCCCCACAATATTTGAATGACTTTATTTTGAAAATTATCTAACGGAAGTATTGTGTGATTATAAGATTGAGCTATGATATTTGAAAAACCTTCTTTTTCTTTTATTCTTTTTGCCGTTTCTATTATTTTCTCGTAGTAGTAGGGATACTCGTTTTCTATCCAATTTAACAAGGTCGGTCCGAAATTGAAATTTAAGTACTCGTAATTGTTTACCGTTTCCAATATTTCGCCTTTGTAGTTTTTTATTCTTCCGTAAAGATTGGGAAGATAACATTCCATAAATATTCTATGATTCCAGTTGTCGTAAGGAAAAGCGGAGTCCTGCAGTCCTATTTCGCCCGTCCAAGGATTTTCTCTGGGAGGCTGATAAAAGTGAGCGTGCAGCGAGAAATATTTTTTATTTTTCATTTTTTTGATTTAAAGCGGATATTTTGGTCAACCATAAAAGTTCTTTTAAAGCGAACGAAGAATCTTCGTATACGAAATATTGTATATTTTTATGAGATATAAATAAATCGGCCGTTTTATTCCAAATGCTCGGATTTATTCGATATAAAATAGAAAAAAGTTTAAAAAAATTATCTTGAGAGCTCGGCGATAAATCTTGAAAAATCGCGCAATAGTCGATATTATCGGGATCCAATCGTATTATTTCTTTGCCAAAATTTAAAAGAATAAAAAAAGAGGGGGAATCTTTTGAAATTAAGTCCTCTAATTTATCCGCTGTCTTAAAATCCGCAATAGTTTGTTTATATCCTCTTTGTGCGGCAAAAACCGCGGCTTTAATATTTTCGAGGCGATGATTTTTTTCTCCGTCAAATACGCCGTTTCCTTTTAGTTTAAAAAAAACGGCTTTTTTTACTTGCGGCAAGGGTTCGAAGCGGTATTCTTCGGTAAATGTTTTAACTGAAAAATCATTTAAAATATTTTTGGCAAAATTAGCCGCCGTTTCTATCTTTTTAGTTTCGAATAATACTCCGTAGTTTTCTAAAAAATCTTTTTTTCTTTTTTGGGCGGCATGCAAAATATTTTCCAAAACATCGTCGGAAAAATTTTTGTCTTTAAGCAATACTCTGAAGCTCATTTTTTAGAAGACATGGCGTCTATTATTAGCGAATCTACCGCCGACATGCCCACCATGCTTAATCGGGCAAGATTTTTTACCGTGTCGCAAAAAGTTTTTCCGCAAAACCCTTCTCTATCCGAAGGCGACCATCCTTTTAAGGCCAAAAGGGCGGACCTGTGCGCGCAGTCGCAGGCGGAAACCACTTTAAGAGCGCAAGAAGCTTTTGCCCCGTCGCAAAACATCCCGCCCAAATCGGCTATTACGTTTTTTGCCGCTTTTTCTATTATCTCGCAGTTTTTTGTTTCTTGGTAGGCCAAAGCGCAGGCGGCTCCGGCCCCGCTGGATACCGCGCATCCGCATATGGGGGAAAGTTCGCCCAAAAATGTTTTTATGTATCCGTTTATAAGATGCGCCAAAGCTATGCTTTTAAGAATTTTTTTCTCTTCTATGTCATTTGCTTTTCCGTAAATCCAAGGAAGTATCGTAGCCACTACTCCTTGATTTCCGCTTTGCCCGCTTGACATTACCGGCATCGGCAATCCGTTCATTCTTGCGTCGGTGGCGGCCGCGGATTTAATCTTTGCTTGAGTCAAATAACTTTCGTCTTTTTTGTAATATAAATTAAGTATCGAAGCCGTTTTCCCGAAGTTTAATCCCTTTTGCGATACGGAAAGATTCATTTCTACGCCTTTTTTTATATGACTTAATTCTTTGTGTGTCGCTTTGTCGGCATATTTTACGAGATCTTTGAAAGAAGATTTTTTTAAAAATTCCCTATAAGAACGCTCTTTTTTCTTTTCTTTTGCCGTTTTTATAATTCTGTCGTTTACGGAGAGAAGAGTTATATTAAAATGTCCTCCGTTTAAAGCGCAAATAACTTGAGTATTTCCTTGTTTTACGGTTACTTCGGCAAAAAAATCTTTTTTGGTGTAATCTATCGATAAGTTTATTTTTCCGCTTAGAGCCAACTTTTTTGCTTTTTTTAAAGTATTTTTATCGGCCGCGGCGAATATGGAATACTTCATTTGAGGTTTTTGTATCAAAAAACCCAAAGCGCAAGCCAGCAAATTTCCGCTTTCTCCGGACGTATTCGGCAAAGTTACCGCAAAACCGTTTTTATAAGTTCCGGGATCTACCGAAATTGAAGCCGAAAAACCGTTAAATTTCTTTATTTTTGCGTATTTTGCCGCCGTCGCGCAGGCGTAAGCCAAAGCGACCGGTTCGGTGCATCCCAAAGCCGGATAAACTTCATTTTTAAGAACTTCTCCTAAAATATTCATTCAATCTCCCTTAAAAAGTAAATTTTTTCCTTTTGGACCAGTAAAAAAGAAATACGGCGGATATTAAGGATAGTAAAGAGCCGAAATAAAAAGGATATTGTTTGCCCGCTTTATCCCATATTATACCGGCCAAAAAACTGGATAAAAATAAGAACATCCCCATAAAGCCCTGAAAATATCCCATAGCCGTGGCTCTTTTTTCAGGAGGGCTTAAATGAGATATGATTGCTTTATATATCCCTTCGCTTAAAGCTCCGTAAAACCCGAAAACCGCAAATAATATCCATATGCCTATTTTATTTTCGTTTATTGCAAATCCCAAATATACGGCCGAAAAAATTATCATTCCCAGTATAAGAGCTTTTATCTTTCCGAACCTGTCGGCAAGAATGCCGGCGGGCGTAGATAAAGCGGCGGAAATTAGATTATAAACGAAATATACGAATATTACAGATGAAACCGAAAATCCCAAATCTTTTGTTTTCAATATTAAAAAAGCTCCCGAAGAATTTCCTAAAGTAAATACCATGTAAATAGCGGTAAAAACATAAAAATCTTTTCCCAAAGAAATATTGTCGACGGAATTTTCTGCTTTATTTGCCGGTTGAGTTCCGGCTTCTTTAACAAAATAAAGAAGAACCGCCACTCCGAGTAAAGCGGGGATGAAAGCTATTATGAAAATTTCTTTATAAGAGTTATCTCCCAGGATATTTAAAAGCAAAAGAGCAAATAAAGGCCCTACCGCCGCGCCGAAAGTATCCATCGCTCTGTGGAATCCGAAAGCCTTTCCCCAATATTCTTTTTGAGTAGACGATGAAATTAAAGCGTCTCTTGCCGAGCTCCTTATACCTTTGCCTACCCTGTCTATAAATCTTGCAAATAAAACAAAGTGCCAGGTGAAAGCGAAGGCCATAAGAGGTTTTGCAAAAGCCGATAAAGAATATCCGGCAACCACGAAAGGTTTTCTCTTTGAAAATTTATCCGAAAGCCGTCCGCCGTAAATTTTAAGTATGCTTGCCGTGGCTTCGGCTATTCCTTCTATAAGTCCCACTACGCTCATCGGAGCGTTTAATACCGAAGTAAGAAATATCGGTATTATCGGATATAGCATTTCGCTTGAAATATCGGTAAGTCCGCTTACGATGCCTAAAAATATTATATTTTTGCTCAAACCTTTTTTAAAATTTTCTTTCAAGTTCATTAATCCTCCGAGATAAATTTTAGCATTTTAAAAATTTAGTATCGCCGACAAAAGCCACGTAAAGAACAGCGATATTATAAAATTAAAAGAAACTGCGGCGAAAAAATTTTTAATTCCCAATTCTTTTCTAAGTACGAACAAACTTGCCGCGCAGGGCATATATGAAACCAAGAATACGGATGCGGTAACCAATTGAGAAGCGGTAAGGTTAAAAGGAGCAAGCATGGCTATGGATACGTCTTTTTTTAAAAAACCTATCGCCATTAAGGCTCCCATTTCTCCCGGGAGATTTAAAAGTCTTGAAAAAACCGGGGAAAAAAAAGAAGTAATTTTTTCTATGGATCCTGAAATATCCAAAATATTTATCAGAGCAACTCCAAATATTATCATCGGTACCGCGTCTTTAATAAACTCTTTTAATCTTATTTTAAGTTTAAAAATTAACATTTTAAAAGAAGGAATTTGATAAGGAGGGATTTCCATAAAAAGTTCCGGGGTTTCCTGTTTTATGATTTTATTTAAAATAAAACCGGCCGACATGCCCAATATAAAGAGATAACCGAAAACCAAAAAAGTATATTTTATGGGAAAAGGGGAAAGTATGGAAAATATCATGGCTGTTTGAGGCATACAAGGAGAAAATAGAAATAAGAGAGAAGCGGCTATTATTTTTTCCTTTCTTGTTTCCAATATTCTAAGAGAAAGTATTCCGGGAACTTTGCATCCCAATCCCATTATTAGAGGTATTGTGCCGTATCCGTGAAGTCCTATTTTATGCGAAAATCTGTCTAAAATCACGGCAAGTCTCGGCAGATATCCTATGTCTTCGGTTAAGCTTAAAATCAGATAGAAAGAAAATATATAAGGTAAAACGGTTACAAACGGTATATATATTCCCGTGGTTAATATGCCGAAAGATTCCGTCGGCGAAAGAGTCTTTCCTAATAGAAAAGATTGAATTAAGGGGTTTAAATTAAAATCTTTTATTTTCAAAATTAAAGGCATATAATATTGCGAAAATAATGGGTCTAAAACATAATTTATTAAATTTTCTCCTATGAATCTTATGATGAAAAAACTCGATATTATTACGGCCGCCGCAAAAGGAAGCGCCGTATTGGGAGTAGATGTCATTATTTCTAATTTTTCCGCCAATCCCGGGTGTTTATGTTCTATTCTTTGGCATGAACGGCTTATTTCTCCTATTATTTTCCATTTATCTCCTTCGGATTTTGGAAATTGCTTGACTGGAATAAAATCCGAAGAATTTGATATGAAAGATTTTATAAGAGAATTAAGCTCCTCAAATCCTTCTCCGGTAGTCGCTATTATCGGCAAAACTTTGACTCCGAGATAAGAGGATAGTTTTTTCGGATCTATATATATGCCTTTGTTTTTTGCCAGATCTGATTTATTTAAAAGAAATATGACGGGTTTTTGAGATTCTATTATTGAGAAAGAGAAGAAAAGATTTCTTTCAAGAGCCGTAGCGTCGAGAACATGTATTATAAGATCGTATTGTTTGGAAGATATGACTTCGGCCGCTATTCTTTCCGCTTCATTATCCGAACCGAGAGAATAAGCTCCCGGAACATCCGATATGTCGAATGTTTCTCCGGCAAGTTTTGCTTTTCCCAAAAGAATTTCTACGGTGGTTCCCGGATAGTTGGAAGAAACCGCTCCTATGTTTGTAAGTCTTGAAAATACTACGCTTTTGCCTACGTTAGGATTTCCCGTCAGGATTATTTTCATATACTATTATTTTTTCCGCCATTCCTCTGCCTATGGCTATTTTATATCTTAGTATTTCCGCTATTATGGGTCCCTTTGAGGGGGAAATAGATTTTTTAATTTCCGCGCCCGGATAAATCCCCATGGCGTTTAGTTTTTCTTTTACGTTTTTGCCGCCTAAAATTTCCTTTACCAGAGCTTTTTCGCCCGTTTTTAATTTAAGCAAAGTCGTTTCTTTATTCATCGTGATTTTCCTTTATATTTTTTCAAAAATTCTTTTTCTTTTTTTACAAATCTTACGAAATCCGAGATTCTGCGATAGCTGTTTGCGTCTATTTCATGTTCCAAGACGCAGGCCTGATTAAATGCGCATTGCCGATCTATGCCTATTATTTCGCATAAAAGTTCTGTCAGCATGAAATGATAATCGGTAATGTTTTTGGATATGTTTTTTCCTTTTTCCGTTAGACTTATCTTGCCGTATTTTTTATAATTCAAAAGCCCTCTTTTTTTAAGTATATTCAAAGCCGTATGCGCCGAAGGTTTTTTAACATTTAAAAAATTTGCGACTTTGCTTACCGATACTATGCCTTCTTTTTTTTCTATCATGAAAACGGCTTCTATATAGTCTTCGAGGGATTTTGTAAGTTTTGGCATAAAAGTTAGTCTATACTAACATTTTAGCAAAAATAAAAGAAAAAAACAAGCGAGCACATGGAAGATTAGACGATTAGAG
>JAAYVI010000139.1 GCA_012517235.1 Elusimicrobiota bacterium | reverse complement strand
TTTTTAAGATTCTCCTGTATGTCTATTCCGCATAATACCGCTTCCGTAGGACTTTCAAAAACCGCCAAAAAAGCGTCGCCTATGTTTTTAACTACCCTTCCTCCTCTTTTTTCTATTATGGGAACGACAATTTCTTTGTGCTTTTTAAGCAGTTCGGCCGTTTGACTTCTAGACGATACCGAAGTTTTGGACGTAAACCCTTTAATATCCGTAAGAAGAATCGTCAAATGTTTATTTTGCATAATCCCTCGCGCAAATTTGGAACTCTTTTTTTATTTTAGCAAAATATAGGACTTTAAGCCCATGAAAAAAAATCGATATATTGTATAATTTAATAAGCGTTAACGCGCATATTATTTATAAGGGGTGAACCATGAGAATACTTTTTATTCTCGTTTTTTCTTTTTATTCTTTTTCCTGGTCTCAATCGAAAGCGATAGAAAACCAGGATTTTTTTAAAATTCCGGCTTTAAACGAAATAAAACTGCCGAACCCGTCCCCGCTTAGAGAGACCCATGCTCGTCAAAATTGGATTAACGCTTCGTCAAAATATTCCGATAAAAACTTTTACCCTAAACCGGTTCAAAGGATAGACAATTCTCCAAATTATGCGATAATGCTTCAAGGTTTTCATTGGTATGCCGACGACTACTGGTATCACCCCGCAAACGGCTGGTGGGGCGAGCTTGCTTCAAAGGCAAAAGAGATAGCGGACTACGGTTTCGGAATAATATGGTTTCCTCCCGTTTCGGTTGGCAGTTACTATCCCAAAGAGTGGTACAACTTAGATTCTCAATGGGGTAAAGAAAAATATCTGCGAGAAGCGGTAAAAGCTATGAAAAGCAGAGGAATAATAGTTTTGGCGGACGTAGTATTAAATCACAGAAACGGTTCTTTGGATTGGTATGATTTCAAAAATCCCGACTGGCCTTCTTCCGTAATAGTTCAGGACGACGAATGGGCGGGCAATCCGGCTCTTCCATATAGAGGAAAAAGTCCAAACTACGACGAAGGACAAGGAGATTGGGGATGCAGAGATTTAGACCACAGATCCGACATAGTAAGGCAAGACACTAAAATTTTTATGCGCTGGCTTAAAAATGAAATAGGTTTTGACGGGTGGCGTTACGATATGGTAAAAGGTTATCCGGCCAGATATGTTAAGGAGTATAACTATGCTTCTTCTCCGATATTTACCGTAGGAGAAGTTTATGACGGAAATAAGCAGATCGTTACCGATTGGATAGACGGCACCGACGATTCTTCCGATAAGAGAAATGCTTCCAGCGCTTTCGATTTCCCCACAAAATTTAACTTAATCTCTGCCATAGAAAATGAAAGATACGAAATGTTAAACGACAACGGCAGACCTTCCGGCCTTATAGGATGGTGGCCGGTTAAATCGGTCACTTTTGTGGAAAATCACGATACTTCGCCGAGAGATCCTAACTTTATAAAAAATGCTTCCCAGGAATATAAAACCCAGCGTCTTATGGGATACGCCTACATACTTACTCATCCCGGAGTGCCGTGCGTTTTCTGGCCGCACTTCTTCGATTGGGGATCAGATTATAAAAACGCCATAGTAAAGCTTATGAACATTAGAAGAAAAGCGGGAATTAATTCAGTAAGCCCTATGAAAATTTTAGCGGCTCAAAACAGTTTATATGCCGCCGTAATAAGCGGAGATAATTATCATTTGGTTCTAAAATTAGGTAAAAACTGGGGATGGGAACCGGGTCAAGGCTGGACACTGGAAACAAGCGGCGAAAGATATGCCGTTTGGTCTATGCCCGTTTCAAAATGAAAAAAACTCCAGAATATTTCATGAAAGAGGCCTTAAAAGAGGCCGTTAAAGGTCTTAAAGAAGGCGGAATACCCATAGGAGCGGTACTTGTAAAAAACGGCAAAATAATATCCAGAGGACATAATAGAAGAATACAGAAAAAATCCGCGGTTCTTCATGCGGAAATGGATTGTCTTGAAAATGCCGGAAGGCTTACATCAAAAGAATACTCAAAATGCGAAATATATTCGACTTTATCGCCTTGTTCTATGTGTTCGGGAGCGATAGAGCTTTATAAAATACCCAAAGTATACATAGGCGAAAATAGGAACTTTAAAGGACCGGAAAAACGTCTTAAAAAATACGCAAAAGTAATAAATCTTAAAATGCCGCAATGCCAAAAATTGATGTCCGATTTTATAAAGAAAAATCCGAAACTCTGGAACGAAGATATCGGATTATAAAATTATAAAAAATAAAAAAATCCCCGCCTTAAAGCGGGGATTTTAATTTTAATATTTATTTTACCACACTATAGAAGGAGCTTGAGAAGGGATTTCCAGATCGCCTATTCCGGAAGTAAGTTCTTTACTTTTAGCCGATATGTCGTCGAACCTTCCGTTGCCGTAAACCGCATATGTTTCAAATCCTCTTGTCTTTTTTAAAGGGCTGGAAAAATCCCAGTTTAAATCCGCCTGCAGATAAGCCAAAGGATCTTCTGCGCTGCCGACATTCATCGGATTTGATATTTGAAGACTCATATTAAATTTAAATCCCCACTTTATGTCAAATTTTCTGGGTTTAACCGTAAAATTCGCTATATATTGACCTTTTCCTTTTACGTTTCCGCCGTAGTAAAAAGATACGACATATTCCAAATCCAAAACCGTTATCCCGTATAAGTTATCGCATTTCATCGTATAAACTATTTCTTTCGGTCCCTTCCAACCCACTACTTCGGCCCAGGTCATAGGACTGGGAACCGCGCTGGCATAGTAATGAGAAAGATTACCGACCGCCTGTCCGTTATTTATTATATTCCAGGCCGTAGATCCTGCGTTTACTATGGCTCCGGCAGCCGCTACCGGAACCGCTTTGGAAGCGGAGCTTTCTTCATTTTTTAAAACAAAATTTTCCGATTTTTCCGAAACGGATGAAACGGTAGTTTTAACGGAGGAAATTTCAAAATACTTTTCATCGTACTCTTGAGAATAAGCCGAAATAGAGAAAGCCAAGACTAAAAAGGAAAATATTTTTATTTTCATTTCTCCTCCTTATATTTCATTTTTAAATTATTGCGCAAACAAAAAAGAAAAGCAAAGGAATAAAGTCCTCATAACTAAAAACATAGGACCTATAATATATAGGCCTTTCGGTCCTTGACATGCTTTTTTTTGGGTTTTATCATATATTTACGGTATATATTATGAAACTCATTAATATTACCAGCATTTTTTTGTTACTATTATCGGGTATTTCTATTGCTCAAGAAAAAACCGAAGATTCGACAGAATCTACGATACAATCTTCCATAGATGCCTCAAAAAATCCAGATTTTAAAGACCATCATCCATACGATCATAGAAATTCTCCTTTTATGGAAAATTTAAGGATTTTTAAAGATAAAATACACAGCGACCCGATAGAAGCGCATAATGCTTTTTCCGAACTTTTAAGAGATATGCCTCAAGAGAGAAAAGAAGTTTTTTTATCAAGAAACTATCACAGAATAGCCGATCTTTTAATAGAACTTAGGGAAAAAGATCCGAACGGTTCTTATTTGGAACTTGTTTCTCTGTTGGAAGCAAACGGCATAGGAATAAGCGGAACTCAGGTTAGAACGGATAATCAGCCTCAACCTAACGCCGGCACCCCGGGAGCGGCTCCCAGACTTAGAAGCATGCCAAAACCCAATGAAAATAATCCGGTAAACAAGCTGGTCGAAATAAAAACCGAAGCCGCGGCGGGCAATACCGAAACGGTTCAAAAGAAAATGGAAAACCTTTCTTCCGAATATCCTCAGTCGACCGCGGTTCAAACGGCCGTAGCCGAATTTTTTACCGAAGTTAAAAACTTCGAAAAAGCGGAGAAGTTTTCCGGTAAAGCCATAGAAATCGACGATCAAAATACGGACGCATATAAGATAAGAGCATTGTCGAGATATTCGATGAACGACGTAAAAGGAGCCATTGAAGACATAAAAAAAGCTTCCGAAATAGATCCTCAAGACGAGACAAACAGACTATTAAACGCCCTGATAGAAAGCAAGAAGAAAATATCCGCTCGAGACATAACTTCTTTGAAAGCTTTAAAAGACGCCATGGCCGAAGCAAAGATAGAAGATAAAATATATTTATCCGGCAATTCTTCTTCTTTGGAAAACAAAACTTCTCAATCATCCAACGGTATCGATTATACAAAGTCGAAGTTATATCTTAAAACCGCGGCGGCAAAAAATCAAATGCAGGATTACGAAGGAGCATTAAAGTATGCCGATTTGGCGATAGAAAAAAACCCGGATAATTTGGAAGCTTACATAGAAAGAGCAAACTCTCAAAACTATATGGGAAATTACGACGAAGCCATAAAAGATCTTTCCCATGTGATATCGCTTCAGCCTTCCAATGCCGTAGCTTTAAATATGAGAGCTTGGGCTTTATACAAAAAAGGATTGGCGCAAGAAGCGGGTGCGGACGCCACAAACGCTTTAAGAATAAAACCCGATTATGCCGACGCAATGTTAAGCAGATCTTTGTCTTATGAAAAACAGGGCAAATATGCGGAAATGCTGGCGGATTTGGAAAAAGCCGCCGCAATAAATCCGGCTTACAGAGCGAGATACCAGGACGCGGTAGCCCAATATTCGGCAAAAGTTCCCAATTATGTCGCAAATTATCAAGGAAAAACATTGAAAATAGTACAAGAAAAAGAACGCTCTCAGGAAGAAAAGCCGGATAAGATGAAAAGATTTTTAACGATACTTTTTTTCACGATAACCGGCGGAATTTTAATAGCCGTCGGATTTCTGCATATTTTTTCTTCCCCCAAAGAAACCGCTCAATCCAAGATAACTCATCCCGATATACTTTCTCCTTCCGTCTTCTACGAAGGAGTGGCTACCGGTAAATACAAAATTCTCAATAAAATAGGACAGGGCGGAATGGGAATAGTTTATAAAGCCGTCGATCAAACTCTAAACAGAGAAGTCGCCATAAAAAAAATGAACGACGAAATAAAATTTAACGACAGAGAAAAACAGCGTTTTATAGAAGAAGCCAGAACGGTGGCCATGCTGCATCATCCCAACATAATAGAAATATATACTATCTTTGAAGAGGGAGAAGATATTTACTTGGTTTTTGAATACATAGACGGAGAAACTCTCGATAAAAAACTTGCCAGAGAAGTAAGAATGCCTTTTTACGAAGTAAAAGAAATAACTCAAGAGACCGCAAAAGCTCTGTCTTACGCGCATAAGAAAAATATAATCCACAGAGATATGAAACTTTCCAATATTATGATTTCCAGAGAAGGGTTTGTCAAAGTCATGGATTTCGGTCTCGCAAAAATAGCAAGAGAAGCTCTTTCGAGAATATCTTCCACGGAGATAGTCGGAAGTCCGGCTTATATGGCACCGGAACAAGACCGAGGTATCTTTCTTAAAGAATCGGACATATATTCTCTGGGCGTATGCGTTTATGAGATGTTAGCCGGAGAACTTCCTTTCCAGGGCCCGGATTATCATTATCAAAAAGAAAATAAAATGTATGCTCCCATAAGCGCATCGGTACCCGGATTGGATAAGCAGTTTGACGATATTATGGCAAAAGTTTTGGCGCCAAATCCAGAAGACAGATATAAATCCGCCGAAGAATTTATTTCGGACCTGTCAAAAATATCTTAATTTTTGTAACAAATATTCAATTGATTTTTAACCTGTATCTGTTAAGATATATATATTATAATTTATGAATATGGCGAGACTTTTGCTTGCTGTTTTTATTTTTTGGCCTATTTTGGCCGAAGCCCAAACTAATTTAAAC
>JAAYVI010000138.1 GCA_012517235.1 Elusimicrobiota bacterium | reverse complement strand
TCCTCAAAGAGCCCTGGCTTATTTTTATATGGGAGAATACGCAAAATCCGGCATGGACATAGAAAAAGCGATGCAGAATTCTCCCGATTCCGCTCCGCTTTATTCCTTAAGAGCCAAAATTTTCATAAATATGGGCAATTACGGCGGCGCTCAGCAGGATTTGGCCAAAGCTCTTAAACTCAATCCCAACGACGATACGGCTCATACCGCGGTAGCCGAACTTTTTATAAGAAGTAAAAAATATGAAAAAGCCTTATCTGCCCTGGAAAAAGCTTTAAAAATAAATCCTACCGACTATTCCGCAAATTTTGCCGCCGCAAAAGCATATTATGCCCTGCTGGATTACGACAATGCGGTAAAATATTTTGAAAAAGCCGCCGAATTTAATCCCAAAAATCCCGAACCTCATATTTATTTGGGTTATTGCGATTTTGAAAGGTCAAACTATTCTTCGGCCGCCGAAAGATTCAAGAAAGCTTTGTCATTTTCTAAAAATTTCAACGCTCATCTGGGATTGGCCGCATCTTACTTTATGTCCGGAGAAGAGCAAAAGGCTAAAATAGAGTTAAATGAAGCCAAAGCTCTGGAACCGGCTTTATCCTTAAAAGGCAAAGAACTATCCGAACTTGAAAAGAAAGGCTATGTTTATACCGACATACAAAAAGAAACCATCGCCGAACTTTTAAAGATGTAGTAATATAAATATCTTTTTCCCTGCCCATAGGTCCTATTTTTTCATAGGCTGAAAAATTTATAAAAAAATACCTTTGGAACCTTATTTAAAATCAAATATTAGGATAAAATTTTACTATGAGAAAAAATAACGGAGGAGAAATGAAAAAATTGTTAGCTGTTTTTGTTTTAGTATTAAGTTCCTTATCCATAAAAGCCGAAACATTTAATCTTGAATCGATGAATGCCAAAGACGTAATGGCTTTGGAAACTCAAAATAAAGGAATTTTTGATTTTATAAAACCCGGCAAAGAAGAACCTATGCCCGTAAAAGAATGGACCGTCATGGTTTTCATGAATGCCAAAAACGATCTTTCCGAAAGTTCTCTTTTCGGACTTGTCGGCAAATGGGCCGAAAAAGATATCGACGAAATGAAAAAAGTCGGTACCACATCAAAAATAAACGTGGTAGTGGAGCACGGAGTAAAAGGAAAAGGTTCGAAAAGAATGCTGATACTTAAAAAATCTTCCGGTTTGGGCGGACTTTTATCCTCCGGAGAAAAAGTTTACGGAGAATATCCCAATGCCGATATGGGCGACTATAAAAGAGTAATAGAATTTGTAAAATGGTCCAAACAAACCTTCCCCGCAAAGAAATATATGCTCGTAATTTGGAATCACGGATTAGGATGGATAGACCCCAATATGCAGGAACATACGGCGGGAACCGGTACTTCCGATAAGGGAATAGCTTTTGACGACGATACGAAAAATTATATAAGAACCAAACAATTGGGAGAAATACTAAAAGCCTCGGGTTATATAGATATTTTTGCGATGAATGCCTGTCTTATGCAAATGGCCGAAGTGGCTTATGAAATGAAAGGATATACCGGACTTATAGTAGGTTCCGAAGAAACCATGTTAGCTCAGGGATTCGACTATGAAAAACTCCTTAATTTCATGAACGGAAACACTAACTTTTCCAAACAGCAAATAAGCGAATTTTTTATAAACTGGTA
>JAAYVI010000021.1 GCA_012517235.1 Elusimicrobiota bacterium | reverse complement strand
GTGATATCGGTAGCTTCAAATATAATCCCGGATGAAATTTCTCAATTATGTTTTTCTTTCCTATCGGCCGACATCGAAAAAGCAAAGCAAATTCATCACAAATATTTCCCCTTCATAAAATCTCTCTTTAGCGAAACAAATACTATTCCCATAAAATATGTGATGTCATTAAACGGTTTTTGCCAAAATGAGCTGAGATTGCCTTTGACGGAGATAAGCAAAGAAGCTTCCGAAAAAGTCAGAAATGCCATGTTAAAGAGCGGAATAATTTAGCGGGAAAGTATCAGTTGGGCTCGATTGCTATTTTCGCCGCTAAAAAGCCGACTAACAATGTCCTCAAAACTCGGCGGCCGGCAACTCCTCGCGAAAAGCAAAGTTTTCGCTCGTCTGACAAAGCCGGTCCGTCTTCAAGAGAAGATTCCCTCGTTTTTCAGATATGCGGCTTATGCGTCTCTAATACGCAAGCGAGCCTTTACAATAATATTACAAGCTTTTATTGGTAAAAGCGCGGGCAACCGAATTTTTTAGGTTAGAGGAAATCAAAGATATAAATAAAAAAGCCCTCGTTTTTGCGAGGGCTTTTTTTATGTCAAAATTTTAGAACTTATAGGATACGCTAAAGGCCGGCAAATGAGCGTAAGCGTTATATTTGCCGTTTAGAACATTACCAAGAGAGTCGTCTTGTATGGTGGAGTCTATTTTTCTTTCTATGAACTTAAGATACGTATAAGAAAAATCGAATACCATATTGCCTTTGGTATAGCCGGCTCCTATTGAGAAAGCTACTCTGTCGGTGTCGGGGACTCTGTTCTCAAAGTATTTCTCTTCCACGGGGTTTAAATCGTAGAAAACTCCTCCTCTGAGTTTTAAAGTGTCGGAATATTTATATTCCGTTCCCAATCTATAAGCCCATACGCTTTTCCATTTTTTAGTATCTATGCTCGTATCGGTATCAGGAAGAGCCGGAATAAAAGTTGTGGTAATATCCAATATCGTTTTGGACTTTATATATAGTTTGTGATATGTGGCCCAATTGGTATAGTCCGCGGCTACGGAAAACAGCCATTTGTCGTTGGCTTTATAAGCGGCTCCTATTTGAAAAGTATCGGGCAATGTCAGTTTTGTGGAAGCGCTATTATCGCTGGTAAAATATTTGGCCGAGCCGTCCACGTCTATTTTTACTTGGCTTCTGTAATTTGCGCCTAAATTCCATTTTTCATTAAGCTTATAAAAAGCCGCCAAATTATATCCCCATCCGTTTCCGTCGCCTTCCAATTCGAACTCTTTAGTTCCTATCATTTTGTTAAGAACGGCGTCTATGGTGATATAATCCGCGCCGGCAGCCAATGAAAGTTTGTCGTTGAGTTTATAAGCCGCGTTTATGTTTCCGTTGAAAGCTTTTATATCCGATAAAGTCGCTACGGATTTTGTGTTTGAACCGGTGCCCCAGTTGGTTTGAAGCCCGAAAGGCGCGTTAAAGCCGAATCCCAATGAGAATTTTTCGTTTAATTTATGAGTGGCATAAAGCTGAGGCGGGACATGAAGTCTTTTGGCTATTTTATCGGTTGTACCGTTGGTGTTTTTATGTTCCATTTCGGGGGCTATCATCACCGAACCCAAAGATACTTGAGTCTTTTCAAGTTCGGTTATCGCGGCCGGATTATACCATACCGCGCTGGCATCGTCGGCTACCGCCGTAAAAGCATTGCCCATGCCGTTAGCCTTGGCGCTTTGTTCCGACAATCTAAAGCCGGCGGAAAAAGAATCGACCGACATTAAGAGAACAATTAATATCGCTATCAGGTGTATCATTTATTTCTCCTTTTTTTTAGTTTATTTTCCAGATTTTCAGAAGCTTGTCGTTTGCTCCCGAAATAAGGAAATCTTCGTAAATGTCCAGAGCGTATACCTCGTCGCTATGGGCTTCTATTTCTATTTCTGTTTCAAAATTTTGGTTTAATACTTTAAAATATTCTCCCATTGCCAGTATTATTTTGTCTTTGTAAAAACAGATTTCGTTTATCCATGAAGAATTTCTTATCTTTTTTAAGATATTCATGGAATTTAAATCCCATATTTCCAGAGTTTTTTCCATAGAAGCGGATACGAACGCTTTATTTTCGTTTACCTTTATTTTATTTATTCCGTATAGATAATCGGAATGTTTTTTTAAGGTGGAAAGGTTTG
>JAAYVI010000137.1 GCA_012517235.1 Elusimicrobiota bacterium | reverse complement strand
TTATGGCCTATGTCCGTTTTCGGCTGGCCTAAAAAAACGGCGCAGCTGGAATATTTTTATCCCACATCTTTGCTAATAACCGGCTATGAAATACTTTACCTATGGGTGGCAAGAATGGTAATGAGCGGACTTTTCCACAGCGAAAAACTGCCTTTTCCGAAAGTTTATGTTCACGGTATAGTAAGAGACAAACACGGTCAAAAAATGTCAAAGTCCAAAGGCAACGTCATAGATCCTTTGGATATGATGAAAAAATACGGCACCGACGCAATGAGATTCTCATTGATAATACAAGCCATAGGCGGAAAAGACATACCTTTCAGCGAAACATCCATAATAGGCGGCAGGAATTTCGTAAATAAAATATACAATGTTTCCAGATTCATATCCCTATACGCAAATTCGGATAAAAAATATTCTCCAAAATACGACAATCTCGACGAGGCGGATAAATGGATTCTTTCGAGATTTAATAAAACTTGCGAAAAATATTCCTTGAATATGGATAACATGCTTCTTCCGGAAGCTTTGGACGCTATTTACGGCTTCCTTTGGGACGAGTTTTGCGATTGGTATTTGGAGTTTTCAAAACCTCAATTAAACTCACAAAATAAAGACGCAAAACTTGCGCTTATAATAAGCATTTTTGCCGATTCTCTAAAAATGCTGCATCCTTTTATGCCTTTTGTAACGGAAGAACTATACTCTCATATATCGGTTTATCTTGAAAATAAATCGGATTTTTTAATTTTGGAAAGGATTCCAAAAATAAAAAAAGAATTATTCTTCGAAGAATCGCAAAAAAATATCGATAATATCATGGGGATAATAAAAACCGTAAGATCTTTAAGAGCCCAGTTTTCCATAGCGCCAAATAAAAAGATAAAAGCCTTGCTAACATGCGAAAACGGTTCTTTAAATTCTATCTCTCATCTGGATTCTCATATAAAAACTTTGGCCGGAATAGATATTTTGGATATAATACCAAAAGCCAAGAAACCACAAAAAACAATAGGAGCGGTAAGCGGAGAATTCAATATATACGTAGACATAGAAGGCAATATAGACATAAATAAAGAAAGAGCGAGATTGGAAAAAGAAAAAGAAGAATTATCTCCTCTTATAGAAAAATGGGAAGACAAGCTGAAAGACGAATCCTTCGTAAAAAATGCGCCCAAATCGGAAGTTGAAAAACTTGCGGAAAGAATAAGCGAAAGCAGAGACAGATTAAACAGGATTAAAAGCTTATTGGAGGATTTAAATGAAACTTTCTCAAATTAGAGAAAAGTTTTGGATAAGAAAAGACAGAGAGAGTTTATTTTTCTCCGGTTTGATACTCGCCTCTATGGCCGCCAGCATTACCACCACATACTGGCATTTTTACGACAGAACGGAATTAAGACCCAAAATAAAACTTAACACTCAACTTAGCAAAGAAAAGCAGTACAAGATATTAAAAGAAGCGGAAAACTCCACGGCCGGACTTAAAGAAAAAACAACTTCTTTTTACAAAATAGAAAAATACTCGGATCCCACAATACCGGCGCCCGGAGAAGATCAATGAAAAAAATCATATTTTCTTTTTTTATTATATTTTCCGCTTCTTTTCTTTTTTCTCAAGAGAACAAAAATATCCCGGAAGAATATAAAAAAGAAATTCTGGAAATAGATTATTCAAACGCTCAAATAGTCGATCACAGCGTATACGGAGTAATGATATTATCTTTGGACAGATGGAAGAATTGGCTGGTAAGATCGAGCATAATAGCTATGGTCTTTGCCACGTTAATAATTCTGCTTATTTCCATGCCCAAAGACAATGAGTTAAACATAATGATAGCTTATTCCATAAGCGGAGCGATGTTTTCGGTAGCCTTCTGGGAAACTTTGGCCGGCTGGATGCTTACGCGTTTAAGTCAAAATTTTTACGGATTTCTGATAATTTCGGCTTCGATAATAATGTACGCCGCTTTTTATGTTTCCGTCCTTAAAATAAAAAAGACAGACTTGTCTTTCTCGGCGATAAAAGAATCTTTTCAAAAAATGTCTCAAATAGCCAAAGAAGATCCGCGCTTGGCTTCTGTAAGCGGACTTCCCGGCGATTGGGAAAAAGAAGATTTTGTAAGGTAAATAATCATTTTTTCTCAATATTTAAAATTTTATCTTTAAGTCAAACCTGTGTATGTCGCCAAGGTCCCCGAACGGCGAATATGCATAGTCTATGCCTATACCGGAAGTTTTTATTCCAAATCCGGCGCTTAAGCCCGCATAAGTACCGAGATTGCCCGTATCATAGCCGAACTTATAACCCGCCCTTAGAATAAAACCGTCTCTTAGTTCGCTTTCGGCGGCAAGCGAAGGATAAAATTTATCTTCGTAAAAATATTGGCTTATTTCGCCGAGCAAATTTGTTTTATTTATTTTATAAGAAGCCCCGGCTCTTAAATTCAAAGGCAAAGGGTCGGATTCGCTTTCATATTTCATTTTGCTTCCCAAATTGGCCAAAACAAAAGAAATTTTAATATCTTCGGAATAATTATGAATAAATCCAATATCCAAAGCCGCAGCAAAAGCGGAACTGTCGTCTATCTTTGAATTTATGAATTTTATATTGGCTCCGAAATCGGTATCGTCTATAAAATTATCTATCGCATTTTTCTTGCCATAAGAGAAATAAAAAGCCATATCGGACGCAGAGAAACTGCCCGAAGCGCCCATTATGCCGCTAAGGTCGTTTAATCCGCGCCTTTCTATCGAGTCTATGCTATATGCGCTAAGGGCAAAACCCAAACGAGAATTTTTATACGGCGCGGCATAACTTAATATTCCTATTTTTGAATCCTGCAGATATCCGGCAAATCCCAATGAAAGTTCTTTACCCTTCAAGCTATTAAGTCCGGCCGGATTGGCAAAAATTGAAGAACTATCGTCTCCGACTGCAGAATATGCTCCCGCAACTCCGGCCTCTCGCGCCGAAACGGCGAATTTAAGGAAATTGGCTGCGGTGGTGCCGCTTCCGGCATAAGTTACCGCGGACACATATAATAAAGTAAATAAAACCAAGCATAAAAACTTTATATTGTTTTTTTTCATAAACTTCTCCCGAAGGCAGAACCTTCTTCAAAACTCTTATTTTATCAATGCCATCTTATGCGCTTTGTTGGATAATTTATCTCCGTTTATATAAGGCATAAGGAAATAAACTCCGCTTGCGCAATCTTCGTTTTTATCGTTTTTACCGTCCCATTCCGAATAATATACCTGTCCGCCGGACCTGGAACCCTCGTCTAAAGTTCTTACTTTTTCGCCCGCATTATTATAAATTACCAATTTAACAGAACCGCTCTTTCCAGAAGGCAAGAAGTATTTTATTATGGTGCCTCTTGTCACATAGTTTGTATTATTAACGCCGCTCCATCCGTCGGATACTGCGACGGTTTTATCCTTAAGATTGAAAGGATTCGGCATATTATATATTTCAAAAGAAGAGCCGGAATAAGAAGTACCCGAAGGAGGCTTGGCCGAAAATACGGCAAATTTGCCGCTTTGAGAAGAAGACCCGGAAGAAGCCGTGTAATAACCTTTGGGAGATACGGCGCTCATTTTATGAAATTTTCTCGCCATAGGAGTATTTCCGCCGGTAGCTCCTTCATAAGCGCCTTCCAAACTGTCGACTCCTACTGATATTATTCCCAAAGTCGGATCTATATCGTAAGTGCCAGGCACCTCTTTCCAGAGTCCGGAAGCGGAGTCATATTGATATATTTTAAGAGCGCCGGAAGATGCGGCTTTTTCTTTGTCATATTTAAGCGTCAAAGAGAAAGATTTATTCGCCTGAGCATTGGAAAGATCTATGTCGTATATTTCCGAAGCCATTATATTTTTTACGGCATCAGCAATGCTAATATCTCCTCTGTTTGTTTTAACGGTTCTAACATTAGGCAAGGCGCTAAAAAAACCTCCGGCCAAATCGGACATATCGACGGAGGCCGTACTTGTTTGAGTCAAAGCGCCTGCGTCTAATTCCAATCCCGAGTACTCTTCTTTTTCGCTGTCCATATAAACATTCCCGCCTAAAAGCGAAGCGTTTTGAACATACTGCTCAGTTTTGGAATTTGAAACGCTGTCATAGACCAAAGTTTTATCTAC
>JAAYVI010000020.1 GCA_012517235.1 Elusimicrobiota bacterium | reverse complement strand
TTATTGTTCGTTTTTTTCAAAAACCAAATCCGCGTCTTCGGGTTTTTTATCCTCTTTAATCATTGTCCCCAATCTCATAAATCCCAAAGCCGCCGTAATACCGGCGGCAAGCATAAAAGCCCACGAAGAAGGCGCCCATATACCAGCCAATTTATCTATTAAAAAACTTCCTATAAAAATTCCGAAAGAATTACCTATTTGCTGAATCATAGAATGTATTCCCATATATCTTCCGCGCAAGCGAGAAGACGCCATATTGGCGCTTAAAGTTTGAAGTCCGGGAGAAACCATAAGCTCGCCCAAAGTGACAATAACCATTGCCAATAAAGCCATATGATAAAACACCGAAAATCCGAACATGAAATAACCTATTCCGTAAAATAAAGAACCAGCCGCCAAACCGAAAGTAAGAGGGTATTTTGAAAAAAATCTGCTTATAAAATATTGAAAAAAAACAACCATTGCGCCGTTTAACGTAAAGAGAAGTCCTATTTGTTTTTCTTCGAAAAGAAGATATTTTTTGGAATACATAGACATGGGAACCACAAGCTGACTCATAACGGAAGCTATTATAAAAGTAAAAACGCAAAAATACAAAAAATTTTTATCCTTATAAAGAGTTTGAGTTATTATTTTAAGATTAAAATAAGAATAAACATTCTTATTATTTTCAGAAATTTCCAATATTTTATTTTCTTTTAAAGAAAAAGATAAAATGAGCAGACAAACAAGATAAACCAAAGCGGTCAAAGTAAAAGTAACTGTATAAGACGAAGCCGCTATAAATCCTCCCAAAGCCGGTCCGGCAGCCCATCCGGCGTTTGTGCCTATTCTCATAAAAGAATATGCCTGCATTCTTTTTTTTGGCTCCGTAATATCGGCCACATAAGCTCGCGCCGCCGGATTAAAAAAAGAACCTGCAAAAAGTCCGAGAGGATGAAGGATAAAAAACACGTAAGGATTAAGATCTATTTTTACGGATAAGGCCATAAGCAATATTAAAAAAGATCTAAGCGCCAGAGAACCAGTCATTATTTTTTTTCTTCCGAATCTATCCGACAATTCTCCGCCGAAAACATTTGAAACCGAAGCGGTTAGCATGGATAAGGAAAGAAATAAGCCTACCTGACCTATCGGCAGTCCTTTTACCGAAGAAAGATATACCGCCAAAAAAGGAAAAGACAAAGAATATCCGGCCGCCATAAGGCCTTCCGTAAATATTAAAAACCAGAAAGAAATCGAATAACCTAACATAAGATAATAAATTTTAACAAATTATATGCCAAGTATGCGGAGATATGAGATTTAAAGTGCAAACTAAAAGAACTGAAACTTGTTAGAAAATCTAAAATTTGCTAAAATATGACTAATGAGGGATATTCAAGCTTCTACGGGAAAAATAATAAAAAATCTATCGCAAATAAGGGAAAAGATAAATTCAATATCTTCTTCTTTTAAACCGGAAATTATGGGTGTAATAAAATACGCTTCGGACGAAGATATTTTATCCGCCGCCCAAGCGGGAATAAAAATAATGGGCGAAAGCCGTGTTCAAGACGCCGCCGATAGATGGGCCAAGCCTCAATTTTCGGAAATAAGAAACTCTTTGGATCTTCATTTTATAGGAAGACTTCAATCAAATAAAATATCAAAAGCTGTAAAGATATTCGACTCAATCGATTCCGTAGATTCTTTCGAAATTGCCGAAAAAATCAACCAAAAAATACCTACGGGTAAAAAATATGCGATAATGATTCAGCTAAAAATAAATTCCACTCCTTCTCAGGCAGGAATAGAAGCAAAAGATTTTCCAAAATTATACGAAAGAATAAAAGCGCTTGCGAATATTTCGCTTAGAGGAATTATGGCGATAGGACCTATCAGCGAAAAAAAAGAAGAACTTTCCGAAGCTTTTATGAAAGCAAAAAAGATTTATGATTCATATTTTTCC
>JAAYVI010000136.1 GCA_012517235.1 Elusimicrobiota bacterium | reverse complement strand
GAAGAACATGAAAATCCCATAGTAAATCTAAGAGCTTTTTCCGATAATGCCGCAAAAGTTACGGCTTTTGCCGCATCTTATATGAAAGGACTCGACGCGGTAGGCGCGATTTCTTCCGTAAAACATTTTCCGGGACACGGTTCTACCAAAGCCGATTCTCATTTGACATTGCCGGAAGTTTCCAAAAATGCCGATCAGATTTGGGAAAACGAACTCGTTCCTTTTAGAGCCTTGTGCAGACAATCCGATTCCGTTATGGTGGGACATTTGAATATTCAGTCTCTGGACGCGGATAATATAACTTCTTTCTCGGACAAAGTTATAAGCGGTTTAATTAGAAAAAGACTGTCTTTCGATAAAGTCGTTATCACCGACGCTTTATCGATGAAGGCTATTTCCGACGAAGGCAAGGCCGGGGTCAAAGCTTTGCTTGCCGGAGCCGACATACTTCTTGTTCCGGAAGACCCTTATAAACTTTTCGAAGCTTTGAATAAAGCTTATTTGAGCGGCATAATAAGAGAAGAAATAGTAAATTCCGCTTTGGCCAGACAGGAAGTAATGGCGGCTAAGCCGCCTAAAGATTTTTTTTCAAAATACGGCAAGGATATCATAGGATGCCCGGAACATAAAAAATTCGTATCCGAAATAGCCGAAAAATGCCAGGTAGTAGTTAAAGACGAATATTTCCCGAGAAAGAAAATATACTACTGGGAAGACGGAGAAAAAACGCAGGACCTTAAAGGAAAGATTTTTGCCGAAGAATTAAGAAAATCGGGCGTTTCTTTTTCAGATTCGGTTTCGGACTGCGATTGCGTCGTTTTGGCTTCTTTTTCAAGGCCGAGAGCTTATAGCGGAAAAATAAATTTGGCTCAAAAGGACAAGGAAGAAATAAATAAACTGCTTTCCTGCGGCAAACCGGTTTCGATGATTTGTTTCGGCAGTCCTTTCGCCGCCGACGATTATTTAAACGGTTTGAAAGGATTAATATGTTCTTTCTGCGATCTGCCCGAGTTTCAAGAAAAAGCGGCTCAAGGTTTTATGCATAAAGCGGATCTCACCGGAGAGATGCCGGTTAGGCTGGGCAAATGACCGTCGGACTTTATTTCGCCGACTGGTTTATTTTGGCTTTCGCTTTGATAGTTCTTTTGGCGGTGGCTTATTTATCCGGCAGAGGACAGAAGGATACCGAAGATTTCTTTTTGGCGAAGAGAAAAATTCCGGTTTGGGCCGCCACTCTTTCTTTTGTCGCTACGGAAATAAGCGCAATGACCATAGTCGGCGTTCCCGCCGTAGGATTTAAAGAAAATTGGCAATATCTGCAGTTTTTCATAGGCTCGGCCGCCGCAAGGATATTGATAGGATATTTTTTTATACCTTCTTTTTATAAATACGGTACCGTTACCATATACGAATTTCTGGGAAAAAGATTCGGCTCGGCGACTCAGTACTGTTCGAGCGCTTTCTTTTTTGTAACAAGACTTTTCGCTTCCGGAGTAAGGCTGTATGCGGCTTCTCTGGCGGTTTCGGTGCTTATGGGCTGGCCGCTTCATTACGCCATAATATTTTTTTCCGTTATTTCCGTAATTTTCATAGGATTCGGCGGCATAAGAGCGGTGGTCTGGACCGGTATGTGGGAGGCTTTTGCTTTTTATGCGGCCGGAGCCATGATGCTTTATGCGATATTTAACGCTTCCGGTTTCTCTTTTTCTCAATTTCTTGCGGCCGCTTCGGAAAATAATAAACTTTCCGTAATAAATTGGGGATTTAATTTTTCCGATCCTAACATATTTGTCATAGCGGTTCTAAACGGAATTTTTGGTTCCATGGCGGCTTTCGGCACGGATCAAGAGCTTATGCAGAGGCTTCTTACTTTAAATACGAGGAAGGAAAGTCAAAAAAGCATAATTTTGACCATATTTGCGACTTTGCCTTTGGTGACTTTATATTTGGCCGTAGGCACCGCCATATTTGTTTATTATAAAGCCAATCCTTCGGCTTCGTTGCCGGATAATAGCGATAAAATATTATCTCATTTCGCTCTTAATTTTTTTCCGGCCGGATTTAAGGGAATTTTTCTCGCCGCGGTAGTTCTGGCGAGCATAGACTCGCCTTTAAGTTCTTTGACATCCTCTTTTATAACCGACATATACAAACCTTTAAGCGGCGAAAAAGACGAAGCGAAGCTTTTAAGATTGTCGAGAGTCTCAATATTGTTTTTCGGGATAATATTGGGGCTGACGGCTTTTATGTGTCAAAACATAGAAGGTATGCTCTGGCTGGCTTTCAAAATAAACGGATTGACGGCTGGCAGTCTTTTGGGAATTTTTTTGCTCGGTATTTTTACTTCGAGACAATCGGATAAAACTAACGCTTTTTCCATGATAACCGCTTTTTTAATTTGTCTTACGACGATGATATTGTCGGAAAAGAAAATAATAAATGTGGGCTGGAGCTGGTTTATAGTCATAGGTACGGTTTGCGCTTTCGGACTTTCCTTTTTTTTATCCGAGAAAAATAACGAAGCGGCAAAATAAAAAACCTCCCTTGTGAAAGGGAGGTTTTAACGATAAGCTTTTAACTTAGTTTTTCATCAATTGTTCTTTTTTCTTTTTAATTTCGCTTTCGAGTTTTTCCAAAGCTTCTTTTGCGTTTTCGCCTTTTTCTTCAAGCCAATCGTTTAATCTCTCTCTGGTGACTTTTCCGCTGGCGGGGGCGAAAAGTATTCCCAGAGCCGCGCCTATCACTCCGCCCAATAAAAAGGCGGTAAGAACTTCTCCGTTTCTATGTTCGGACATAAAACCTCCGTGTAATATCGAATTAAATTCTTAGAAATAATTCTAACTTAATAAAAAGCAAAGGTCAAACTATAAAAGGCGTCCGGTTTATGTTTTGCTTTTGAAATGTTTTTATATAATCTTAATTATGTCTTCTTCGATTTTATTGTTAACCTTATTCTCGGGTTATTGTTTTTCTTATCCTCAGGATTCTTTTTTAAGCGATAAACTTAATTTGCACTACAAAGAAATAATAACTAAAACCGAAATAGGAAAAGAATTTTATTTAAGGTTTGAAGAAGAAGGTAAAAAATTTCCGAAAATATTGATAAGATACTCGAAAGGCGGCGGTTTGGCGTATTATGTTCCTCAAAAAGATTCGATTTATTTGAATAGCAAATATATAAGAATTTTTTTCGGCATAAAAGGCTACGGCGACGAAAAAATAATAAAGGCTTTTAATACGGACGAAAAGATAAGAAAAGAATTTGTCTCATATAGCGACGGAGTATACCTGCACGAATTGGTTCATGCTTTTCAAAATAGAAAATACGGCAAAACTTATTATATGCAAGAAGGAAAAATACCTCTGGAATTCGAATACGAGGCCTTCTTTTTAAGCGATTTATATTTTTACGAGAAAGTGAAACAAAATAGAAAATTGTTTTACGATCTTTTATCCGGTAAGTATTGGGATGTTTATACCGGTTCGGATCTGGCCGGTTTTCTTAAAATAAGCATGGACCCTAAAAAATATAAAGACGAAATATCTTTAAGGTATACCGACGAGATGAGCGGGTATGTCGCTTTAAGCATGGAAGAAACAAGGAAAAAAGCAAAAGCCGAAGAAAGCAGAATACTTTCTTTTGCCGGGGCGAAAGGTTTTGAAAAAGAAAAAAAAGATTTGGAAGAGATAGAGAAACAAAAAAAAGAATACGAGGAATTCGTAAAAGATTTTTACGAAAAAAAATGGCCTAAATTTGCGGCTCAATCTTTTTTTTATACTTTGGAAGTTTCAACTCAAGCAAAAAACTTTTCTTTGGCTTTAAGTTTGGCCTCTGAAGCGGAAAAAAACATGGAAAATTACGATATTTCTCAAGAGGAAAAAGAAAGAGTCAAAAGATCCTGCGCATTGGTATTTCTTCAATCCGCCGATTATTTGAGAGATAATCTAAAAAAACTTTCCCGGGATAATCTTTTTTATCTTTTTTACAATTTGGACAGAGCATCTTTCGATACCGGAAGACAATTTCCTCAAGACCTTATTAAAGAGAAAGAAAAAATCTATAAGAAAAATATGAAAAAACTCTTAAAAGAAAGAGAAAAATTGAAAAACGAATCCGAAATAAAAGATTTGGACGATATCATAAAATTCGTAACCGATTCGCTTTCTTTAAAAGAATAATTTTGTATTTTTATTCTAAAATAAATTCTTCGGTTTTTAAAAGTATTTCTTGAGCCGTTTTTTTGCGCGGGAAAAGACAATAATCCGCCCCCGCGGCTATTAATTCCTTTTCTTTCGATTCGTTATCTGCGGTAAAAACGGTTTTGGCATCGGGGAAAATTCTTTTAACCGAGCGCAAAAGTTTCAAATTGTCCGTTCCTTTAAGAAAAATATCCGATATCGGGCATATTATTAAGACGGGTTTTATTTCGCTTATATGACTTAAAGAATCGGGATTTGCCAAATCGGCGTAATGCCATTTTGCCCCGAAAGAATTTATTTCTTTGGCGTTTTGCTGGTTAAAATCGGCTACGAATATCCTTTCGCATAATTCTTTATTTTTGCCGGCGCATAGTCTTATAAATTCTTCGGCCTCCGCGAAATATCCCAATAAAAGTATGTCTCTTATTTTTTCCGGCTTATTTTGATTTTTTTCGAAAGAATCTCTGGGAAGTATGCCCGAGAAAAAAGAGAATATTTTGTCGTTATATGAGATTAAATAAGTGGATATCAAAGCGCAAAACATGGTAGCGGCAAGCAATTCGCTCTGCGCCTTTGCGCTTATATGACCGTAAGACAATCCTACGGCCGATATCACCAAAGAAAATTCGCTTATTTGCGAGAGATTTAAAGCCGTTAAAAAAGAGGGCCTTATTCCTATTTTTAAAAATTTCCCGGGCAAAGCGACGGTTAAAAATCTCGTAGCCATTACTATGATAAGAGCATAAGCCGAAAAAATGAAAAGTTCCGCCGAAGGTTTCGGAAATTTAAGTCCCAGGGAAACAAAAAATAAAGTAACAAAAAAATCTCTTATGCCGGAAATTTTAGATATTACGTCTTCTCCGTAAGGAAAAGAAGCTATCGATATCCCCGCTATCAATGCGCCCATTTCCTTGGATAGACCGAATTTTTCGGCCAGAGAAGAACATAAGAAACACCATGCGGCGGCGCTTAATACTATCAGTTCCGGATTCTTGGAAGATTTTTTAAAAAATGAAGACAGAAGGTATTTGGAAAAAATAAAACAGAAACTCAATAAAAGCAAGCCGTAAAAAAGAGAACGCGATAGCTGCGAAATATTAGGATTGGAAAAATTAGGCTGTAAAGCCATAAATATTATGGCCCATATATCTTGTATGACAAGTATTCCTATAGTTATCTTTCCGGCGGCTGTTTCGGTTTCAAATTTGTCTTTCAATATTTTTACGGCTATCAAAGTCGAACTTAAATTTAAAGATACCGCAGCGTAGATTAGTCCGTATTCGCCTTCAAATGCGCCTATTTTTATAAAAGAGAAAGCGGCCGCGGTTATCAAAGCGCCGGCGAAAAACTGCGTTAAAGAAAGTATAAAAACGCTTTTCCCTATGCCGAGCAGATGCGACAGATTAATTTCGAGTCCTATTATGAAAAGAAGAAATATAAGTCCTATCTCGGATATTAGTTCTATATTGATTTGATCGTGAACCAGAGAGAGGCCCAAATTGGGGCCTAAAATTATTCCGCCTATTATATAAGCCAATATCAAAGGCTGTTTTATAAGCCTAAGAATATGGGCGGCAAAGGCGGCGGTTATTATGGCCAATGCTATGTCTTTTAGCAAACTTACGTCGTGCATAAAAAATATTATAGAAATTTTCATAAATCCTATTTTCAAAATTTATTGAATATTATTCATACTTTTTTATAAAATAGTATGAATTTAAGGAGCAAATAATGAAAACAAAAAAAATATTATTTCTTTTTTTCTTATGTAATTTTTCTTTTTCTTTCGCGGCCGATATAAGAATGATAGTGGAAAGCGCTTCCCGTTCGCCCAAAAAAATATCGGATTTGCCGGTAAGCGCGCAGGTAATAGACGCCAAAACCGCTTCTTATGTTTCTTCTTTTCCCGACGAATATATTTCTTTTTTCGCGCCCGGATTGGACAGTTCGAGAAATTTGGGAGATATTTACGACAGGACTCCGTCTATTACGATGAGAGGATTCGGAATAGGAACTCAAGGCGGCAGAGGTCAGGGAAGAGTTTTGGTGCTTTTGGACGGAGTCCCTCTTAATAATTCGGCTTTGGGCTCCGTTAATTGGAACGATATAAGTTTTGAAAACATAGAAAGGGTGGAAATTGTAAAAGGTCCGGCTTCTTCTCTATACGGCTCTAACGCATTGGCGGGAGTGATAAATATTATTACGAAAAAAACTTCTTCCGCCAAAGAAGTCTCCGTGTCTTACGGCTCTTACGATTCTTTGGAGGGAAAAATTAAAGCGGGGATAAAAATTAAAAATATGTCCGCGGAGATTTCGGGCTCTTATCTGGAAAGCGGCGGTTATATGAAGGCTTTGCCGCAAGACAGAAATCAGTATAGCGAAAAGTCGTGGCTGAGGGAAAAAAATATTTCGGCAAAAACGGAATTTAATCTAAAATCTTACGGATTAATAAAAGCGGATTTTCTTAAAAACTACGGCATAGCGGGACTGGGAACAAACTACGGACAAAACGCAAAAGGCGAATATAGGGCCGCCGTCGGCGATTACGCCAGAATTTCCTGGGAATCGGAGTTTGACGATACGAAATATAAAATTTCCTCTTATTATCAAAAATCGGATCAGGACAGAAAAGAAGGAACGTCGCCCGCTAAACTTACGGATATAGAAGTGGAAAGAGGGGATAAAGGATTGATGCTGTCGGCTTCGAAAAATCTTTTTGGTTTTGATTCTTCTTTCGGCTTGGATTTTAAGAGAGGGTATGTGGACGGATACGACGATTATTTAAACGGCAAATATTCCAAAGACAAAGGAAAAATAGAATCATATTCTCCTTATGTTCGCCTTGAGAAAAAAATTTTATCGGAAAAATTGACGTTGGCTTCCGGAGCAAGATACGATAGCGTAAGATTTTACGACGGATACGCTTTAAACACATATGCTCCCGGTTTTTTTTCGGGCGATATGAAATCGCGCAATTGGAACAGAATATCTCCGAGTTTTTCCGCCGGATTTGATTATTCAGAATCTTTTTACCAATATGCTTCTTATTCTCAAGGATTTAGGGCCGGAGAATTGGAAAATATGGTTTTGATTTTGATTAAAGGCGGCGGTTCTAATAAATGGTATCAAAAACCTAATCCGGATTTGGGGCCGGAAAAAAGTCAAACCGTAGAAACCGGTTTTAGAATAAATAAAGAATCCAAGGTTTTTTTCGAACCTTCTTTTTATTATACTCAAGCCGAAGATTTCATATACCAAATATATACCGGCGTCATAGATCCGTCTTACGGAAAAGAAAAAATATACGAAAATATGGCTAAAGTCAGAATATACGGAGCGGAATTTCCGTTAAGGTTAATTTTTGGGAATTATTCTCTTTCTGCTTCTTATGCTCGTTCGGATTCTAAAATAATGAATTCGGGCGGGCTGGGCATAAACGGAAAAACTCTTACCTATGCTCCCAAACATATATATTCCGCGGCTTTAATTTGGAAAAAAAGAGATTTTTCTTTATTTGCCGATTGGAAACATAAAAGCGGTCAATATGCCGACGACGCCAATTCTTATAAGTTAAGCGGATATTCCGTAGCGGCGGCGGGTTTTGAAAAAAAATTGGGAAGAGGATTTTTCGGTTCGTTTAAAATAAACAATATTTTTAACGAGCGTTTTCAGCAATCCGACTCTCAATTGGCTCCGGGAAGAACTTTTTGGACTACTTTAAAAAAAGAATTTTAGATTCGGGCGATATTTTTATATCATAAAACATTATGGAAAGAATAACCATATGTCTTGAAAAAGAGCTTTTGGAAAATTTGGACAGAATAATAGACAAAAGGCATTATCCGAGCCGTTCTGGCGCTTTGTCCGAATTTATAAGGCGAGCTTCCATGAACAAAGAGCTTAACAAAAATAAAAAAGGATTGGCTTTGATAAGCGCCGTTATGCCTTTATGCGCGGAGAAAACTCTTTCAAGCGTAAGAGGCATAATAAAAAACTATTTCAAAAACAACTGCCAAATAGGAGAATTCTTAAGCCGCGAAACTCTCTGCGTATACTTTTTTGCCGAAGGCGAAATAAGCGATTTACAGAATTTGTCCGACAAGATAAGAGCCGTTAAGGGAGTGGAAGGCGGTTCTTTTTCCATACTCAGATATTTCTGATTTTTACCGCGCAAAATCTCTTAGAGTTATTAAAATGATATAATTATTTATAATTATGCCAAAGTATTTCGGAACCGACGGTATAAGAGGGATTCCTTGGAAATTCCCTTTTACCGAAGATTTTTTAAAAAAATTGGGTTATGCTTCTTCTTCCATTTTGGGTTTAAATAAGTCCAAAAAGGTTTTTGTGGGAAGCGATTCGAGAAAATCTTCAGATACGATAAAAAAATATTTATTTTCCGGATTAAGAGCTTCCGGCGCTTTCCCGATCGATTTGGGAACGGTGAATACTCCTTTGGTGGCTTATTCCTGCATAAAGGAAAAAGCCGCTTTCGGTATTATGGTTTCGGCAAGTCACAATCCGCCGGAATTCAACGGCGTTAAATTCTTTAATTCTTTAGGCGAAAAGATTTCGGAAAAACAGGAAGAAGAAATAGAAAAAGAAATAGATTTTAATCTTAAAAACAAATCTTTTCCGAAAGCTTCGGCCGATAAAACGGACTTTTCGGATAAATACTGCGATTTTATAGTTTCGACTTTTCCCGATCCTTCGGTTTTTAAAGGGCTTAAAATAGTTTTGGATTGTTCGAACGGCGGGGCTTATAAAATAGCGCCGAAAGTTTTCTCAAGATTAGGGATAGAAACCAAGTTAATAGGCGTAAACCCTAACGGAAATAATATAAACAAAGGCTGCGGAGCTCTGGATACTCTTAAGATGAGAAGCGCCGTTTCCAAAGGTAAATTTTTCGGCGGAGTTTCTTTGGACGGAGACGCGGACAGATGCATACTTGCCGACGAAAAAGGGGAACTGATGGACGGCGACGACATAGTCGCTTGCTTATCTTCCTTCATTTACGGAAAAAAGAAAAAGTCCGCGGTTCTTACCGTTATGTCCAATTACGGCCTTTTTAAATACTTAAAAACAAAAAGAATAAAAACCTACGAAGTTTCGGTCGGCGACAGAAATGTTACCGAAGCGATGAAAAAATATAAAGTATCCGTGGGGGGGGAAAACAGCGGACATATAATTCTTTTGGACTTTCTGCCTACCGGCGACGGGATACTTTCTTCTCTTTGGACGATTTATGCGGCCGCATCTTCGGGACTTACCTTGTCTCAAACAAAAAATAATTGGAAAAGATATCCTCAAAAACTTTTGGCTTTGAAAGTGGAAGAGAAAAAACAATTGGAAAAAATACCGGGATTCATAAACGCCGTAAAAGAAAAAGAAAAGAAGATAAAAGGGCGTATTTTCGTGAGATATTCCGGCACCGAACCTTTGCTTAGAATATTGGCGGAAGGCGAAGATAAAAATTTGGTGGAAAAAGCGGCTTTGGAAATAGCGGAAATTTATAAAAGCGCTTCGGCGCTTCGGAGGTAAAATGAGCGTTAAATTGGGAGTAAACATAGATCATGTGGCTACCTTAAGGCAAGCCAGAAGGGATTCCAATCCCGATACGGTAGAAGCGGCAAGAGTGGCGCTTTCGGCCGGAGCGGAAATGATAGTGATGCATTTGAGAAAAGACAGAAGACACGTTCAGGATAGCGATATGGAAAGAGTAAGGAGAGAAGTCAAATGTTATCTCCATATGGAAATGGCGGCTACCGAAGAGATGGAAAAACTTGCCGTTAAATTAAGGCCCGACAGCGTTTGCCTGGTTCCCGAAGAAAAAGACGAAGTTACCACCCAGGGAGGTCTTAAAATAAAAGACAAAAGCGAGACCCTTTCCAAAATAATAAAAAATCTTTCTTCCAAAGGGATAGGCGTCAGCCTTTTTTTAGATCCCGAACCTCAGGACATAAGAAACGCTTATAAATTAGGCGCCGATACCGTAGAACTTTGTACAAAAGCTTATGCCGAAAGCTGGGGCAAAAAAAATCAGGAAAAAGAATTGGAAAAGCTTCAGTTGGCTTCTTATCTGGTAAAAGAGCTCAATATGTCTCTGCATGCCGGTCACGGATTGGATTATTATAACGTAAGGCCGGTGGCTCAAATAGAAGGTATGGAATGTTTGAATATAGGCTTTTCAATAATATCGAGATCGGTTTTTGTCGGCCTTAAAAATGCCGTAGCGGGGATGAAAAGCCTTATAAGTTAAAAAAATTGCGCTATTGCGGTAAAAAAATTTACTTGCTTTAGCCGCCGGTTTTTCGGAGGACTGATGTGCGGAATAGTCGGATATATAGGCGATAGGAAAATAGACGAAGTTTTGTTAGAGGGACTCAGGAGGCTCGAATATAGAGGATACGATTCCTGCGGCTTGGCTTTAAACGGCGGGAATAACGGAATATACAGAAAAAGGGCATTGGGAAGAATAGATAATCTTGCGTCCAATTTGTCTAAAGAAAAACTTTTTTCCGCTCAGTCCGGCATAGCTCATACCAGATGGGCCACTCACGGAGAACCCAGCGAAGATAATTCTCATCCTCATTGCGATTGTTCCTGCGAATTGGTGGTGGTTCATAACGGAATAATAGAAAATTATTCGGTTCTTAAAGAAGAGTTGGAAAAAAAAGGTCATAAGTTTTCCTCTCAAACCGATACCGAGGTAATAGCGCATCTAATAGAAGAAAAAATAAAAGAAATATCGCGCGGTTTTGCGGTTAAGCATGCCTTGCCGGAACCTCTTTTTTTCGAAGCTTTCAGAAGAGCCGTAAATCTTTTGACGGGCTCTTTTGCGGTATCGGCTTTATGGATTAAGGCTCCCGGTCTTGTTATTTCGGCAAGAATGCACAGCCCTTTGGTGGTAGGATGCGCCGATAATGAAAATTTTTTGGCTTCCGACGTTTCCGCCTTTTTAAAATATACCAAGAAAGTTTATTTCGTAGACGACGGGGAAATAGTCGCCTTGAAAAAAAATTCGGTAGATTTTTACGATTTTAAGGGCAAGAAAAAAAATAAAGAAATTTCCGTTATTAACTGGGATTTGAGTATGGCCGAAAAAGGCGGATATAGGCATTTTATGCTAAAGGAAATACACGAACAGCCTTTGAGCGCTCAAAATACTCTGGCGGGCCGTCTTTTGCCTTTTGAAGAAAATAGAATATTGGAAGAAATAGAGTTAGACAAAAAATTTCTTTTGGAAATGAAAGAGATTCAAATAATAGCCTGCGGTACGGCTTTTCATGCGGGTCTTTCGGCAAAATATGTTTTTGAAAAACTCGGCATTAAGACATCCGCCGATTTGGCGAGCGAATTTGAAAATAGGGCCGCTCTTTTGGATAAAAAAACATTGGTGATAGCGGTCAGTCAGTCCGGAGAAACGGCGGATACTCTTCATGCGGTAAAGGCCGCAAAGAAAAACGGAAATAAAGTTTTGGCCGTGACAAATACTCTGGGGTCTTCTTTGACAAGAGAAGCCGATCATACTTTTTATACTCATTGCGGTCCGGAGATAGGAGTCGCTTCGACAAAAGCTTTTTTAGGCCAGCTGACAGCTTTTTATATGCTTGCCGTAAATTTCGCTTATGTAAAAAATTTGATAAATTTTGAAAAGGCTCAAGAATTTTGCAAAGAACTTTTATCCTTGCCGGATCTTATAGAAAAAGCTTTGTCTTTGGAAAATAAGATAGAAAAGCTTACCGAAGCTTTTTCTCAAAAAGAACATTACCTTTTCATAGGAAGAGACGTAAACTATCCGATAGCTTTGGAAGGAGCTTTAAAAATAAAAGAGATATCTTATGTTCACGCCGAAGGATATGCGGCCGGAGAAATGAAACACGGGCCTATCGCGATAATAGAAAACGGAATGCCGGTTTTGGCTTTGGCTTTAAGTTCTCAGTATTTGGACCTCATAAAAGGAAATATGGAAGAAGCTAAAGCCAGAGGCGCGGAAATTATAGCGGTGGTCGACGAGGAAAGTAAAAAAACGGTTAAAGCCAAACATTACTTGGAAGTGCCTAAGATAAACGAATTGTTTTCCGGAGCTTTGGCGTCGATTCCTCTTCAGCTTTTCGCATATTACATAGCTTTGCAGAGAAAATGCGACATAGACAAGCCGAGAAATTTGGCTAAGAGCGTTACTGTAAGATGAAAACTTCGGGACTCGGAATAGACATAGTCGAAACGCGCAGGATTAAGAAAGCGTCGTCGAAAAAGTTTTTAATTAAGGTTTATTCTAAAAAAGAACTTGATTCTTGTCTTAAAAGCGCCAATAAATACGAACGTCTCGCCGCGAGATTTGCCGCGAAGGAAGCCGTCATAAAAGCTTTGAACAAGAAAAATATTCCTTTAAACAAAATTGAGATTCTAAACGAATTATCCGGCAAGCCTACGGTTAAAATCCGCGGAGAGAAAAAAAAGCTTTTGATAAGCATTTCTCACTGCAAAGATTATGCCTGCGCCGTTTGTCTTGCTTTTTGATTTGCCGATGAAAATAAATTTTAAAAAGATAATGCCTCTAAGGCCGGATAAAGCCGATAAAAATTTTTTCGGCAGAGTTCTTATAGCGGCCGGATCAAGAGGTATGACCGGAGCCGCATATTTGGCGTGTAAGGCGGCCTATAGAAGCGGAGCCGGAATAGTTTATTGCGCTTTGCCGGAAAGCGAAGCCTTTATTGTTTCTTGCCTTATACCGGAGGCCGTAATAATAGCCTTGCCTTCTTCGCGCGGATTTATAAAACCTCGGGCTTACAAAATAGTATCGGAAAAGATAAAGAAGTTTAAAATAGACGTTTTGGCCTTGGGCCCCGGTTTGGGAGAGGGCGGGAGAGAATTTGCGGTTAATCTTTTAAATTCCGTTAAAATTCCCTGTGTCATAGACGCGGACGCTCTAAACGCTTTGGCGCAAAATAAGGAATATCTGCCCAAACTTAAAAATAGACCTTGCATACTTACGCCTCACGAAGGCGAAATGAAGAGATTGATAGGCGATTTTTCCGAAAGGATAAAAGCCGCGTATAAGCTGTCTAATATTACTTCGGGAGCGGCGCTGTTAAAAGGAGCTAACAGCGTAGTTTGCGAAGGGAAAAAGGTTTATGTTTCTTCTTTCGCTTCTTCGGCTTTGTCCAAAGGCGGCAGCGGAGACGTGTTGACCGGAATAACCGCGGCTATTTGGGCTCAAATAGGAAAGCAAAAAAAAGATTTTAGAAAAACCGCTTTCCAGTCCGCCGCTTTGTCCGTAGAAATACACGCTTTGGCCGGAAAAATAGCGGCGGAAAAAATAGGAGAAAGAAGCCTTTTGGCCTCGGATATAGCCGATTTTATAGGAGAAGCTTTTAAAAGAATAAAATGAAAGAAAAGAATTTGTTAGATTTTTTTAAAAAGGTTTTTTCATATCCGAAAAAAGACGGTTTATTGATAGGCCCCGGCGACGATTGCGCCGTGGCGGATATAAAAAACGGAAAATATGTTCTTTTGACAACCGACGAAGTTCAGGAAGGCACGCATTTTTTGACAAATTTTACAAAACCGGAATTATTGGCTTCCAAACTTGTCCGAATGAACGTAAGCGACATATATTCTATGGGGAAAGCAAAACCTCTTTTTTGCGTGGTGGCCGGCGGTATCGGGAAAAATATAAGCGAAAAATGGATAAAAAGATTCTCTGTTTCGCTAAGAAAAGAAGCCGCTTTATTCGGCATGAAAATAGCCGGCGGGAATTTATGCAAGGCCGATAAAACTCATTTTTCTATGACGGTTTTAGGTACGGCGGAAAAGAAAAGATTAATGCTTAGAAAAGGGGCAAAAGAAGGCGATTTGATAATGGGAGCCGGTTCTTTGGGCGAAGCGAAAGCGGGGCTTGAAATACTTATTTCCGGCGGTCCGAAAAATAAAATAGAAAGAAAACTTGTGGATTCTTTTTGGAAACCCAAGATATGCGTAAAAGAATCCGATAAGATTTCAAAATACGCTTCCTGCATGCTCGATAATTCCGACGGGCTTTTTAAAAGCCTGGAAATACTTTCGCTTGAAAACTCATTGAAGGCCGAATGCGAAATACCGATTTTTTCGGTTTCAAACAATCTTATAAAATGGTGCGAAATAGAAAATAAAAACTGGAAAAAATACGCTTTGGAAGGCGGCGAAGATTACGGACTGATATTTTGCGCGGCTGCGAAGTTTTTAAAAAAGATAAAAAAAGAAATTCCGCAATGTTATGTTTTGGGAAAAATGAAAAAAGGGAAAGGCGTTTTGATAAAAAATTATGAAGCCGAAATACGAGCTTTTGAGCACTTTTAAAACTAAAAACGAAAAAGAAACTTTTTGCGCGGCGCAAAACTTTTCTTCGAACTTTTCCGGGGGAGAGATTGTCGTTCTTTTCGGCGACATAGGCGCGGGTAAAACGGTATTTGTTTCCGGAATAGCAAAAGGTCTTAAGTGTTCTAAAAAACCCATAAGTTCAAGTTTTAATCTGGCCAGGATTTATAAAGGCGAAAAGATATCTTTGGCTCATTTCGATCTTTTCAGACTTAAAAATCCCAAAGAAGTCGATTTTGGTTTGGAAGATTATTTGAGCAAAGATTATGTCGTTGCGATAGAGTGGCCCTTGCCGGCCGAAAGCGTTTATTCTCGTTTTTCTCATCATAAGGTCGTAATAAATTTAAAGGGCAAAGACAAAAGGGAGATAAAGATATATGAGTCTTAATCTGGGACTTTGTACTTGTCTTAAGGATATGGGAATTTTTGTTTCCGGTCCCAAGGGATGCGTAGCGCTGTCTAAGGAATTTTTAAATCAAGAAGAAATAATATTCGAAGAAATTAAAAAAGCGGCCGCAAAAGCCGGAGGAAGTTTTAAAGATTTTTCTAAAATAGTTTCGGTTAGAGGGCCGGGCAGATTTACCGGTATGAGAATTTCGTATACTCTGGCCGGAGTATATTCCGTTTTGTCGAGCGCCCGGGTTTACGGTTTAAGCGTTCACGATTGTTTGGCTTTTAACGCATTCGAATATTTTAAAGAAAAAGAAAAATTTGAAATAGCGTGTTTATCGAGAGCTTTCAAGGACGAATTTTACTTAAGCTATTATCTTGTTTCGCAAGGCAAACTTAAAAGAAAAACTCAAATATTTTGGCTTAAAGAAAATATATTAAAAGACAAACTTAGAAACTATAAGGGAATAATCATAGGAGAAAAGAAAGATTATCCTCAAATTTATTCTTTGGCTCAAGAAAATTCCGATCTCGCGCCCGACGAAATATCCGCCGTTTTGCCGGAAAATATAATAAAAGCCGGTTTTTATTTTAATGAAAAAAATATTTCTCCCATTTATGCCAAACCGGCGAAGTATGAAAATTTAAAATGAAAATATCGAGAGCTTTCGAGGAAGACATAGAATCTCTTTGCCGCATAGAAAAAGAACACGAAGGCTATGCCTTTTGGGGTAAAGCGGGTTTCGAAGCGGAATTCTCAAAACCTTTTTCGGTTACTCTTAAAGCTCAAGAAGGAAATTTGACCGCCGGTTTTATAAATTTTTGGATTCTAAGGCCAAAAACGGAAATAAATACTTTGGTAGTTTCAAAGTCTTTTTTGCGAAGAGGAATAGGAAAAGCTTTGCTAAATAAAGCTTTGGAATATGCCAAGAAAAACGAATGTAATCAAGCTTTATTGGAAGTGTCTTGCGTCAATGCGGCCGCCGTTAGTCTGTATTTAAGTATGGGATTTGAAAAGATTTCAGTTCGTCCCAAATACTATAATAATACCTATGACGCTTTGGTTATGGCCAAAAGGATAGAAATATGAAAATAATTATTGCTTTGTTTTTATTTTCCGCTTCGGTTTATTGCGGTAATATTGAGTCTTATAGAGACTATTTTGAAGCTTTGATATCGGAAAAAGAAGGTAAATATGAGAAGGCTTTGGAATATTACTCCAAGGTTATTTCCAAAGATCAGGACCCTTATATTTACAGATCCGCCATGAAGCTTGCCATGGCTTTGGGCGATGTGCCCAAGGCACTGGAATACTCGTTTAAAATAGTGGAAAAAGATTCTTCAAGCGCGGAGAATTGGTACGATTACGGAAATGTGTTATGGGCGGCCAATAAAAAAGAAGAAGCGGAAAAAGCTTTTCTAAACGCCGTGAAAAACGATCCGGAATATGCGGAAGCTTATTATCAGCTTGCATCCTTGAATCCTTATGAAATAAAAAAAGCGATGTATTATTTAAATAAACTTATCGAGCTTAGACCGGATCTCAAAGCCGACGCTTATATGCGCGCCGCCGAGATATATTACAATAATAAAGACGCCGCAAAAGCCGTGGAATACTTGAAAAAATCCGCGGCGGAAGATCCTTTTTATGCCCGCCCCAGATATATGCTGGCTCTTTATTACGAAGATACCGGAAACTGGAAATCCGCATTGTCTATGTACGAACAGATTTATTCGGCCGATTCTTCAAACTCGGAAGTTCTGATAAAAATGGGTGAGATATATTTGTCAAAACTCGACGATAAGGAAAATGCGGAGAAGTATTTTCTTAAGGCTTATAATATATCTCCGAAAAATCCTCAATCTTTATACTGGCTTTCGGCTTTAAGCGAAATAAAAAAAGATTATGAAAAAGCTCTTTTTTACGCGCAGCGCCTAAACGAAGTATCTCCGGGACCGGCCAATTGCGTAAAAATAGGATATTATAAAAGCGTTTTAAACGATATCAAAGGCGCCGTTGAGATTTTGTCTAAAGCGTACGAAAAATGGCCCGATAATTACGAATTGGCTTATTTTTTGGGTTTGGGATACGACGATTTGAAGGAAGATAAAAAATCGAGATTTTATTTGGAAAAAGCCGTTAAGCTTAAAACGGATTATACCGACGCAAGAATGCAGTTGGCCGTACTTTGCGAAAGGATGAAAGATACCGCGTGTTTTAAAGAAAATTTTGAGAAAGTCATAGAGAAAGAACCGGATAATCATATGGCTTTGAACTATTTGGGATATTCTTTGGCCGACAGAGGAATAGATCTGGAATACTCTCAAAAATTAATTGAAAAAGCTTTGTCTTATCAGCCGGAAAATTCGGCTTATTTGGATTCTATGTCCTGGGTTTTATATAAAAAAGGAGATTATAATTCGGCTTTGACTTATATAGAAAAAGCGCTTTCGGGCGGCGAAGAAGATCCTACCGTGCTTTCTCACGCGGGAGACATATATTTTTCATTGAAAGATTATTCCTCGGCTTGGAAGTATTACGCTATTTCCAACTTAATTAAGCCCGACAAAAAAATATCTTCAAAGGCCCAAAAAACCTTCAAAAAAGCGGAAAATCCGAATATTTTTTACGATTTTTTGGCAAAAAAATACGAATTCTATTCTCCTCATGAAACAGAATGTTCCGCGGTTTTCGTATTCGCCGGTAAAAAAATTTCCGCCGATTGTCATATTTCTTTTAAGGACAACGGAGATTTCCATATCATATTTTACGACCCGTTGATGTCTCCTTCCTTTTATTTTTCTTTTGAGAAAGAAGAATTAAAAATGAAACTGCCGCCTCAAGTACGGGATAATCCGAAAATTTACGAGTATTTCGCTCAAGCGGCAAAATTGATGCGCTTTATTTTTTCGTCAAAAGCGGGCGACTCAAAAGAAAAAGAAGGAAAGAAAATTTATTTGACAAAAGAAAAAGATTTTTTTAAAAAAATAAAAACTTCTTTGGGATTAAAGGCTTATCTCAAGAGAAATTATTACGGCGGAAAAATATGGGTAGAAAACCTTAAATTAAAATTTCCCCGAGGCGAGGCCGATATTTACTTCGGGAGAGATAGATGATAATTAAAGCTTATGCCAAACTTAATTTATTTTTGGAAATAACCGGCAAAAGGAAAGACGGATACCACAATATCTTAAGTTTGTTTGCTTTGACCGATCTTGCCGATATTATCGAAGTAAAAAAGACAAAAAAATTAGGAATATCTCTTGAGACGAAAAATTTTGCCAATCTGGAATCTTTGCCAAAAGAAAAAAATCTCGCTTATAAAGCGGCTTCGGCTTTCTGCGAAACTTTTTGCGTAAAACCGTCTCATAACATAAAAATAAAGAAATATATTCCCGCGGGAGCGGGGCTGGGCGGCGGGTCTTCCGATTGCGCGGCTGTTTTGAAAGCTTTGTGTTTTTTGGAAAAGATAGATATTAAAGAAAAGTCCGCGAGAAAAAAACTTTTTTCTCTGGCTTTAAAGTTAGGCGCCGACGTACCTTTTTTTCTTTCGGGAGAAAAAGCGGCCGTTTGTTCTTTAAAAGGAGAAAAAATAAGACCGCTTAAGATTGCTTCTCCTATGCCAAAAATACTTATAATTTGGCCGGACGCTTTTGTTTCTACCCCGGCGGTGTACAAAAGTTTTAAAATGGGTTCCCAAGAAGATATAAATAAAAAGAAAAAACTGTTAAAAGAATTTGAGAAAAAACTGTCTTTTAAAAAAGCTTTCGATTTTTCGCCTTATTTGTTTAACAGACTTGAAAACGGCGCTTTCAAAATTTCTAAAAATGTCGAAAAAACGGCCGGAATTCTTAAATCCGATACCAAAGGGAACGCCCTTATGACCGGTTCCGGCGGAGCGGTTTTCGCTATTTCCTACGACATAGAAGAACTAAAGCGTCTAAAAAATCGTTTTTCCTCTTTACATAAATTTATTTTTTTGGCAAAATTTATCTGAAAGAACCGTTTTGCGGTTTTTTTGGATTACTTGCTGGCTGCCTCGTCGTATGGGTTTAGGCGCAATCGCCGCGGCCGTTTTCCGTCTGGGGCGTCGTGCAGGGGGTGCGCGGACCGAGTATTACCGCGCAAGGAGAGGAATATGGAGATAACGGAAATAAGGATACATTTGCGCAACGAGGAAAGGCTCAAGGCTTTTGCGACCGTGACCTTTGACAATACCTTTGTGGTGCATAATATGAAAATAGTAAACGGAAACAAAGGTTTGATAGTATGTATGCCGTCGAGAAAAATAAAAGACGGCACATATAAGGACATAGCGCATCCGATCACTAACGAGTTTAGAAGCAAATTGGAAAACGCGGTAATAAAGGAATACGAGAAAGCTTTAAAAGAACAAGGCAGTTCAGCCGCGGCCCAAAAGAAATAAAATTTATTCCCGGGTGGTGTAACGGTAACACAGCGCCCTTTGGAGGCGTTGTTCATGGTTCGAATCCATGCCCGGGAGAAAGGGGGGGGAAGTTTTCCGGTTTTTTATGCTCGGCCAAATTTTGTAGAATTTAAATATGCCGAAGCAAAAAATGTCAGTTATAATTTTGGCCGCCGGACTCGGCACCAGAATGAAGTCCGAACTCCCCAAAGTCCTTCATAAATTCGATAATTTGCCGATGATAATTCTATCTTTGAAGTCGGCTTTGGCTCTTTCCCCGCGCGATATAACCGTGGTGGTAGGACATAAAGGCGAAACGGTTAAATCGGAAATAATTTCCTGGCTGGAAAAAAATAATATTAAATTTCGTCCGTCATTTGTATTTCAGAAGCTTCTCAAGGGAAGCGGAAGAGCCGTATACGAAGCTTTCCAATCTCAAAAATACGACGGTCCCGTCTTAATAATGTCGGGCGACGTTCCTCTTCTAAAAACTTCCACTTTAAAAAAACTTGCGGATAAGTTTAATAAAGAAAAAAGCGATTGCTGCGTTTTGAGCTGCGAAGTCAAAGAAGTCAAAAGCTACGGAAGAATAATAAGAAACGAAGACGGAAGTTTTCAAGCCATAAAGGAAGCTTCCGACGCTTCCGACGAGGAATTAAAGATAAATGAGATAAATTCCGGCGTTTATATTTTTTCCTCTTCGGCTTTAAAAAAAGCTCTTTCGGCTTTAAAGCCTCAAGGACCTAAAAAGGAATATTATCTTACCGATTGCGCCGAAATAATAAAGAATAACGGAGGCAGGATATCTCTTTATAAGATAAAGGACGAATTGGAAATAACGGGAGTTAATTCAAAAAAAGAGCTTTCGGATCTTTATGTGGATTCATGCCGCAGAAAAATAGAAGAGTTATACGAAAAAGGGGTCAATATAATAGATCCGGATTCAGTTTATATTTCTCCTATGTCGGTCATAGGATCGGATACGGTTATATATCCGGGAGTTTTTATAAGAGGGGAAGTGAAAATAGGAAAAAATTGTTCGATTGGGCCTTATTGCGTAATTGAAGATTGCGTAATATCGGACGGCTGCGATATAAAGCCATTTTCATGCCTTTATTCAAGCCGCGCGGAAAACTCGGTTTCCATAGGGCCTTTTTCTCATTTAAGACCGCAAACATATCTTTGCGAAAAAGCAAAGGTCGGAAATTTTTCCGAAGTTAAAAAATCCAAAATCGGCCGCGGTTCAAAAGTGCCGCATTTAAGCTATGTCGGAGATACTGTTATGGGAGAAAAAGTCAATGTGGGAGCCGGAACCATAACTTGTAATTATGACGGAATCAATAAAAATAAAACCGTAATAGAAGATTTGGCTTTTATAGGTTCCAATACCAATTTAGTAGCGCCGGTTAAAGTGGGAAAAGGCGCTTTGATAGCCGCCGGATCAACCATAACCGAAGACGTCCCGCCAGAGACTTTGGCCATAGCGCGCTCCAGACAGATAATAAAAAACAAGAGGTCAAAATGAAAGAATATTGGAAAAGCGGTTCTATGAAAGTTTTTTGCGGAAATTCCAATCCGGAATTGGCCGCCAGAATATGCCGGCATTTGGGCATACCTTTGAGCAGTTCGAGAGTTTCGAGATTTGCCGACGGAGAAATAGACGCACATATTCTTGAAAACGTAAGGGGAGAGGATTGTTATATAATTCAGTCGACATGCAAGCCGGTAAACGAAAATTTAATGGAACTTTTGATAATGATGGACGCTCTCAGGCGGGCTTCGGCGGGAAGAATTACGGCCGTAATTCCATATTACGGTTATGCCAGAGCCGATAGAAAACCGGCTCCCAGAGTGGCCATAACCGCCAAACTTGTGGCCAACTTAATAACCGAAGCGGGAGCCGATAGAGTAATAACCATAGATCTTCATGCCCCTCAAATTCAGGGTTTTTTCGACATACCTTTGGACCATCTTTACGCAAGGCCTGTCATACTCGACCATATAAAAGAAATGAACTTAGAAAATGCGGTGGTAGTTTCTCCCGACGTAGGCAGCGTGGAGAGATCGAGATCTTTTGCAAAGCGTCTCGATTTGGGATTGGTTATAATAGACAAAAGAAGGCCTAAGCCAAATCATGCCGAGGTTTTTAACGTAATAGGATCCGTGGACAAAATGAATTGTCTTATTTTCGACGATCTGGTGGACACCGCCGGAACTCTTACGGAAGTGGCAAAGACGATAAAAGAGAGAGGAGCGGCAAAAATAATAGCTTGCTGCACTCACGGAGTTTTATCGGCGGACGCTTTGGAAAAAATAGAAAAATCTCCCATAGAAGAACTTATTCTTACCGATACCATTGGAATTGACGCCTCAAAAAGTGCTAAAATAAGAGTTGTATCGGTTTCTGGCATTTTGGCCGAGGCCATAAGAAGAAACCATTTGAGAGAATCGATAAGCGAGCTTTTTAATTAGAGCGGCTTCTATTAGGTTTTCTTTAATTTAATTTCGGAGGAAGTATGGAACAACTTTCGTTAAACGCTTTAACAAGAGAAAACGCCGGAGTCAAAGGCAAGTTAAGCGCGATTAGAAATCAAGGACAAATTCCGGCCGTAGTTTACGGCTCGGAAAAAAACTCGCAATCTTTAACGGTAAACGAAAAAGAATTTATCGCCATAATGAAAAAAGGCCATAACGCAATAATAAAGCTAAAATACGACAAGGCGGAAGACAGCGTAATAGTCAAAGAAATACAAAGACATGTGGTTAGCGGAAAAATAATACATGTCGATTTCTACAGAATATCAATGAAGGAAAAGATCGAAGTTAAGGTTCCTCTTAAATTCGTAGGCGAAGCTTACGGAGTTAAGACGCAGGGCGGAATAATCGAACACGATATGAGAGAACTTACCGTTAAATGCTTGCCCGCAGATATTCCTCATGAAATAACCGTGGACGTATCGGCCTTAAAAATAGGCGATTCTGTCAGGGTGAAAGATCTTAAACAAGATAAAATAGAAATAAAAGAAGACGCCGAAAGAATAGTCGCCAGCGTCATAACGGCCAAAGAAGAAGTCGTAGAAAAAGCCGCGGCCGTAGCCGAAGGCGCTCAAGAGCCCGAGGTTATAGCCAAAGGCAAGAAAGAAGAAGAAGGCGCTGCCGAAGCGGGTAAAGAAGCCGCTAAGCCCGCGGAAAAGAAACCCGAACCCAAAAAATAAATACTTATTGCTTACGGGGCCGAATTTATTTGTTCGGCCCCGTATTTTTTTGTATCTTATCTATTATATGAGCGCATTGGCTTTTGCGGGTCTTGGAAATCCGGGAAAGGAATATCGAAATACCAGGCATAATGCCGGTTTTTTGGCGGCCGATATGCTGGCCGAAAAAATGTCTTTTCCCGCTTTTTCGATTTGGAAAAAAGAAATAGCTTTTTCTTGCGGAGAATATAAAGATAAAAAAATATTTATTCTTAAGCCTTTGACATATATGAATAATTCCGGAGAACCTTTAAAAAAATTTGCTTCTTTTCATTCTTTAAGCGCGCAAGATATTACGGTTATTTTCGACGACGTTTCCATGGATTTTGGAAAAATAAGAATTAGAAGCTCGGGGTCCGCCGGCGGTCATAACGGAATGAAATCGGTAATTGAAAATTTTTCTACCGATAAAATTAAGAGAATCAAAATAGGAATAGGTCCTCTTCCGGAAAAAATAAATCTAAAAGACTTTGTTTTATCCGGATTTTCTTTTAACGAAGAAAAAAAATTGGGCGAAATTTTAAATAAAGCCGCTTCTGCCTGTCAAGCGATAGCCGAATTAGGGATAGAAAGAGCGATGAACGGATATAATCGATGAATCCTTATTTCAAACTTGTTTTGGGCTTTTTTTTCTGCTTTTTGGGGTATTGCTATCTCTATAAAATATCCGTAATTTATAGAATCAACAAAATTATTAAGGAAAACTTTCTAAACGATTCCTATACCGCTCTTATAAGAGAAAAAGCCGCCTTATTTTTTTGGCTTTTCGGATTGCTTTTGATATATATGGGCTTGATCCGAATTATTTGACGACCCGCGATATTCTCTTTTAATTATCTTCGTTTTCCGTGCCCGAATTGACCGGTATTCTTTTGTGAGCTTCGTTTGAAATCATAAAAAGCCAAAGAAGCTTATCGGTTGAATCCATAAGACTTTTCCAATTTTTTCCGAGCTTAGAATCTTCTTCCTTTTTGAAAGAAGACAATCCGCCTTCTTTTTCGTATTTTTTGTTTATTTCTTTCCATGTCATACCGCCCCCCATCCTACGATTAAATTATAGCAGATTGCGGCTAAATTTTAAGTTTCCTAAGACCTTTTTTTTCATAGGACTTAAGTCCTTATTGTTTTTTTGAATCAAGATTTATACCTATCGAAGAAGAAATTATAAAAGTTTTAAAAGTTTTAGAAGAATAAAAGCCGCCTTTTTCTTTGGAACCTATTTCTCCGCTTTTATTCATCTCGGCGTATATTTCGAGTTTGGAAGAAACCAATCCGGGCATAAATATGTCTTGTCGCGAGATTTTTGTTTCAAGAGGATATACCGGATTTATGATTCTTTTTAGCCCTATCGGAACTCCTTTATCGTTTTTAACCGCTATTAACAAAACATTGTTGGGTGAAAAATATTCTCCGGAGGGGAAGGATACCGATACTTCCAAAGGTATTGAAATTAGCAAAGATAATATTTCGCTTTTTTTAAAGAAAAATAAAAAGGAAAAAAGCAGTATTGAGACTAATATCTTTTTTCTCATAGTCTTTCCTTCTAAATATAAATTTTACAAAAATGTAACATAAATAAAACCCGCTCTCTTGTATAATAAAAATATAAAAGGCGAAAGAGTTTTGTTAAGCGGAGAAAATTATGAACGATAAAAACGAAATAGAAAACCTCATAAGCGAAGTTTCGAGTTTGGATACGGCTAAGATGACTTTGCGCTGGGCTTTGGAAAAAATAGCCGGAATGGAAAAAGAAAGCTTGGATCTTAAGAAAAATTTGGATATCGCCGAAAACGCAAATAAAGAACTGTCCGCAAAGCTCGAAAGCATAAGGGACTCTTTCTCCGCCAGAATAAAAACCGTAGAAGATAAGGAAGAATTTTACAAAAAACTGGAAGCTACCATGCAGCTTCTTTCTGAAGGGAAACTAAATATAAGTCAGCTTGTCGAAAAAGAAGCCAGAATAGATATTTTAAGAAGAGAACTTGAAAACGATTATCAGAGAAAATTTGAAGAATTGGATAAATCTCAAAAGAACATGATAGAAAATTGGAATAAAAGACTTTTGGAAACCGAAAGCCAATATTCCGCAAAGCTTGCCGAAGCCCAAAAAAAGTACGATTCTTTAAATTTCGAACTTCAAAAATCTTTTGACGAAAGAATGTCTTCTTTGCAGGAATCCTATTCGAAAAGAGAAAAAGAGCTTTTGGAAAGAGCGTCTCTGGCGGAAAACGGTTTGAGGGAAAAAGAAGATTGGCTTAAATCCAAAGAATCGGCTTTGGAAAGCGAGTATTTGGCCAAAAAAGAAGAAGCCGCTCAATCTTTTGAAAAGTATAAAGAACAATTGAGGGCTTTTTTCGACGCCAAGATGAACGCTTTGCAGGAAGAGAGAAAACAGGAAATAAAGACCTTGCATATAGCATGGGATAAAGAAAGAAGCAGGCTTGAAAGCGGCGCCAAAGAAATGGCCGAAAAATACTGGCAAGCTCAAGAACAAATAAAGGTTTTGGAAGATAAGGTTTTGGAAATTAAAAAGAGATTCGACGATGAAATGTTTTCAAAAATAAAAGAAACCGAAGAAAAATATGCCAAAGACAGATCGGCGTTTGAGGAAGAAAGGAAAAAATTTGCGGTCGAAAACGATAATTTGAGAAAAGCTCTTATAGATTTGGAAATCTCATTTTCCAAAGAAAGGGAAAATCTTAAAGTAAAATATATGGAACTTTCCGCGGAAAAAGACAGACAGTTAGAAGAAATGAGAAAAGAAAGCGAAAGACAGGCGGAAGAAAGAGAAGTATCTTTAAAAAAAGATTTTGAAGAAAAACTGTCCCAAGCATATTCGGAAATAAAAAATCTCAAAGAGGAAATTATTAATAAAGAAAAAGAATTTGAAATAAAAGCGGAAAAAATAATTTCTCAAAAAGATTCTTTGATATCTTCGGTAAAAAAATCTTTAGGAGAGAAAATTTCGTATTTGGAAAGCGAAAAAGATTCTTTAATTTCTAAAATTTCGGATTTAAAAAAAGAGTATGAAACAAAAATAAACGAGATGTCGGAAAATTTTTTAAGAGAGAAAAACGAAATTTCGGCCAAATATTTGGCTCAAGCCGAAAAAGACGCCCAAGAATGGAAAAATAGCTTAAGAGAAAATCTCGCGGCGGCTGCGGCGGAAAGCGAAGAAGAAAAAGCATCTTTGGCTTGCGCTTATCTGGCAAGAATAGAAGCCGATTCGGCGAGAATAGAAGAATTGCGTTCCTTGGTGGAGAAAAGCGAGAAAGAATTTTTGGCGGAAAGACAAAAAGCCAGAGAAGCTTTAGCCGCGGAGTTTGAGGCAAGGGAAAAAGAATTGTATTTGCAAATAGAAGAATTAAGAAATTCCTCCCGAAAAGAGAAAGATTTTCTTTTATCGGTTTTATCCGGAAAAGACGAGGAAATAAAAAAATTATCCGACGAAATAATTTCAAAAGAAGCGCAATATGCCAAGAATTTACAGGAAGCGAGAGCCCAATTCTCCACGGAATCGGCTATGATAGCCAAAAAAAGAGACGAAGAAATAGCCGAACTTAAAAAAATAATATCCGAAAAAGAATCCGAAAAATCAAAAGAGATTTCGGCGATAATAGGAAAATTTGAAAAAGAAACCCAAGATCTTAGGAAAAATTACGAAGAAAGATTGAGTCTGCAGATATCTCAAAGCGAAGAGTTTTACGGCGAAAAACTTAGAGAAAGCGCGGAGAAAATTAAAGCTTTGGAAAACATGCTTATTCAAAAGGAATCCGAACTAATAAACTTAGCCGAAGAGATGAAAAATAAAAACGCTTCGGATCTTGCCGCCAGAGAGGCTCGGTTTGAAGAAGAAAGAAAAGCTTGGGAAAACGCGGCGCAATCTTTAAAAGACAGAATAGAAGCCGAAAAAGCAAAAAAAGATTTTGCCGTTAAGGAAGCATTGTCGAAAGCGGAAAAAGAAAAAATATCTTTGGAAAAAGAGATCGAAGATCTTAAAGTTAAAATAAACGAAGAAAAGATAAGAGGGGAAAATGCCGTTTGCGCGGTAACGGAAGCTTATAGAAAAAGAAGCGAAGAGATAATAAAGTCTTACGAAGAAAAAATATCGTCTTATTCTTCTTCTTTGGAAAAAGCTTTAAGGGAGAAAGAGAATTTAAGAAAAGAGTTGACCGGTGAATGGGAAAAGTCTATTAACAGTTTAAAACAAGATTACGAGGCGAAGCTTTCGGCCGCTCAAGAAGAGATGAAATCTTTATCCGAAAAGCGTAATTTAGATAAAGAGAAAATAGCATCGGAATACGAAGAAAAGATATCTTCGATTAAATCTTCTTTTTCAGCGCAAAAAGAAGAGATGTCTTCTTATTACGAGAAAGAATTGGCGTCTTTGAACAAAGCCATAGCCGATAAGACTTCAAATTTTGAGAAAGAAAAAGCCCAACTTATCGCAGATTTTGAAAAGAAAATAGACTCTTTAAGAAGAGAGATGGCTTACAAGGAGGAGTCTTTTTCGCAAGTTCTAAACGAAGTTCAAAAGCAATCCGCGCAAAGAGAAGCTTCTTTGAGAAGCGAACTTTCCGAAAGCTATTCGCAAAAACTTCAAGCCGTTTCTTCGGAATTTGAAAACAGGAAAAAAGAATTTGAAAAAGAAAAAACATTGATTTCGGAAAGCTTTATTAGAGATCTTGAGCAGATAAAGAAGGAAAAAGAAAACCAAAAGTCCGCTTATTGCGTTCAGATAGAATCTTACGAAAAAGAGATTGAAAAAATAAGAGAAGAAATGTTAGAAAAAGAGAAAAAATTTGACGATATCTTAAAAAAATCTTTGGAAAAACAAAAAGCGGAATATGAAAATAAGATAGAATCGATGAAAGTAGAAAATCAAGAAAGAATTTCCGAGATTAAGATGCAATACGATCAAGAATCTCAGAGAACTCTCGAAAGACATAAAGAGGTATACGAAAAAGAAAGATCCAATTGGATTTCCGAAAAGAATCACTTGGAAAGAATAGCCGACGCCGCCGAAGCCGAATACGCTCAATCTCAAGAAAAATTGGCCGCCGCATTGGAAGAAAACAAAGCTCTTGCCGGCAAATTGGCCGATTTGGAAGTGGAAACAAGAAGAAAACTTGCTCAGCAAAAAGCCCAAATGGAAGCGGAATCTTTGGAAAGAATAGAAAAACAGGTTAAAGCCGAAACTCAGTCTTTGGAAGCTAAGATATCCGCATACGAACAAGAAATAAGCCAGCTTATAAGGGTTTTAGATTCCAAAGACGAACAAATAAAATCTCTTTCTCAAGAAATTTCTCAAATAAAAAGAGACGAAGAAGAAAAAATTGAAAGTTTTAAAGCCTCTTTCTCTTCTCAACAGGCTAAAATCTACTCGGAAAAAGCAGCAAAAATAAAAAATCAAGCCGATGAAGAAAAGAACTTGGCAATAAAAGCGCTTAAAGAAGAATATGAAAAAATTATTTCGTCTATTAAAGAAGAAAACGCCATGTTAAAAGAAAAATTTTCGCAGGCCTACGCGCAAGCTTCTCAGTCTTCAAAGGCTCAAGCGGAACTTATAGCTCAACTAGCCGAAAAAGAAAAAGAGTTTGTAAAAGAAAAAGCGGATCTTACAGCTTCTTTTGCCAGAGAGTTTAATTTAAAAATGGAAGAAGCTGTCTCCTCCGCCACGAAAATACTTCAGGAAAAACTCGATATAGCCCAAAAAGAAATAATGGATATAAACGAAAGAAGCGTTATGGAAATAGAAAGGCTTGAAAACCGTATCTTGGAAGAAAAAGACAAAATGGCAAAAGAAGTAGAAGCCAAAGAATCGGCTTTAAAAGAAGCCGAATCTAAAATGGAAAAACTTAAAGAAGAAATAACCCTTTATAGGGATAATTATTCCAGACTCTTATCGGAGCAGCTGGCCGCGCAAGAGAAAAAATTTTCCGAAATGCTTTCCAAATACAGATCGGAATATTTCGAAGCCGAAAATAAATTCGCATCGGAAACAAAAACTTTAAAAGAATTATACAATAAGAGAATAGAAGAGTTAAGAAGCGCTTTGGAGGAAGCGGAAAAAGCTTTGGCCGCAAAAGATTCGGCCTTGGCCGCAAAACAATCTTACTTCTCCGAACTCGAAAGAAAAATCGAAGAAAAATCTTTCGCTTTGAACAACGAAAGATTGGAAATTAAGAAAAACTACGAAGAAAAGGAAGCGGATCTTGAAAGAAAAAAGTTGGAGATGGAAAAAGAATATTCAAAAAAATATTCCGAGCTGGAAAAGTTAAGGCTCGAACTTACCAGGGCCATATCGGAATATAAAAATAAGGCAAGGTAAATATGAAAAAAGAATTAAAATGCGTTCCGGAAGCCTTTATAGGCAGGTTGAAATCTTTCTGCGAAAAACTTTGGAAAGAAAAAAATCCTTCTTCCGTCGAACTGTCCGCCATAATGGAAGAATATGAAGACGAGTTCGTGTCATACGAAGAGCTTGCCGGAAAAACTTCCGAAGATTTTAAGAAAAAATTGGAAGAAATTAAATCCGATAAAGAAGACTTAAAAAAAGAGTTTGAGAAAAAATCTCAAGATTTTTATTTAAAAAAGAAAGCTTTGGAAGAAGAAATTTTTAAGCTATCCGAAGAAATAAAAACTCTCAAAGAGGCCGTTTCTTTAGAAAAAAGCAAATCCGCCGAAATTAAGGCCGAAGTCGCTTTGGAAAAAACAAGGCTTACCATGGAATATTCATCCAAAACACAGGCTTTATACGAAGAGGTAAGAATAAAAGAAGAATCCATGCTTAAAAAATGGGAAGAAAAAAACAAAGAACTTGAGAATAAAATGTACGCTTTAGAAAAGGATTATGCCAGAAAAATAGCGGAACTCAAATCCAGAGAAAGAAATATGAACGAAGATTTTATAAATAAAAAAAAGGATCTTATAAGAAGTTTTGAAAAAGTCAGAGCTAATTTGGAACATAGGGAAAAGGAAATTATCAAGAAGCAGGAAAAGATATCCGAATGGGAAAAGAAATATTCTATTTCTTTGACGGAGAAAAAAAATGAAGAAAAATGAAGATTTAAAATCTCTTTTGGAACAATTAAAGGCCGAGACTTCTTATCTCGAATCCGAAGAGGAAGAAAACTCGCAAAAACCTCAAGAAAACGTTTTGCCGGTAAAAAACACTTTAATTTCTCCTCCTCAAATGCAAAAAACTTATCAACCACCCATATTGAGAAATCAAGTTAAAGAAATTGTCCCTTCGGCTAGATTTAATGCGGTTTGGAGCGAAAATAAAGAATCTCTCCTTTTCGGCCTTTTGGCTTCTGTTTGCGTTATTCTTATAGGAATTTTTTCCGATAAAGAATATATTATTTTGGCCGGGACCGTTTCTTTTATGCTTTTTTCAATAGTTTCTTTCGCGGCTTTTTTTAGATATGTTATGGCGTCTTCTTATAAAGAACCGATTAAAGATATTTCTCAAAGAGCTGAAATCAGGGAAAAATTTTATAATCAATCTTTGCCGATGTCTTCGGAAAAAGAAAGAGAATTGGAAGGGAAAATAGAAGAACTAAGAAGCATAGTAAAAGCGCTTTCAAGACAGCAAGGTAAAAACATATAATTTATATTTATGCGGAGAAACTTATGAAAAAGATAATTTCCGTTTTTATAGCTTTTTTAATGTCCGGTTTTTTTAACGCGCTTTTTGCTTTTGAAATGCCTTCTTTTTCCGACAAAGGTTATTTTATTTCCGCCGGAGACGTAGTCAGCATAAACGTATCTCCCGCGGAAGAATTCTCAAAAGAAGTTACGGTGCAGCCCGACGGCAGCGTAGATATTCCTCTTTTAGGTTCCGTTAAAGTGTCTTCTTTAAGCGTATCCGAACTTGAAAAAATTTTAACGGCAAAATTTTCAAAATATGTCGCCAATCCTACGGTTACGGTAAGCGTAAGAAAGTTTTCATCTTATAAAGTAGCGGCCATAGGTCAGGTTCAAAGGGCGGGCTATTACGACTATTACGAAGGAATGAAAATATTGGATCTTATTGCTTCCGCCGGCGGCCTGGCCGATTATGCCAGAACGGAAAAGATAAGAGTTTTTAGAAAAGTAAAAGACGAAAAAGGAGACTTAAAAGAATCCAGTTTTGAGGTAAATCTTTCGGAGCTTTTTTCCGGAAAATTGGATAAAAATATAGTTTTATCTCAGGGCGATGTGGTATACGTGCCGAGAAAGAAATTTACTTCGGCCGGTAAATGGATAACCGATAATTTGCTTCCGTGGACGATGCTTGCCACTTTCGGACTGACGATAGGAATAATATCGTCGAAAAGATAATATGAACCCCGAACTTACTTTATACGACTATTGGAGAATAATAAACAGGAGGAAGTGGCCGGCCCTTTTAATTTTTTCCGCCACTTTGATTTCTACCGCGGTATACACCAAATTTCAGCCTACGGTTTACAGCTCTTCGGCGATAATAAACACTCAGCCGCCCAATATCTATTCGAAACTGCCCGGAGCCGACGTCGCCGAATCGGATCCGTGGGGAACCGTATCTACGGAAATAAAAGTCATAGGTTCGATGGAAATAGCTTCGAGAGCGGCGGGTAAATTAAATTACAGCTTACAAAAAAATAATTCTTCTTTAAGGATTTCTCCTTCCGAGGTTTTGGGATCCTATAGGGCGGATAGAGTTCAAGATTCAAATCTTATAAGCATATCCGCAAGATCCGATAATCCTTATAAGGCTAACGACATAGTCAATGCCGTAATATCGGCTTATTCCGATTATGATTTGGAGCAAAGAAGTCTTCAAGCCAAAAAAACTTTGGACGATATAGTTGCGAGAAAAAACGACATAGAAGAAAAACTTAGGTCTTTGGAAAAACAAAGAAAAAATTTTATAGAAAAAAACCCAAAAACAGGCATAGGAAGTTATTATGCCGATCAATTGGCCGAACTTGAAATAAAAAGAAAGGAAATGTTAGAAAAATATACGCCAAATCACCCGGAAGTTCTTTCTTTGGAAAAAAGAATAGAAAATATTCAAAATAAGCTTTCTCAAATTCCGGCGCAAGAGTTAGATTTGGCAAGAATAACAAGAGATTTAAGATTGCAGGAAGAGCTTTATACTACCATAAGCAAACAATACGAGGAAGCCAAATTAGGTCTCTCTTCAATAGTGTCTTTCGTGAAAGTTGTAAATCCTTCTTTTGTAAGTAATATTCCGGTATCGCCCAACGCAAAATTAAATATGTCTGTCGGAATTCTTTTAGGTTTGTTTTTATCCATAGTTTTTGTTTTTCTTATGGAAAATTTGGACGTTTCCATAAGTACGATAGAAGACATAGAAAATTTTATAAAACTGCCTGTTTTGGGACTTATTCCCAATATAGCCAGCGAGAAGAGATTGGACAATATTTTAACAGACATATTCAAAAAAGAACGTTTCGGCATGGAGGCTTTCAGAAGCGTTCTTCTTTTCAACAGAAAGTATTCCGCAAGCGTGATAGAATCTTATCATACCTTAAGAGCCAATATTATATCGAATATGAACAAAAAAGGTCCTATATCGGTAGTTTTCAGCTCTTCCGGAGCGGCCGAAGGTAAAAGCTTAACCGCAATAAATTTTTCCCTTGCCGCGGCCAATTCCGGCCTTAGAACTCTTTTGATAGATGCGGATATGAGAAGACCGGTCATATACCAAATATTCGGAATTCCGAAACAGCCGGGCCTTAGCGACGTATTGGCCAAAAAGTACGATTATAGGGATGTTTTAAGAGAAAGCTCGGATTTTTTGACCGGCGAAATAAAAGCCGAGCATGTAATAAGATTTTCCGGTATAGAGAATTTGAAGATAATGACATGCGGTACTGCTCCGGCAAATGTGGTAGATCTTTTGGATAATGCCGATTGGGAACATCTTATAGGTTCGCTTAAAGCGGAATTTGACATAATAGTTTTTGACGCTCCGCCGGTATTGCTTTTCATCGATTCGGTTATCTTGGCAAAGAAAAATGACGGCGCCGTGTTGGTATATAAAGCCGGCAAGATAGCAAGGGGCGCGCTTAAAAGAGCAAAAGAACAAATTACCGGAGTCGACGCCAAAATGATCGGAGTCGTTTTAAACGGAGTAAGAGCTTCGGAAATGGGGCCGAAGTACGGATATTATTATTACGATTATTCCAAGTACGCGGAAAGATAAATGCAAATATTAGTTTTACTGTTTTTTGCGGCCGCGCTCTTATTTGCCGGCAGATTCGTAGTCAATTTCGGCTTAAATCAAATATTAATATTTATAATCGCCGCATTTACCGTCATATTTGCTTTTTTTTCCACAAAATCCAGTATGATACTTCTGGTATTTTCCATGCTTTTATCTCCGGAATTACAGGTCGGCGGAGTAGCGGGAAGAGGAATAGTTTTAAGATATGACGATATATTTTTAGTGACGATTTTTTTTGCCTGGCTTGGCAAGAGCGCTATCTTTAAACAAGAAGGCGGGTTTGCAAAAAGTCCGATAACAAAACCTCTGATTTTATATACGGCGGTTTATATATTGTCCACATCTTTCGGAGTTCTTAGAGGCGATATAGATTATAAAAAAGCTTTTTTTTATGTTTTGAAATATATCGAGTATTATATGCTTTATTTTATGACTTTAAATATTTTAAAAGACGAAAAAGATATTTCAAAATATTTAAAATATGCTTGGGCGGTATTGGTAATAGTCATAGCCTATTCTTATTATTATTACTTTAATGCTTCGGGTACGGATATAAGGGCCAGCGCTCCTTTCGAAGCGCCTTTAAATTCTCCCAAAGAATCGGAGCCGGCGTCTTTGGGAGGATATTATATAATAGCTTTTTCCTTAATATTGGCTTTGATGTCTGAGTCTTCCGGGAAAATATTTTTTGGAGCGGCTGTTACGGCTGTTTTTATGTATCAGTCTCTGCTTTATACTTTTTCCAGAGCTTCTTATTTGGGTTTCATTTTTTCTTTTATGGCTTTTTTGTTTTTTTCCAAAAAAAGAAAAGTACTTTTTATATCGGCTTCCATATTGGGAATTATTTTCACTTTGACATTGCCGGGATTAAGCGATAAAGTAGAAAATAGAATAAAAAATACATATTCCGGACAAGACGCGATACATCCCATAAATACGCCTTTCGGCGAAATAAAGTTGGAAGAATCGGCCTATTTGAGATACGAATCTTTGACAAGAGTTATTAATAACGTATTGCCCGTATATCCGATTTTGGGCAGAGGCGTAACCGGGATAGGTTTGGGGGACAATCAATACGCTTTGATATTGGGGGAAACCGGCATTTTAGGCATGATAGCTTTTATTTGGCTTCTTTTTTCTTTATTTAAGGTTTTCTATTTCGTTTATTCCAAAGGAGACGATATTGTTTCGAGATCTCTGGGATTGGGGCTTTTATGCGCTTTGATAGGTCTATTGATACAAGGCGTAGGAGTAAATACGTTCATAATAGTGAGAATAATGGAACCTTTTTGGTTTTTAACGGCCTTAATTAGTATAAAATATAATCAAATTAACGGAATTATTGATGAACATTCTAAAAAAAGCGTTAAATAGCAGGATTTTTGAAAATTTTGTTTCTCTTTCCATAGTCCACTATTTAAACTATATAATACCTCTTTTTACCGTTCCTTATACCGTTAGGGTTTTAGGGCCGGAAAAATACGGCTTAATGGCTTTCTCTTACGCCATAATTTTTTATTTTTCTATCATAGTGGATTACGGTTTTAATTATTCCGCCACCAAAGATATTTCTCTTAATAGAAGCAATATAGAATCGATAAGCCGTATTTTTTCGGAAACGATTATTGTTAAACTGTTTTTTTTCTTTCTTTGCGGGATTTTTATGATGTCATTGACTATTTTTTTGAAAAATTTTGCCAAAGAACGTTTATTTTATTTTATTTCTTTTTTAACAATAATCGGAAACGTATTGATACCTTCTTTTATTTTTCAGGGTATT
>JAAYVI010000135.1 GCA_012517235.1 Elusimicrobiota bacterium | reverse complement strand
TTTTAAGGGGAAAGTTTGAAGCCGGTAAAAAAAACATTTGTCCATATCGGAGGCTTTATGAAGTCTTTACCGTTTTTTATTTTAATAACTTTTTTTTCCAAATTTTCTTTTGCCGCTTATTTGGGCGAAATAAAAGGAGACGTCTTTGTAAAGAATCAGGACGCTCTCTCTTGGAATAAATTGGACGAGAATGTCAAAGGCATTAAGGTAAAAAATAAAGACGAAATAAGAACGGCGAGAGCCTCAAGCGCTGAAATAATAATGGACGACGGGAGCAGGGTTAAAATAGCTCCGTTTTCATACTTTAGAATGGAAGAGGAGAGTCCCTCTTCCGTTAAACTTAACTTGATTGCCGGGAAAGTAAGAAACTGGGTGAAAAAATTTTCCAAAAAGTTTGAGATTAAAACTCCTACCGCCGTTTGCGCGGTAAGAGGAACGGATTTTATGGTGGCCGCGGATATCGAAGGAAATACAAAGGTTGAAGTTTATGACGGAAGCGTTTTAACCGGAGATTCTAAGGGGGCCGAAATATTGGTAAAAAAAGGGGAAATGATAGACATAGGCAAACAGGGATTGGGCGAAAAAAAGAATAATCCCAATCCCCCTCAGGAGATGGCTTCTTCTTTGGGAGATAAAAAAGAAGCCGCCAGAAAAGAACTTTACGGCGAAATTTCAAAAGATGCGGTTATAAAACAAGCTCAAGCCGAAATGCAGTCCGCGGAATATCAAAATAGAAAAACGGCCATAGACGCTTACGGTTTGAGGGTCAGAATGGAGGAGTATATCGTTCGTCCCGCCGAGAATCAATTTAAGTATGTGGTGTTAAATACGAGAAAAGACAGTTTTAATTTCGGAAAAATACTTTTTACTTTCAATTCTTCTTTGCCGAAGGATTTGACTCAAGCGACAAAAAATATGCTTTATTACGAAGGAAGCGCGGCTCCCCAATGGTATCTTACGGAAATGAACAGCGTTATTTCAAATACCTACGATAAAGTTACCGAAGACGCTTGGGGCGGGAAAATGGTTCCCGATAATGCGTCCGCGCCCGAAACTTGGACGCATTTTTTCGCAAATTACGGAGTTTATTTTGCCGGACCTTCTCAGTCTTCGGAAAACGGCGGATTGGGCAGGCTTTTATGGAAATATTCCGACTCGAATAATAACAATATAGCCGATTCCGGAGAGTTTACTTTTTTAGGCAATAGAACGGTTACCGCGGTAACCTCTTTGTCTTCGTATCAGAAAAAATACGATTTTAACGACGGTTCTTCCATGATAGCCACAAAAATTAATCCTTCGGGAGACGATGTTTTCGACAATATCGTAAGAAACGAATATTCAGACGGAACATGGATTAATACCAGAGATTATTTGCTTTTTGACGACGGAAAAGTCGCTTCTTTCTCGGATTTTTCGTCTTCTTTGGGAGGGACTTCTAAGAGCGACATAGCCGACAGATTAAATTTCGAAAGAGTTTATGAAAGCTCTCTGTTTCAAGGAAGGAAAATAGATTTGGAATTTTCGGCCAAACTTTTAAAGGATGCCGGCCTTTTGAAATTTTAACGGAGGAGATGATGAAAGTTTTTTTTAGTTTTGTTTTTATTTCTCAGTTGATTCTATCTTTTTCTTTTGCCTCGATGAAATATAATCCGGTGGGGGAATTATCCGTTTACGGCGGTAAGTATTATTTGGACGGTGATTCTTCTTCGGCGGATTTGAAATTGGACGCTTTTTTCTCTCCTTCGTTAATATTGGACGAAAAAAACGAAATATATCCGGTTTATATGGGCTATTATAACGGAACACAGGACGTTCAAGAATTGGCCGGGGGCGGAGTGCTGACCCGTCAAAGACAAGAGCATACCGTTTCTTTAAAATATTTAAGAATAAACGATTTCGATAAAATAAAACCGCGTATTTCTTATTCGAAATCCTTGGTAAAGGAAACGAAAGACGAAAAATGGGGAAAAGGGCTTTTCGATTACGATACTTTGGCTATGGGCGTGGAATTCGAACAGGAAAGACCAAAAGGAACTTTCACTCAGTCTTACGATTATTTTTCTGTCAGATATCCTAATTATTCTTCTTTGATTTCTTCTGCGGAAACCGCCATAGATACAACCACATATAGCGAATTGTCCAAAAATGCCGGAGAAAATACGATGAATAACGATTCGCATAGATTGGCTTTTTCTTATACATGGTTTCCGGAAAAATCGGTTATGAAAGTTTTGGCGAATTTTACATATAGAACATATTCGGACCAATCGATAGTAAACGAAATAGGCGGATTTAAGACCGAAAAAAGAAAGGATATGATAGCCGGCGGAGGATTTAGATGGGAAAAACCTTCGAAAAATTTGCCTTTGTCTTTCGATATCTATTTGGACAGACAATTTTCCAATCAAAATTCCTATGACGCTTCCAGAACGAAATATATAGAGGATTTTTACGGATACGCTCAAGTCTCGGCCGGACCTCGAGCGGATTTCTTTTTTAAAAACGGTTCTTCTTTCGGATATGCTTTAAATTGGCGTAAAATTTATTATTCGGGCAGACTGGCTCAAGATGCGGCGGGTAATTATAAAAACGATAAAATAAATCAAGAATTCTGGTTAAACTCGCTGTACTTTAGATATCCTTTAGGAAAGAAAATTTTTGCAAAAATAAGTTATTCTTATCAGACTTCGAGTTCAAATATGAGATATGAGGCGGGTTATAGGTATAATTATTCGGCAAGTTCTCTGTTGGCCGGACTTCAATGGGAGTTTTGATAGGGTTAAGCCCTTAAAAGAGGTATTATTATGAAAAACATATTAAAAATATTTTCTTTCATTTTTCTATTTGCTTCTTATTCTTATGCGTCGGATCCTTATTTCGACTTTACCGGAAATCCGGGCTTTGCCCAAGACGGAGCGGAGCCGAATTATGTAAATCCGAATTCTCAAATAAGATTTGAAATGAAATATATACAAGACGAAAACATTCCGCCGGCTGCCGGGTATCCTCTTTTGAAAATTAAAAAAGACGGTATGGAAATAGGAACTTATTTGATGATGGCGATTACCCCCGCCGATACCAATTATACCGCCGCCGGCAACGGTAAGGATTATTTTTTTATTTCTCCCGGCTTCGGTCAAACGGGCGTTTATGAGTATTATTTTCAATTTAAAAGCACTAATTCGACGGTAATAAATACCCCTTCTTTTTGGTTTAATGTTTTGTCTCCTTTTGCCGCTTACGGGGATTTCTCGTCGTCTTCCGGCGCGGTTGCCGGAACCGATATGTGGGATGAAATTTATGACTCTGCTTGGGATGAAAATAATAAATACTTGTATGTTTTGGGATATTCCAATCCTTTTTCATACATAGTCAAATATTCTTCAAGCGGAGCTTTTATTTCCAGAACTATGCTTGCGCCTGATATATGGTATAAAAAGCTTTTTGTAGGTTCCGGAGGAGCCGTTTTTGCCGCCGGAGATTTTTACGATTATCAAAGTTCTTCTAATAAAATTTCAATATCAAAATTTAATTCCTCTATGATATTTGTCTCTTCCGCTTCTTATTTTAATTCGGGTTCTTTATGGTTTGGAGATATGGCGGGAGATACTTCAAATTTGTATTTTTGTTCCAGAGATAATGCTTATTATCATAATATAATAAAACTCGACTATTCTTTGGTCTTGGTGTCTTCGTATACCGCGGCAAATATCGGCGAATGCGAAAAAATAGCGGTAGGGTCTTCGGACATATTTACTCTTAATAACGAGTATGCGGTTAAAGTCTTGCAAAAAATTAGTAAAAATCTAAATCCTGGAACATATGATTCCGTAGACTTGGAATCGCTAAATAATTACTCCGTTCTTGCTTTGGATCAATCGGATAATATTTATGTTTCCGGTTATAGAAATTCCGGTATGAGCAGTCTTTTAACTTTGGAAAAATTTAATTCGTCTTTGGTTTCAAGTACCGTTACTTATCAGCAGTATGAAGGATGGTCTTCTCCTTCCGATATTTTTACCGATACAAATTCGAATGTGGCCGTTTCTATCAGAGTCAGCAATAACGGTAATGACGATTACGGAGTTTATCTTTTTTCCCAAAACGATTTGTCCGTAAAAAATTATTTTTCGTACAACGGCGGCGCATGGGATAGTCCGAAATCTTTGGTTATGGATTCTATGGAAAATGTTTATTTAAGCGGTATTTCAGATATTATGGGAACTAACGGTATGTGGCAGTCGGACATAAGAACGGTAAGATTTAAAAACGATTTGAGCCAAAATAGAGCGCCTTATCTGCAATGGCTTAATAGCGGAAATTATTGGTATAGAGGAGTTTATCCGGAAAACGGATCTTTAAACGATACCTTTTATTTCAAAGTTATTTACAAAGATTTGGATAATGACCCAACGGAATATATAAGAGTTATAATAGAAAAAGACGGACAGCCTTATGGCGCTTATTTATTATCTTATGAATCCGGTATAAGTACTTTTACCGGCATAACATATTCTTTTGCTTTTGCTCCGAGTGCGCCGGGATATTATTCGTATAGATTTGAAGCCGCCGATCGTCACGGCGGAGCGGCCGGGCTTCCCGCTTTGGGATATCCTACTCAAATGTCTTACGGGCCGAATGTCGGGGAAGGTTTTTCCGGCAATTTGGCTTTAAGCACGGGAACGGCTTTTACTTTGGGCGGACATAACGAACCGGAAGATATAACCGTTTTAAGCAGGAGCGGAGAAGGCGATTATGTGTACGGCTTGGCGCAAATAGATCAGGGATATTATGTCCTTAAATTTTCCACCGCTACTAATTCTGTGGCGGTGTCAAGTCAAATAGTTTCTTTTGATCCCTCTTACGAACCGGAGCTATTATTTTCCGATAAGGCAGATAATTTTTACTTGGTCGGTAAATCCTATCCCGGTACATGGAGCATAGATTTAAGAAAATTTGATAAGTTAATTAATAATACGAAATCTTCTGTTACCCCGCTATCCGATTTAAATCTCCATGACGGAGCCGTCTATAGCGGAAATATTTATGTATTATATAGCGAAAATATGCCTAATAAAGACGCTCGAATAGCCGCTTTTGACTCTACTTTGACGCATATTTATCTTTCGGGAGGTCTTGATTTAAAATATCAAGGTAAAAATTATAACGGTACAGTTTCATTTGAAGAATATCCTCAGTCGATGAGCGTGGATTCTTTGGGTAATATATATGTAGCCGGATATTATTACGATAACGAATATTCCACATCTTCGAGTAATAATATTTTCGTCGCAAAATTTGACGCCTCAAATTCTTATGCCGTATCTTCTTTTACTTTTACATCGCCCGGAACATTCAGCGAAGATAAGGCATACGGTATAGATATCGATAATTCGGGAAATATATACGTAGCCGGTATGATAAATAACGGTCAAAAAAATCTTTGGCTTGTTCTGAAATTGGATAATTCTCTTAATTTATTAAATAGTAATTTGTTTGACGCGGGAGATAACGGGGAAATTTCGGATATTTATTTTTCAACTCAAACGGGAAGAGTATTTTTATCGGGTTTTTATTCTTCGAGAGATACTTCTTCTTTTGAAACAAAAAAAGGTTTGTCTTTTATGCTCGATTCTAATTTGACATTTCTTTCCTCTTATACTTATTCGGCGTACGGAGAAAATAACTATTTCGGATACATGGAAGGTAATTCGTTCGGGCAACCGTATATTTTGGGACTTAGAGAAATTTCTTATATGAATTACGGCGGTAATAAAGTAACGGCTTTTAAACCTTACTTTAATGTAGATAAAACAACATTTACTTTATATGCGCTGAAAAAATCGGATAATTCTCCTATGAAAGATATGAATTGCGCTATCGTATCTTATAATTCAAAAGGAATTCCCGATGCCGCTTTGACTCAATTAAACTTAAGCGATAATTCGGGAAAATCTTCTTTCCAGGCCGATAAAGGCATAAATTATCAAATACTAATAAGCACTCCGGGATTCGGACCGAAAGTAAGAGATCAAATTTTTGACCCTTACGGAAATTTTAGTAAAACCTTCAATGCTCCTATTTCTTCTACTTATACTTTCTCGCCTTTGATTTCGGGAGCAAATACTTTAAGAATACATATAAAAGACGTTTTTAAAGGCGCTTTGCTTATGGGCGAAGCGTATTTTACCCAAAATAATGAAAGAGCCGGATATTCTATTTTAAAAGCTACGGATTCTTTTGTTACTATGGAAATACATAATTTGCCGAATATTTCCGCCGGAACATACGGAATTAAAGTAAGTATGCCGGGTTTTCTCGAAAAAGACATATATCCTATTACGCCGATACCGTCCACGTATACTTTTATATTGAGCATGAAATATGCCTCGGTGCCTTCGGCTTCTTTTAA
>JAAYVI010000134.1 GCA_012517235.1 Elusimicrobiota bacterium | reverse complement strand
GAAAGGATATACCGGACTTATAGTAGGTTCCGAAGAAACCATGTTAGCTCAGGGATTCGACTATGAAAAACTCCTTAATTTCATGAACGGAAACACTAACTTTTCCAAACAGCAAATAAGCGAATTTTTTATAAACTGGTATAAACAATTCTACGCGCAAGGCATGAGCGTAGGACCTCTTACTATGCCTTTGGATAATGTGGCGTCCACGCTTTCTACCATAGAGCCGGCGGCTTTGGCCGAACTTCCCCAATATTTAAATTATTTCGCGGATCAGGTTATGAGAAATAATGAAACCGAAGCGGTTAAGACGGCCATACCTTCTGTAATAAGATTTACCAGCATAGCAGACCCGGCCAAAGATAAGAAAAAACTCATAGCGCCTTACGTGGATCTTTACGACTTCGCAAAAATAGTGGGAGAGAACGCTCAAAATCCCAATACAAAACAAGCCGCCGAATACCTGATGTCTTTTATTAAAAATAAGTTGGTAATATCTTCGGTGGGCATAAATAGGGACGCGGAAAACAATTATGACTATACCAAAGTGGGCGGAGTAGCCATAAATATGACAATGAAAATAAAACAAGTCCCCCCTCAACTCGCTTCGATATACGAAACCAAATATGAGGATTTGACTTTATCGAAAGATTCTATGTGGGACGAATTTATTAATTGGACCGACGCGGTATGGTCTAAATAAAAGATACCCTCACCTCAAGAAAAAGCCCCGGAAAACCGGGGCTTTTTCGTTTATATACGAATTATTATTTTTTTTCAACTTTAGATTCTTCTTTTGGAAGCTGTTTAAAGCAGAAAAACCAATCGTGACATTTCACCGAAGGATCTTTTTTCTCCATTCTTTCTTTGGCTATACCGCAGGAAGAAGGAGGAGGAACTATTACCTCGTCTCCGGGACGCCAATCGGCGGGAGTAGCCACGGAGTATTTATCCGAGGTCTGCATGGCTACGAGAAGTCTCTTCAATTCGTCGAAATTTCTCCCGTTTGAAAGAGGATAGTATATTAAAGCTCTTATCTTCCCGGCCGGATCTATAAAGAAAACCGCTCTTACCGCTTTGGTATCGGAAGCGGAATCTTGTATCATTCCGTATTTTTTGGCTACGTCCATTTTAAGATCCGCTATTATAGGGAATTTAATTTCCATATTTTTCATGCCCTTATATTCGGCTTTTTCTTTTATGGTTCTCGCCCATGCTATATGACTGTAAACGCTGTCTATGGAAAGACCTACCAATTCGGTATTTAAAGCCTTAAACTCATCCTGCATTTTGGCGAAAGTCATAAATTCGGTAGTACATACCGGCGTAAAATCGGCCGGATGACTAAATAATATGACCCATTTCCCTTTATAATCCGCCGGAAAATTGATCTTTCCCATAGTGGTTTCGGCCGTAAAAGACGGAGCGTCTTCGCCTATAAGCGGCACCATGCCGCCGGCAAAAGACGAAGCGGCAAAAGCCGCAAGTATAAACAGTACTCTTATTTTCTTCATTTTTCCTCCTTTCTACACCATAATTAGATGCGGTTTTAATCAAAAAGTTTCACTTTGACCAAACCCTATTAACGATTATAGCTATTTTATTTATATAATTTACCTAAATGACAGATACATATTTCGCCTTTATAAAAGAAGAAAGACTTCCTAACATACAAAAAACGGCTCAAGTTTTAGTAAAAAGCCGAAATATGATTCTATACGAAGCTTTGTCGTTTTCGGCTAAAAGCTACGGTTTTTTGGGCGAAAACATAGACATTGAAGAAATTAAAAAAATAATGCGAGTCTGCGAAGAATATTCTCTAAAGGCGGATTATTGTATCGGCGAAAAAGTTCCGGTTTTAAATCCCGTATCGGAAATAAAAAGAGCTTCTTTTTTAGATTCTTTTATTTCGTTTGAAAGCGGAAATTCCACGCTTAAATACGATTTAAAAGATTTAAAGATAATGGCCTATGCCCCCATTTGCGAAGAAGATATAAAAATAATAAAGGATAAACAAGGGCCGCAAGCGGCCGAAAAAGCGATAAGACTGGGAATAATGATAACTACCGGACTTCCGATAGGCTTGGGAAAAAGCAAAGAAATTTCAAAAGAAATAAAAAAAAGAGAAACATATCTTTATCTGGATCTTATATTTTCCGACAATGTAAGAATAAGAATAAATTCGGAAAATTTTGACTTTTCCTGCCTCAAAGAAGAAAAAGGATATTCTTCTCAAATGAATTTTAAAAATTTTTGCTTAAAAATCGCTCAAAAATCCGAAAAAACTTGGAAAAATACGGCCATATTCGATCTTATGGAAGGATCGATGTCACCGACGCTTAAATACGAAACTCTTTCCGACTTGGAAAAAGAGGAAAAAAGACTACTCTTGGCGCAATTGAAAAATTTTTGACATAGATCCGTTAATACGGTCCGCAGTAAATATAAATATTTAGAATATTGGGACTTTGGTCCCATACCATAAGACACCTAAGCCCTTGACATGTCAATTGATTTGAAGCATAATATTAACGTATCGCGGAGGATTTATGAAAAAAATAATTTTACCCCTCTTTCTAAGCGCGCTACTCTCGCCCGCCTTTTCCCAAGATTTCGGCTCCTTCTCAATTCCTGACAATCTAAATATTCCGGTACCGGTAATGGATGCGGATAAGGGAGCCCCGCGAGTACCGGAAATACCGTGTTATTCGTCAAAAGCCGGATGCGCCACAGTAAGCGGTTTTTATATGATAAAAAAATGGGTGCTCAAATACGGAGGAGACTGCGTAGACATAACATCGGGCAGGGGTATACTTGAAGCCTGCAAGGATATAAAAGCAAATTATCCCGGCTCCCATCCGACTGCGGAAAAGGACGCGGTTTGCGACGCCGTACACGACAAGATACAGCCCAGCTGGATGTACAAAAGACCGGCCATAGAAATGAGCCGCTCCATCTGCAAATCCATGTGGTTTGATGACCGTATAGAGATAGAATTTGAAAAATCGGGAAGGATTTCATCCGACGGCGAAATAGTAAGGGTAACGGCTAAAAAAGAGGCCGGAAACGGAGATTATAAATCCTATAAAGGATCCGCCCAAAACATATTTAACATGGACATAGAAATAACCTGTTCCAGGAACGCCAACGAATGGAAAAACGACACACTTTCGATAAGGATAGACAAACCTCAGTCAGTCTCACAAAGCGGCAATTTTAGTTTTTCCGTAGGGCCCTCGGTAGCCAAATTCGGCGGAGGATATTCTTACGGAGTCACTCACACCTACCCGTACGGAGTGTGGCAGAAATTGGACATAAAAGGCGTTTTTTGCGGAAGCGATATAGATCAGAAAGACAAATAAATCCTAATATATCCGATAGGCGGCGCGATAACATGCCGCCTTTCTATTTTTTATCGCCTAAAAACCG
>JAAYVI010000019.1 GCA_012517235.1 Elusimicrobiota bacterium | reverse complement strand
TTTTGCCGCGCTTTTCGGAGGATATCATGGTTTTTGCCAGAGTTGTGGGTAATGTCGTTTGCACAAGGAAAGACGATAAACTTGTCGGTACGAAACTTCTTATGGTTCAGCCGGTAGGATTGGACGATAAGCCGAGAGGCAATGTTTTGGTCGGCATAGACGCCGTAGGAGCCGGAATAGGAGAATTGGTTCTTTTGGTTCAGGGATCAAGCGCCAGACAAACATCCAAAACCGAAGGTACGCCGGTAGACTGCACGATATTCGCGATAGTGGATACCATAGAAAAAGACGGAAAAATAGTTTTTAGAAAAATAAAAGACAAAATGGAAGAATAATATGCCGATAGACGAAAACGACCTTAAAAAAATAGTCGAAGAAGTGGTAAAAAATTTGGGCGAAAGCGGATCCTCCGCGCCGATATCTTCTTCCGGACCCGTTTTTGAAACCGTAGACGAAGCGGTTAAAGAAGCAAAAGAATCTCAGAAATACTTTCAAGAATTAGGTCTCGAAAAAAGAGAAAAAATAATAAGCGCTTTAAGAGAAGTTTCAAGAATTAACGCCAAAAGATGGGCGGAAATGGCAGTAAAAGAAACGGGTATGGGAAGGGTGGAAGATAAGATAAAAAAGAATATTCTTGTCTCCGATAAAACTCCCGGAGTTGAAGATTTAAGATCCGTTTCTTATACCGGAGATAAAGGTCTTACTTTGGTGGAATACGCTCCTTTCGGAGTAGTAGCCGCCATAACTCCTTCCACAAATGCCGTGGCAACAATAATAAGCAATGCCATAGCGATACTTTCTGCCGGGAATTCGGTCGTTTTTTCTCCTCATCCCGCGGCAAAACGTTGCGTTCAAGACGCGATCAATATTTTGGATAAAGCCGTAGTATCGGCCGGCGGACCGGAAAATCTTATAACTACCATATTTAATCCTACTCAGGAAAGCACAAAATATCTTTTGTCTCACGATAAAATAAATATGAGTATAGTTACCGGCGGACCCGCCATAGTAAAAGTGGCCATGAGCGCGGGAAAAGCCAGAAAAACAATAGCCGCGGGTCCCGGAAATCCGCCAATAGTGGTGGATGAAACCGCGGATTTGGCCTTTGCAGCCAAAGAAATAGTTTACGGCTGCGGATTCGATAATAATGTTTTATGCATAGCCGAAAAAGAGGTTATAGCCGTCGAAAAAATAAAAAGACAGCTTATTGAAGAATTTAGAAAAAATCCTTATGCTTACGAGTTGAATTCGAAACAAATAGACGATTTGGCCAAAATAGCCATACCAGAACCCGGGGCCGAGCCTAAAGTCAACAGAGATTTTGTGGGAAGAAATCCGTCGGTTATAGCTAAGGCGATAGGGTTAAATCTTTCCGACGAGATAAGAGTTTTATGGGCGGAAACTTCGAAAGACCATCCTTTTGTGATAAGCGAGCAGCTTATGCCCGTTTTGCCGATAACTTCGGCTTCAAATGTCGACGAAGCCATAGAGCTGGCTTATAAATTAGAATGGGAGAATCATCATACCAGCGGCATGTATTCGATGAATGTCGATAATCTTACGAGAATGGGCAGACGTATGGCCTGTTCTATTTTTGTTAAGAATGCCTGCACTCTGCACGGTTTGGGTCTGGGCGAAGGTTATTCTTCCATGTCCATAGGTACCCCTACGGGAGACGGAATAACAAAACCGACTCATTTTACAAGGCCGCTGCAATGTTCTCTGGTCGGTTATTTTAGAATAGCTTAAGGAGCTTATATGCAAGCAAATATTTCGATAGGATTAGTAGAACTTTCAAGCATAGCAAAAGGCGTGGAAACTCTGGACGCTATGAGAAAAACCGCAGAGATAAACATAGAGTCCGCTTATGCGATAGCGAAAGGAAAATATGTGATATTTGTTTCCGGCAGTCAAGCGGAAGTGGAATCTTCTATTTCAAAAGCCGCGGAAATAGCGGGGAAGGAATTAATATCGAGATATGTGATAAGAAACGTGCATAAAGGAGTTTTGGAAGGCCTTAATAAGAAAGTTAAAATAGAAAATTTGGAAGCCTTAGGAATGGTCGAAACCAAAGAAGCTTTAAGCGCGGTTTTTGCCGCAGACGCCGCTTTGAAAGCCGCTTATGTCAAAATAGCCGAAATAAAAACCGGAGCCGGCATAGGCGGGAAAGGATATTTCACCGTTTACGGAGAACCGGCGGCGGTAAGAGCCGCAGTTTCCGCGGCGGTAAAAGCCGTGGGAGAAAATGAGATAATAAACAGAATAGTAATTCCCAAAGCGCATCCCGATATGCTTAAGGTCTTATAAGGAGATTTTATGAAAATGGTCATAGGAAGCGATCATGCGGGTTTCGAAGCCAAAGAAAAAATAAAAAAATTTTTACAATCCTTAGGTCACGAAGTGACCGATTTCGGATGCTATAGCGCCGATCCTGTCGATTTTACGGATATAGCCATGCTGGTTTCGGAAGCCGTAAAAAATAAAGAATTTGAAAAAGCGGTTTTGATAGACGGTTTCGGCGGCGCCATGCCATTGGCGGCAAATAAAGTGCATTCCATAAGAGCGGTATGCGCTTACGATATAATATCGGCAAGATTCGCCGCCGCTCACGAAGACTGTAATGTTTTGTGTTTGGGCGGAAAAACTCACGGGGAACTGGCTTTGCAGGAAATAATAAAAACATGGCTTAATACTCCTTTTGAAGGCGGAAAATATCAAAAAAGATTGGATAAAATAACGGCCATGGAGAATAAGTATTGATCAAAATTATAATATGAAACAAGGTAAAATAATAGGAAGAGTTTTCGCGTCGAGGCAATGCTGCGGTACGGATAAAAAAACATTGCTTTTGGTACAGCCTTTGGATTGGGAAACCGATACGCCCGCAGGAGATCCGATAGTGGCCGCCGATACGGTCGGAGCGGGCGCGGGAGAAAAAGTTTTTTTTGTGGCCGCCAGAGAGGCGATAGTGGCGTTCGAAGATTGGGGCGGAGACGTATTGATAAACGAGCCTTTGCCGCCGGTGGACGCCGCGGTGGTCGGAATAATAGACGGGAAAAGAATATATTGAGGAAAAAATGTTTGTCGCCAAAGTGATAGGAAATGTTTGGGCTACCAGAAAACATAAGCATTTAAACGGTTTTAAACTTTTGATAGTGAAGCCTTTGGATACCGCATCGGATAAACTTGTCGGCGAATCCACTATGGCCGTAGACGCAAATATCGGCGCCGGTCCGGGAGATACCGTTTTAATTATAGACGAAGGGGGATCGGCGAGAAAAATATTGGGAGATTCAAAATCGCCGGTAAGAACCGCCGTCGCCGGCATAATAGACAGCGCTAATTTGAACGGAAAGGAGAAAAAATATGCGTGAAGAAGAAATAAAACAAATAGCAAAAGAAGTGGCGAAGATTTTAAGCGAAAAAGAAGAAATCAGGAAAAAATTTCATATGCCGGGAGATTCGGTCCCGATAGGTACGGCAGGTAAAGTTTTTTCCAATCCTCTGGTTAAGGGATCTCAGGAGAAAAAAGACAAATGCGACAATTGCGAAGAAAATACTTGCGGTCCTTCCTGCAAGGCATGTTCTCCCGAGGGAAAATTCACCGCTTCGCAGGTTAAAAGCATGGGAGCCGACAGAATAAGTTTTTGCAATCCGGGTTCTTGCGGTCAGTTTGCTCCTATGATAGATCATACTTTGCTTAAAGCCAATGCCACTCAGGAAGAAATAGGAAAACTCTGTCAGGAAGCAAGACAATATTCTTTCGCCTCCGTTTGCGTAAATCCGGCATACGTATCTCTGGCGGCCCGGCTTTTGAGAGGCAGCACGGTTAAGGTTTGCACGGTTATAGGTTTTCCTTTGGGGTCTACCACTCCTACCGTAAAAGCAATAGAAGCCAGAGACGCCATAGCCGC
>JAAYVI010000133.1 GCA_012517235.1 Elusimicrobiota bacterium | reverse complement strand
CTTTGCGCTTCGGCAAGTTCGGCTTTTGTCTTTTTGTTAAAATTATAAGCCCAAAAAATTATGACGGCAATCAAAGAGCATAGCCCGAAATATTTAAGATACAGCCAATGCCTCGGACCTTTGGCAAGTATTTCTATGTCGTCGGCGGAATTTACATAAAAAAGCTCGCATGAATTTCCGCCGGTATCTTCTCTGGTTCTACTGGTTTTCCATTCCATTATCTTAAGCGGATCTTTTTCGTACGGCTTATCGGAAATTTTAGCGTCGACAAGATAGCCTTTAAGCCTGACCTGATCTCCGGTTTTTATCGTTCTTAATTTCTTATACGCTTTATTATCGCAGGTTATCATATGATTGTTTGCCGCATGATAGAGATTAAAATTTTCCCCTTCCCCCCATCTGACATAATAAGCGCTCAATAGTACCTTCAAATCGACGTCTTTATAATATTTTTTAGAAGCGTTTTCTCCCCAGAGCAGTCCCAAATCGGTAATTATTTCCGAAAAATCGGCCAAAGTTCTGTTTGAATGGCCGAAAACAAAAGCCGTTATTTCATATCTTGCTACCGGTTCGAAATCCCAGCAGCGTTTTCCTTTGCAGCAATCCTGTATTTTATCGTTTTCCCCCAACGGAGTTTGTTTCGGAAAATCAAAAACTTCTTTTACGGTTATGTCCGAATATTTATAGTTTTTGGAATATAAATAACAGCCGCTTAAATAACATAGAAGAGAAAAAATAAAAAGATTTTTTAAACTTATTTTCATTAATCGGCTTTAATCTTTTCGAGTTTTGCGCCTATGTCTTTTCTGAAATGTTTACCGCTAAAATTTATTTCCTCGGCGCCTTTATAAGCCTTATCTAATGCTTCTTTTAAGTCTTTACCCAAAGCGCAAACGCTTAAAACTCGTCCGCCGTTTGTAAAATATTTACCGTTTTCAAATTTTGTCCCGGCATGGAAAACGGAAACCGAACATTTTTCAAGACCGCTTATTTCGTCTCCTTTGCGCGGATTTTCCGGATAGCCTTGCGCCGACAAAACAATACATGCCGAATACATATTTTTTATATTTAACTCTTCTTTAATCAAAGAGCCGCAAGCCGCCGACATAAAAATCTCGCCCATATCTTCGTCTATTAATTCCAGCAAGACTTGCGTTTCCGGATCGCCGAAACGGCAATTAAACTCTAAAACCTTGGGGCCGTTTTTGGTTATCATTAAACCTGCGTATATAACTCCCCTGTAATCTATCTTTTCCGTAACTATGCCGGTTATAAATCTCCATAAAATTTCATTTTTAATCTCGTCCGTCATTTCGGCGGAAAGTTTAACCGGAGCGACGGCCCCCATTCCGCCCGTATTTGGACCTTCGTCGCCGTCCCGCAACCGTTTATGGTCCATCGATACGGGAAGCATGGCAAAAGTTTTCCCGTCTACTATCGCCATAACCGAGCATTCGGTTCCTTCCAAAAATTCCTCTATTATTATTTTGGATCCGGAAGAACCGAATATTCTTTTTTCCATAAAATCTTCTACGGCGGAAAAAGCTTCTTCTTCGTTAAAACAAATCCTAACGCCTTTGCCGGCCGCCAAGCCGTCGGCTTTTATTACAACCGGATATTTATTTTTTTCTTTAAGATATTCTTTGGCATAGGAAGAATCGTAAATTATTTTAAAATCGGCGGTGGGAATATAATGGCGATTCATAAATTCTTTGGCAACCTGCTTGGAAGATTCCAAAACCGCCCCTCTGAGTTTAGGGCCGAATACTTTGACGCCTTTTTTTTCCAAAAAATCGGCTATTCCTTTGGAAAGCGGTTCTTCCGGACCTATCACCGCCAAATCTATTTTTTCGTCCGAACAAAGACTTCCTATTTTTTCAAAATCCAAAGAGGATATTTCTCTGCTATCGGCTATTTCCGATATGGCTTTCGAATAAGGAATTTGCAGAAGTTTTTCGGTTTTTGCGCTTTGCTTTAACTTTTTACATAAGGCGTGTTCTCTGGCTCCGCCGCCGACAACCAATATATTCATAAATCCTCCGCTTATTTGACGGGATATTTTCCGTCAAAGCAGGCCTTGCAAAAATTTTTATCTCCCAATCCGCATGCTTTAATAAGATTATCCAAAGACAAATAATGAAGCTCGTCGGCTCCTATAAATTTTCTTATTTTATCTTTTTCTTTTAATCTTACGGCTATAAGTTCTTCCTTTGTCGGCGTGTCTATGCCGTAAAAACAAGGAGATATTATCGGCGGAGAAGCTACGGCCATTATTATTTTTTTAGCCCCCGCATTTTTTAAGCTTTTTATTATTTTTAGCGAAGTGGTTCCCCTCACCAGAGAATCGTCTATGAGAACTATTTCTTTTCCTTTTATGGCGTCTTTTATCGGCGCCAATTTAAGATGAGCGGTAAACTCTCTCATCTTTTGGTCCGGCTGAATAAAAGATCTGCCGGCATAATGATTTCTCATAAAAACCGGCACATAAGGAATTTTTGAAGCCGCCGAGAATCCCAAAGCATAAGCGCTGCCCGAATCCGGAACGCCCGATACTATATCCGCTTTCACGCCTTTCATTTCTTCAAAAAGATATTTGCCTATCAAATACCTCGCACTTTGCACCGTATGTCCGCAAACTACGGAGTCCGGTCTGGCAAAATATACCTGTTCGAAAATACATCTCGAGTATTTTTTAATCGGAGAAAATCTGAAAAAAGATATTTTACCGTTTTTAACAATGGCGGCTTCCCCCGGTTCTATTTCTCTTATTATTTCCGCTCCTATCACTTCCGCCGCGCAAGTTTCGGATGTAAAGATAAAAGAAGAATCTTTTTTAGCCAAAACCAAAGGTCTAAAACCGTAAGGGTCTCTGGCCGCCATCAAAGCGTCTTTGTTTAAAAAAAGAAAAGAATATGCGCCTTTAAGTTTGGGAAGCTGTTCCAAGGCGGCTTCAAAAAAATTCTTTTTCCCGCTTCTGCTTATCAAATGTATTATCGCTTCGCTGTCGGTATCGGATTGGAATATGGCTCCGTTTTTGGCCAAATTTTCTTTTATATGCGCGGCATTTACTATATTGCCGTTATGAGCTACCGCTATTTCTCCGTATTTACAATTAAAATAAAGCGGCTGAGAATTATTTACGCTGCTAGAGCCCGCCGTAGAATATCTCACATGACCTATGGCGCTTTTACCTGACAGAGAAGCGAGAACCGAAGGATTGAATATCTCGTTTACAAGCCCCATGGAATTATAATAAGATAATTTACCGTTTTTAACCGAAGCTATTCCGGCCGATTCCTGTCCTCTGTGCTGCAAAGTAAAAAGAGCCACATAAGAAAGCTTAGCGCTTTCTTCATTATCGCTTATACCGAATATGCCGCACATAAATCCTCCGAAATTCTAAAGATTAAAATTCGGCGGCCGATAAAATCGATTAGAATCTATAATCGGCTGCGAAAGTCGCAAACCATCCTTCCAGAGCATATTTAACCGAATCTTCTTTTCTCGTGCCTTTGCCGTAAAGCATACCGGCGCTTAAATCCCAGGAAGAAAGTTTTTTCTTAATACCGGCCGAGAATCTGTGCATAGGCACATCCACGGCACTTGAAAAATCTATACTGTCTTTATCTATTGCGGGAGTATCGAAAGCATATCCTCCCATATAAGAGAATGTTTCGCTTAAGGCTTTCTCAAAGCCCAATCTAAACTTTATGGAAGTTCGCCAGTCGAAACTTTTAGGCTGACTTGCCAAAAAAGTCCCGGGTGTTTTTATGGTTATTTTATCCGAAAAGCCGTTCCACCAGGTTTGAGAAAAATCCGAACTTATTTTAAGAGTTTTATCGTATCTGTAAACCGCGCCTATCGTGGAACTGGGCGGCTGTTTTACTTTGAAAGTAAAATCGGATTTTTCCGAAAGAGCTCCGTTGGTATAAGCCTTGGCGTCTCCTTCTATCTTAACGGTTCCGCCTGTTCTAAAAACTGCGGCGCCGCTTAACTTTTCGTTAAAATCATATTTCACTCCGGCAACCCCTTCCAGACCCAAACCCGTACCGTACATTTTGGTTTTCAAGTCAAAAGGGAAAGGTAAATTTACTCCGAGCTTCGTTTCGCCTCTAAGCAGGCCGTTAAGTATATTTGCTCCGTAACCTATCGAAATTTTTTCGTTTATTTTTCTCGAATGCGAAATATTAACTACCACAAGACCGGCAAAACTTTTTGTGTCTATTTTATTGTAAGCAGG
>JAAYVI010000018.1 GCA_012517235.1 Elusimicrobiota bacterium | reverse complement strand
CCCAAATAAATATGAGGTTCGGGATTCTTGGGATTAAATTCGGCGGCTTTTTCAAAATATTTTATCGCATTGTCGTAGTCCAGCAGGGCATAATATGCTTTTGCCGCGGCCAGATTTGCGGAATAGTCGGTAGGATTTATTTTTAAAGCTTTTTCCAGAGCAGATAAGGCTTTTTCATATTTTTTACTTCTTATAAAAAGTTCGGCTACAGCGGTATGGGCCGTATCGTCGTTGGGATTGAGTTTAAGAGCTTTGGCCAAATCCTGTTGAGCGCCGCCGTAATTGCCCATATTTATGAAAATTTTGGCTCTTAAGGAATAAAGCGGAGCGGAATCCGGAGAATCCTGCATCGCTTTTTCTATGTCCATGCCGGATTTTGCGTATTCTCCCATATAAAAATAAGCCAGGGCTCTCTGAGGATAAACTTCTTTTCTTTCCGGATCTAACTCCAAGACTTTGCTAAAAGATTCGGCCGCTTTTGCATATTGGTTATTTCTTAAATAGTTAGAAGCGTTTGAAAAGTGAAAATTAGCCTGATTTTTAGATTTTGCCGCCGCGGCCGCCGGATTCTGAGCTTTGGGATTTATGTCGCAAGACGCAATTAAAAAAAGCGTTAAAATTAAAATTTTTTTCATATTACCTCGCTTGGATTTATTTTATTAAACAATATCTTTTTTTGCAAACGGTAAAAAAGCAAAAATTAAAACTATGCAAGAAAAAACTAAAAGTAGGAAAGGAATAAATCTTCCGTATTTTGAATAAAAAGTATCGGGCGTTTTTACTATTTCGGCTTGAGCGGATAAGACGGAACTTTCTGCGGATTTTATTTCGGCTTTTACTCTTCCCAAAGGGTCTATTACTTGAGAAATTCCGGAAGTGGCCGGCCTTAATATCCATACTCCGTTTTCCACGGCTCTCGCGGACGACATGTCCGCATGCTGTCTTTGCTGCTTTTCGCTCCACTCGATAGGGTCGTTTGTCGGAGCCAGTATTATACCCGCTTTTTGCCATGCCAGTGCCGAAGAACCGTTTTGGAAATTTAAGTCATAGCATATTTGAACGCCTATTTTTTTGTCTTTATAATTTAAAGGATAAGGGTAGGGTCCTTTTTTTAAACCTTTTTCGACAAAAGGCACCGGATGCATTTTTTCGTATATTTGAATTTCTCCGTTTGCCGTATTTAAAAGCGCCGCAAAATTTTCCCTTTTAATTTTTCCGTTTATTTCCTTTTTAATTCCCATCGGAAGCAAGGCATAAAAAGATTTTTTGGGAAAAGCTTTTCTAAATTCTTCCGCTTTTCGGATATATTCTTCTTTTTCGTTTATGTAAAAAGAATTTTCCGGCCAAATTATAATGTCTTCGTCTTTTCTGTTTTTGGACATCGATAAAAGTTTATCGAAAGAATAAGATTCGTCTTGTATTAAAAGTGCTTTTATGGGTTCGCCTTTGATATCGGATAATAATCTTTTTTCGCCCCAGAAATTCAAAATAATCAGTATGACAGCCGCCGTTAAGAAAGGGGAAAATATTCTTTTTGCTAAAACGGAAAACAAAGAAAGATTAAAAAATATTATAAAGAATGTCAGTCCGAATACTCCCCAAAAGCTCAAACTTTGATAAATAGCCGGATTAGAATGCTGAGCATATCCCAATCCTAACCAGGGACAATTTAAAAACCATATTTCGGATCTGAAATATTCCAGTCCGGCGTAAAGGGCGGATAACCCTATGACCGAAAGCCAAATAAAAAAAGTCTTTTGAGCTTTTTCAAAAAATTTTTTTAAAGCCAGAGAATGAAGCGCGGGCCAAAAAGCGAATATCGCATAGAAAATCCAGGCTTGCCAGCCGAATAAAGAGCGCATCCAATCCAAAGAGAAAAAATATGCGGCGTAAAAAGAAGAAAAAGAAAGCAAAAAAGCGTAAAAATCGGACGAAGCTCTTATTACCGAAAACCATACCGGAATAAAAGCGGCCCAGGCTAAATAATGATTATTGTTAGGCGAAAAATAAAATATTAAAGCCAAAGGAGTCAAAAAAGAAGTAAGCCACAATATTAAAGTTTCTTTTTTCATAGTTTTTCCTTTATTAGCGAAAGCATTTCTTTGTGAATTTTCCCGTTGGAACAAAGAGTTTCTTTACCCCAATTTAATAAGGGCGAGCCGGAAATGTCTTTCCCTTTAAAGTCGGTAACTTTTCCGCCCGCTTCGCAAGTTATGATTATCCCGGCCGCCACATCCCACGGTTTAAGATTAAATTCCCAGTAACCGTCGATTCTTCCGCAGGCAGTCCAGGCCATATCCAAAGAAGCCGCGCCGGCTCTCCTTATGTCGTGAGATATTTTCATAAAATCCGAGTAGAAAGAACAGTAAAATTCGGCTTTTTGAGCTCTGTCGTAGGCAAATCCGGTTGCCAAAAGAGAACTCTCAATTTTATCGGTTTTTGAAGCTTTTATTCTTTTTCCGTTTAAAAAAGCGCCTTTTCCTTTTACGGCTTCAAAAATATCACCGTTTATCGGATTATAAATTAATCCCAAAATCGGAATGTTATTTTCGGCGTAAGCCAGAGATATCGCGCAATGCGGATATCCGTGGGCATAATTAACCGTTCCGTCAAGCGGGTCTAAAATCCATACTTTTTCGGCCGCCGGTTTTTTTAATCCGCTTTCTTCGGCGATAAAACCGTGATTCGGGAAATACTTTTTTAAGTGTTTTATTATCGTTTCTTGAGATTTTATGTCGGCTTCGGTTACCGGGTTTGCTCTCCCTTTGAGTTTATATCCGGTTTTAAGGAAATATTTTTTTATTACGGAACCTGCTTTTTTTACCGATTTATAGGCTTCTTCGTATTCTCTCATAAATATATATTATTAAATAAGCGAGGCAACTCAAAATTTTTGCCAAAAATCGGGAAATAATTGCTAAAATTATAGAAATCGAGGAGGAACTATGGAACAAGCGCCTAATTTCAATATTACCCCGGAATACATAAACTCGGTGGCCGATACGGCGATAAAAACATTGGAAAGCCGTCTTTCCGCGATAGCGGCATATCCCAAGGAAAAAAGAAATTTTCATAATACGGTAGCCGCTTTTGAAGGCGCTCTGAGCGATTTTAGCGATTATGTAAATATCCCGATTTTCATGGCTTATGTTTCCAATAATCCGGAAATTAGAAAAGCCGCACAGGAGTTGGAGCTTAAGATAAGCCAATATTCGATAGACATATATACCAGAGAAGATATTTTTAACGCCTTAAACGATTATGCTTCTTTGGGAGAAAATCTCCCGGAAACGGATAAAAGACTTTTGGATAAAATACTTTTTGAGTTTAAACAGAACGGTTTGGGATTAGATAGGAAAAAAAGAGAAAAACTTAAAAATTTGATGAAGGAATTGGTTAATTTGGAACTTGAGTTTTCAAAAAATTTAAGAGAAGCGGAAGATTTCGCCGAGTTTTCCGACGAAGAATTAGAGGGTATGGGACAAGACTATAAATCAAGACTTAAAAAGAGCGAAAGCGGGAAGTACATAGTTACGGTAAACTATCCCGATTATCTGCCTTTGATGGATAACTGCTCAAATCCGTCTGTCAGAAAAAAAATGGAATTTCTTTTCAATAACAGATGTGCGGAAAAAAATACGCCTCTTATGGAAAAGGCCATATCTCTTAGAGCAAAGATAGCCAAGATGTTGGGATATAAGAGTTTTGCCGATTATGCCACGGCCGATAGAATGGCAAAGAACGCTCAAAATGTTTCCGATTTCCTGGAAAAACTTCATAAAGCCGTAATAAAAAAAGGAAAAAAAGAACTAAAAGAAAGATTGAAGCTTAAAAAGAAATTTTCCGGCATAGAAGAAAAAACGATTCATAATTGGGAATGGCGTTTCTATAATAACCTTCTAAAAAAAGAAAAATATTCGGTAGATCACGAAAAAATAAAGGAATATTTTCCATTGGAAACCGTAATAAACGGAATGTTTGAGACATTCGGCACTGTCTTTTCGGTAAAATTTGAACCCGTGCCTTTGGATAAATGGCATAATGACGTAAGAACTTACGAAGTAAAAGATATTTCCGGAAAAACATTCGCTTATTTTTATTTCGACCTTTTCCCCAGAGAGGGCAAATATAAGCATGCGGCATGCTTCGGCATAAGAAAAGGAAGAAGACTGGAAGGCGGAATTTATCAATTGCCCGCGGCGGCGATAGTTTCAAATT
>JAAYVI010000132.1 GCA_012517235.1 Elusimicrobiota bacterium | reverse complement strand
CAATTATCTACGCAAGACTTAAGGATTTCAAGTTTTTCTTTCTTACTTTCGCAAGTTATCCGCTGTCGGGAAACGATTTTATCAACGGAACGATTATAAGGAAGAATAACATCTTCTTCCACGGAAGAGAGATAAAGAGAAAGCTCTTTTTTTATTTTTTTTATCTCATTCTTCATCTTTTGATTTCTTGGTTTTCTTTTCCTTTTTTTCCGTTTTCTTTTCTACCGCTCTTTCGGTTTTTATCTCTTCGTCTCTTTTTACCGCCTTAAGAATTTCTTCCTGAGTGACCTCTCCGGATAGAATTTCTTTTAAAGCTTTTTCTATTATATCCGCCATAGGCCATGTTCTGAATTCTTCGGAAAATTTAAGATGATTGGCCCATTGCATGGCCAAAACCGTAGCTTTATATTTTCCGCCTTTATAGTCGGAAATAAGCTTTTCCAAATTTAAATTATCTTTAATTTCTTCTTTATTTTTAGTCATTTATCCTCCTTACTTTTCTCATAAAAGGCCGAAGCAAATTTTTTTACAAAGCGCGATTTTCTAAACATTTTTAATTTTTCCGCCTCGACTACCGCGCAAATATCATCGGCCGCTTTTTTTAAATCGTCGTTTATTACCAAATAATCGTAAGTAAAAGCTTCTTTAAGTTCTTTTTTCGCGGTTTTCATTCTCAATAAAATTTCCTCGGGACTCTCGCCTCTTTTTTTAAGTCTTTTTTTCATTGTTTTTAAGGAAGGGGGTAAAAGAAAAATAGAAACGGAATCCTTAAAAATCTTTTTCACGCTTTTCGCGCCTTTTACGTCTATGGTCATAAGAGGTATCTTTCCTTTTTTAAGCAAAGATAGTACGGATTTCTTAGGCGTTCCGTATAATCTCCCGTGAACTTGAGCCCATTCTATCAACAAACCTTTTTTTATCAAAGAACGAAATTTACTTTCGCTTACAAAATAATAATCTCTGCCTTCTTTTTCTCCCGGTCTGGGAGCTCTGGTCGTACATGTGACGCTAAAAGCAAAACGCTTATCTGTTTTCAAGAGATAATTTTTTACGGCCGATTTTCCGCCCCCGGAGGGGGCGGAAATAACGACCGGAAAATATCTGAGCTTATTCACTATTTTTTTCTCGGATATTTAAGCTGAGATTGAGCCGCGGCCAAGATGGCTATCGGCACTCTAAAAGGAGAGCAGGAAACATAAGAAAGTCCGGCCTTATGACAAAATTCCACGCTCTTTGGCTCTCCGCCTTGTTCTCCGCATATTCCTATTTTAAGTTCCGGTCTTGTTTTTCTGCCTCTTTCGACCGTAATTTTTATAAGCTCTCCCACGCCTTCCTGATCTATGCTTTGAAACGGATCTTCCGGAAGTATATTCTTTTCTGTATATTCTTTAAGAAATACTCCGGCATCGTCTCTGGAATATCCGAAAGTCATCTGGGTAAGATCGTTTGTTCCGAAAGAGAAAAACTGCATTGTTTCGGCAATTTTACCGGCCATAAGACAAGCTCTCGGTATCTCTATCATAGTTCCTACCACATATTTCAGAGACTTAACTCCGGTTTTTGCCACCGTCTCTTTGTAGGCTTTTTCTATTATAGGAAGCTGATTTGCTATCTCTTTTTCGTGAGATACGACGGGAATCATTATCTCGGGCATGGCTTTTACGCCTTCTTTTATAAGTTCCGCCGCGGCTTCATATATGGCTCTTGCCTGCGTTTCGGTTATTTCCGGATAGGTGACTCCGAGCCTAACTCCTCTATGCCCCATCATAGGATTAGATTCTCTTAAAGAATCCGCTCTTGTCTGAAGCTCTTCGAAAGATATTCCAAGGCTT
>JAAYVI010000131.1 GCA_012517235.1 Elusimicrobiota bacterium | reverse complement strand
GCGGCTCTTTGACCGCTCTTCCCATAATAGAAACTCAGGCAAACGACGTTACGGCTTATATTCCGACAAATGTCATATCGATAACGGACGGACAAATATATTTGGAATCCTCGCTTTTCCATTCGGGAATAAGACCGGCCGTCAATGTGGGAATATCCGTTTCGAGAGTCGGAGGGTCGGCCCAAATAAAAGCCATGAGGCAGGTAGCCGGCAGACTTAGAACCGATATCGCCCAATATAACGAACTGGCCGCTTTCGCTCAATTCGGTTCGGATCTGGATAAAGCCAGTCTCGACTTGATAAAGAGAGGCGAAAGAATGGTAGAACTTCTCAAACAGGGACAATACGCTCCTTTGTCCGCAGAAGAGCAGGTAGTTTCTCTTTACGCCGGAACACGCGGATATATGGACGAAATAGAAAAATCAAAAGTTAAAGATTTCGAAGAAAAGCTTTTGTCTTATGTGAGAAATCAAAAAGAAAGTCTTTTGCAAAGCATAAAACTTAAAAAAGAGCTTACGCCGGAAATAGAAAACGAACTTAAGGATATGATTTCCGATTTTAAAGAAAGATATGTTAAGGGGGAAGCGTGAAATATTTGGTTACCGGCGCGGCCGGATTCATAGGTTCCAATATAGCTTTCGCTTTAAGCAAAGAAAGGAAAGAAACGGTCGTAGGTTTGGACGATTTCTCCAGCGGACATTTTAAAAATCTGGTCGGATTTAAAGGCGATGTGATAGGAGCGGATATAAGGGAGACTTCGTGGTGGGAAAAGGTAGGACGCGTTGACGCTATTTTTCACGAAGCGGCCATAACCGATACCACCGTTACCGATCAGAAAAAAATGATGGAAATTAATGTCGAGGCCTTTAAAAATATTTTAGCCTTTGCCGTTAAATACGACATAAGAACGATAGTTTACGCTTCTTCCGCCGCTACTTACGGAAGAGGCGAATGCCCTATGAGAGAAGATCAAAATCCGGCCCCGGAAAACGTATACGGATTTTCAAAAGCCGTTATGGACAATGTCGCGGCCGATTTTTGGGAAAAAAACCCAAAATTTAAAGTCGTAGGGCTGAGATATTTCAACGTGTACGGACCGGGGGAAGCATATAAAGGTAAATTTGCCAGCATGATATATCAGCTTTATCTTCAAATGAAGGCGGGAAAAAATCCTCGTATTTTCAAGTACGGAGAACAAAGCAGAGATTTCGTTTATGTCAAGGATATAGTCAGGATAAATTTAAACGCTTTGGACGCGGAAAAATCCTGCATAGTGAACGCGGGATCCGGAAAGGCGGAATCTTTTAACTATGTCGTAGATTGTTTAAACAAAGCTTTAAAAACCAAATTTTCGCCCGAATATTTCGATAATCCGTACGATTTTTATCAGGATAGAACTCAAGCCGATTTGCGCAAGGCGAGATATCTTTTGAATTACTCTCCCGTATGGAGTTTGGAAGAAGGAATAGCCGATTATGTAAAGATTTTGGAGAAAAAATAATGGCGTCTCTGAGAGACATAAGAAAACATATAAAATCGATAAAAAGCATAAAGCAGATAACTTATGCCATGAAAATGGTGGCTGCGGCCAGAATCAAAAAAGCTCAGTCTTCCATGCTTTCGGCCAGACCTTACGCTTTTGAAATGGAAAAAGCCATAAATATGCTCAGATGCGAAATGGCCGAAGACGATTTTAAAAATTCTTCTTCGTATAAATTCTTTGAAACGTCGAATCCTTCCGGCGACATAGGTCTTGTTCTTGTGACTTCCGACAAAGGTCTTTGCGGAGCTTTCAACGCTTCCATAATAAAAAAGTCCATTTCTTTTATTAAATCGGCCGAAGGTAAAAAAATTCACATTATAACCGTAGGCAAAAAAGGAAGAGATTTTTTAAGAAGAATAAAAAACGCCAATCTTAATTTCTACTATGAAATTTTCGGAATTTTCCCGAAAGTAAATTATACTCATTCCAATTTAATCGCGGAAAACTTGATTAAAATGTATTCGGAGAAAAAACTTTCAAAAGTTTATTTTATTTATAACGAATTTAAATCCATGATATCTCAAGAACTTAAAGAAGAAGTTTTTCTGCCTTTAAATTTACGCTTCGAATCGGCAAAAAAGCATACCGGCCGAATTTCGGATTTTTATTTCGAACCTTCGAAAGAAAAGCTTTTGGAAGGATTGATAGAAAGGTATATAAAATCTCAAATTTACAGAATGCTTTTGGAATCTCAGGCGGCGGAATTATCGGCAAGGATGAACGCCATGGAAAATGCGAGTAAAAACGCCGGCGAGTTGATAGACGGTCTTACGCTTAAGATGAATAAAACAAGACAGGCGATGATTACAACCGAGCTTAACGAAATAGTAAGCGGAGCGGGAGCTTTGGAAGAATAGTTTTACTTGCGGCCGATTAAAGGGAGAGTTTATGGAAAAAGGAAAAATAGTTCAAATAATAGGTCCGGTCATAGACGCGGAATTTCCCAAGGGAAAACTTCCGGCCATATTCAACGCTTTGGAAGTTAAATACTTCGAAGACGGAAAAGAAAAAAATTTGATTTGCGAAGTGGCTCAGCATTTGGGCGATAATACGGTAAGAGCGATAAGCCTTGGAGCCACCACGGGACTTTCGAAAGGTCTGGAAGTTTCCGATACCGGCTCGCCTCTTAAAGTGCCGGTCGGAGAGGCCTGCTTGGGGAGATTGATGGATGTTTTAGGTCAGCCCCAGGATCACAGAGGCCCAATAGAAACAAAAGAATATTTGCCCATACACAGAAGCGCTCCGCCTCTTACCGAACAAAAAACCGTTCCCGAAATTTTTGAAACCGGAATTAAAGTAATAGACTTGCTCGCTCCTTTTATGAAAGGCGGAAAAATAGGACTTTTCGGGGGAGCCGGCGTCGGGAAAACCGTAGTAATAATGGAGCTTATAAACAATGTGGCAAGACAGCATCACGGATATTCCGTTTTCGGCGGAGTAGGGGAAAGATCCAGAGAAGGAAACGATTTGTGGCTCGATATGCAGCATTCCAAACTCTCCGACGGAAGCACCGTTTTATCAAAAACAGTGCTCGTATACGGACAGATGAACGAACCGCCCGGAGCCAGAGCGAGAGTCGGTCTTACCGCATTGACTCAGGCCGAATATTTTAGAGACGTAAAAGGTCAGGACGTTCTCTTATTTGTGGATAACGTATTCAGATATGTTTTGGCAAACGCCGAGGTGTCGGCTTTACTGGGCAGAATGCCTTCCGCCGTAGGATATCAGCCGACTCTTACCACGGAAATAGGATGGCTTCAGGAAAGAATAACATCCACGAAAAAAGGTTCGATAACTTCGATACAAGCGGTTTATGTGCCGGCCGACGATTTGACCGACCCGGGCGTGGCTAACGTATTTACGCATTTGGACGCCACCGTCGTTCTTTCCAGAAATATAGCGGAATTGGGCATATATCCGGCCGTGGATCCTTTGGATTCTACGTCGAGAATATTGGATCCGAGAGTGATAGGCGAGGAGCATTATCAAACCGCCAGAGGAGTTCAAAAAATACTTCAGAGATATAAGGAACTTCAGGATATAATAGCCATATTGGGTATGGACGAACTTTCCGACGAAGACAAACTTATAGTTTCGAGAGCGAGAAAAATACAGAAATTCCTTTCTCAGCCTTTTTTCGTGGCCCAGCAGTTTACCGGCAGAGAAGGAAAATATGTTCCTCTCAAAGAAACCATAAAAGGTTTTAAAGAAATACTCGAAGGAAAAGTCGACGATATTCCGGAACAAAATTTTTATATGGTAGGCGCCATAGAGGAAGTTAAAAAATAAATATGGGTAAAATAAACCTTACGGTATTAACTCCCGACAGAGTCTTGATTTCCGGTTTGGAGGCCGATTCTTTGGTGCTGCCGGCTTACGGCGGGGAGTTGGGTGTTTTGCCGGGACACGCGCCGCTGGTGGCTCAGCTGAAAGAAGGCATATTAAAATATAAATCCGGCGGCAAAGAAGAATTTCTGTCCGTTTTTTGGGGTTTTGCGTACATAGAAAAAGATAAAGCCGTAATACTTACGGAAATGGCGGAGATGCTTAAAGAAATAAGCGAAGAAAGAGCCAGACAGGAATATCAAAGAGCCAAAGACGCCATAAATATGAAAGGCGCCGATCTGGACTTGGACAGCGCTCAGGCATCTTTGAAAAAAGCCGTCGTAAGAATGAAACTGGCAGAGATTAGAAAAAATAAAAACATTTGACAGAGGGGTTTTATGAAAATTAAACTTACCGCGGCGATTATTCTTTTTTCCGCTTTTATTTTGCCCGCGCAAACCTATGTTAAAAGAGGCGAAGATAAAAAAGACGGAAAAAGAGAGCTTTTATTTTTCTTAAAAGATTCTCAGATAGCCTCCAAAGTTTTTGACGAAAATTTTTATTTGATTAAAGAAAAAGGCATAGTTCCCGACGGAAAATATTCCATTGCCGGAGAGGACGGGAAAATATCGCAAGAATATGAGTTTAAGGGAAATAAATTGGACGGCTCCGTAAAATTATATTATCCGGACGGAATCATTTATTGCGATTTGGGTTTTAAGGCGGGAAAAAGAGACGGATTGTCGAGGTTTTATAACGAAAAGGGATATTTGAAAGCTTCCGAAAGCTATTGTTTGGGAGAAAAATGCGGCAAATGGATTTTGTATTACGATAACGGAAAAATTAAAAGCGAGATATCCTTTTTGGGAGAGAAAAAAGACGGAGAAGCCAAATATTATTTTGAAAACGGACGTTTGTCAAAAATTGAGAATTATAAAAAAGGGGAAAAAGACGGCGTTTTTAAGGAATATGACGAAAAAGGAGCCATTTTAAGCGAGATTTCATACAAGGACGGAAAATATAACGGACAGGTGGCTTATTATAAAGACGGGGTTTTGGTTAAAAAAGAAAATTATAAGAACGGAGATCCCGAGGGAGAGTGGCTTATCTGCGATTCTTCGGGCGTTCCGGTAGAGTCTTATACTTATAAATCCGGAAAAATAAACGGAGTTTATAAAAGCTTTTATCCGAACGGAAAAATAAAAAGAGAGGAAAATTTGATTTCTTCTATAAAAGACGGACCGGCTAAGTCGTATTACGATAACGGAAACTTAAAAGAAGAAGAAAATTATTCTTCGGGAAAACTTAACGGTATTAAAAAAGAATATTACGAAGATTCTATTCTTAAAACCGAAATGACATACAAAGACGGGGTTTTGACGGGAATAGTTAAGAGATATTATCCTTCCGGCAAACTTATGAGCGAAGAAAATTATTCTAACGGCATTAGAGATTGGGTTACCAAGATTTACTATGAAACCGGAGAAGATTTGAAGTATTTGGACACTTATTCTTTCGGGGAAAAAATAAATAGAAAGGCTTATTCTCCGGAAGGCAAGATAATTTTCGACCAGGATTACCCTCTTACCGTAAAAAGAGAAAAAAAATAATTTCTTCTCTATGTTTTAAACCTAAATAACTTTTGAATTGTCTTATATATATGGACCAAGCTTTCGAAGAGATTTTGGAAAAATACCAAGCTCACATTATGTCTTTTATTTACAGATATGTGGGTAATTTAAGCGATGCCGACGATTTGACTCAAGAAGTTTTTATATCGGTTTATAAAAACTTAGATAAACTGAGAGATAAAGACAAAGCAAAAAGCTGGATTTTTTCGATAGCCGCAAATAAGAGCAGAAATTTTTTAAGACGAAAGAGAATAATGTCTTTTTTAAGTTTGGACGATTCCAATTCGCGAGAAGAGGATTTAAAATTAGAAGACGTTTTGGATTCCAAAGAAGAAAGTAGGCAAAAAGTTTTGGAAAGAGAGGAAGAAATAAAAAATATTCTTTCTTTGCTCCCTAACAGACAAAAAGAAATTTTGCTTCTTAGAGGCGAAGGATTTGAGTTAAAAGAAATCGCCGAACTTCTCAATATTTCCGAAGGAGCGGTTAAAGCCAATTTGCATTTTGCAAGACAAAAGGCCGGCAAGACGGCGGAGGGCTTATGAAAGAAGAAAAAAAATTTAAAACAATACCTTTCGACGAAGCTTTTTTAAATAAACAAAGGAAAGAAATTTTTTATAAGTTAAAACAGAAAGAAAAAATAAAATATTTTTGGCTTTTGCCCGCTTTTTCCGCGGCATTGCTTTTTTTGGCGTTTTTTTTGGGAAAGAATAACATAAAATCAGTAAAAAACGAAGATTTTTCCTTTTATGCCAGCATGGATATGATTGAAGATCTCGACGTGCTCGAGGCTGCCGATGCGGAGGAATTAAAATGAAATTAAGATTTTTTTTAGCCTTATCGGCTTTATCCGTTTTTGCCGAATTGACGGCTCCCAAAGAAGTATTGGACGAATATGAGTTTTTCAAAGATTACGAATTATTCGAAAATATGGAAACGGTAGAAAAAATAAGCGATATAAAAATCGATTATGACGAAGATTTTGAAACGAAAATAACGACGACCGTTAACTCTTTTAATCAGCTTAAAAGCAGTTTTACCGCGGTTTGCGCGTCAAGCGAAATAGTAAAAAGTTCTCAAACTTTCGGAGGAATTTATGAAAAGAAAAAATAGTTTTTTTATTGCGGCTTTCTTTTTGCTGTCGTTTTTTCCTGTTTTCTTGTCGTCTCAAGAAAAAGGAGAAAATAAAAATAGCGTTAAGCTTTGGGAATCGGCTTCGGAATCTGAAAAAGAGAGGATATTAAAGAATTACGAAAAATGGAAAAATTTGGACGAATCCGAAAGAAAGAGAATAAAATCGAATTATGAGAGATTTTCCAAGATGAGTTTGGAAGAAAAAAAGATTTTAATTGAAAAATGGAAAAGATTTTCTTCGATGTCTCCTCAAGAAAAAGAAAAGATAAAAGAAAAATATTCCAAATGGAAGAACCTTTCGGAAAAAAGGAAAGAAGAACTCAGAAATAAATATAAGGGGAAAAACCGTCAAATAGGTTCGGGTTCGAAAAGAAAACATTAAACCTAATACGTTTTTGATGTGTCTTAAAGTTTAGGAGGCAATATGAAAAATAAAATAGCGGTCATATTTGCGCTAATATTCTCCGCCGGAGTCCTTTCGGCTCAGCAGGGAAATCAGTCAAATGAAGCGAAAAAAGAAGCGCTTCAAACTCAGTCCGCCGTAAAATCGATGACTCGGAATAAAGAAGCGGTAAAAGAACAAAAGCGCGAAGAAATTAAAGAAGAAAAAAAAGAGAAAGTCCAAAATAAAGAACAGGTTAGAGAAAAGAATCAAATAAGGGAAGAAAACCGGATAAAAAAACAAGAAGGTTCCGATTCTAATATGGCTCAGTCCGAAGAAAAGGAGTCTTCCCAAGACGCCTTGAAGTCCAAAGAAGAAGTGAAAAATACCGTTCAAAACAAAGGCAAAAGCAATAAAATTAAAACCTTTGAAAAGAAAAAGTCCGCAAACGGATCCGGTCATAGAAAAGGCGGAAAATAAGAAAAAATAATCTTTGAGCCGCTTTCCTTATAAAGCGAAAGCGGCTTGAGGATTTTCGGAGAAAAAAATGAAGAAAATCATTCTTATATGTCTGTTTTTTATTCCGTTTTCCGTTCAAGCGGAAAGCGAACTGTCTTTTAATTTAGGTTTGGGAGAGGATTCTTATAAAAATTATTCTTTCGAACTAAAATATTCTTCGGAAAATTACTATATATCTCCGGGATTTGAAACATATGAGAGCGATTATCTTTATAAAAAGAGCGTTTATTCCTTAAATTTCGGCGGTTCTTTTGAAAAATACGATTTGGATTTTTATATTTCTCTTTCCCCGGAAATAGACGGATATAAAAATTATTCCGCGGGAGCGGATTTGTATTATTCTGTTTACGACGGAGAAGATTTTTTTATAAAACCGGGAGTTTTCCTTTCAACTACTTGGCATAGCGACATATACTCCTCGACATCCGCCGTCTTTTACGGAGGAAAAAATAAAACTTCTTATTCGGTAAGAACAACCCCTTTGGAGCTTAAGGAAACGGAATATGGAGTATCTTTAAAAGCCGGCGGAAATATTATTTCCGGAGAAATTTATTATTCTAAAACTTCATACGATAGAGAAATTTCTTTAACCGATAGAAATATTCAATCGATGGTTTCCGAAGCGTCTTTTGTTGCGGAATCCGGTTTTTCCGATTATTCTTTAGGCGCCGATATTTCGTCGGAATTGGGTTACGGTTTTTCCGCGGATATGGGATACGTGTATAGAACGTACCTTTTGGGAGAAAAACCTTCAAAAACCTATAAAATATCTTTTTCAAAAAATTTCGGTTCCGCGGAACCTAATTTGTCTTACGAATATTCCGACGATTCGGCGGGCGGCTCTTCTTTTTTCGGTTTCGGATTAAGAGTGAAGATTTAAAATTTTTCGTAATTTTATATTCTAAGTTGAAATCTCGGCCTTTACTATTATATTATTAAATATAGGAGCCGAGATGCGCGATAATATTTCAATAAAAAAGCAAAAAATATTTTTGACCGCCGTATCGGCGATGCTGGCGCTTTTCGGTTCTTTTTCAAAAGCTCAGGAAAAAACGTTTTTTTCCGTAAAATTTTTGGGAGAATTTTCTCCGGATCCGTCCGTTTACTCGGCCGGTTCTTCTGGAAATTATTTCTATCTTTTCGGAGGAAAAATTTATTTTTTTGCTTGGGATATCTGGCTTTCTTCTCCGGATAAAAAACAAATAGAGGGAGTATGCGATTCTTCTTTTGCTATTTGTCAGTCTTCTTCGGCATATTCTCTAAGCTCGAAGTGTTCTTTTGCAAAAGACGAAAACGCATGGCCTCTTTCCATAATAGTAACCGATTTTAAAGAATATTCCGGCATAAGAAAATATAGAGTTAGGATGCCTTTCGAAGCGGGCGGAAAATACTATTTGTTTTATTCTTTAATGAATAACTTCGGACCGGGATTATACGATTATTTCAGAGTAGGTCAAGGTTTGGCGGTATCGGATAATATATTCGGACCGTATTCTAAAATAAAATTTGAAAAAAGCAATTTTTGGTTTTCCGACGTGGAGCCTTCTTTCGGAGAAGCCGTAATAAAATCCGACGGCAAAATTTATATTTACGGAGCGGATCCCGGAGCTTTGTATAAGAAGGGCGCCGTTTTGGCCGCCGTAGACGAAAATAAAATTACGGATAAAAAGAGCTGGCTTTACTATACCGAAGATTACGAGGATAAAAAATGGACTTCCGATTTGCCGGAAGCGTCGGTAGTAATAGAAGGCGCGGAAGACGAGTTTTCCGTTTCATATAACGAATATTTGGGTAAATATACCGCTTTGTTTTATTCTCGCTCTTTAAATAAAGTGATATTGAAATTGTCAAAAAATCCCTGGGGGCCTTGGGATTCCATTTACGAGCTTAAAAGCTGTATTAAGGAAGAATACTGCGCGGCGGCAAAAGAAGCTCCGGCTTTATCGACGGAAAAAGGTAAAAAGATTATTTTTGTTCTCGAAAAAAAACATATTCCCTATTTTTACGAAGTTAAATTCGGCAAGCCTTAAGAATATGCCGGCGCCTTTTTCGCCGGCGGGAATAGCAAGCGAGAAAATCGGCGAATGCGAAAGTCGAGTACGCTAATCCTATCGGCCGTTTAGGAGGATAAAATGTCGGAATACAACATATTGGTTATAAATCCCGGTTCTACCAGCGACGAAGTAAGCTTTTTCAGAGGACGCAAGCTTATATTTCATAAGGTGGTAAGATATTCTCCGGAAGATCTTAAGCCTTTTGAAAATCAAAAAGTTACGTCTCAATTTGAAATGAGAAAAAATTTGGTATTGGAAGCGCTGAAAGAAAATAACATATCTTTGCAAGACATACAGGCTGTGATAGGCAGAGGAGGTTTAGTTAAGCCCATAGAAAGCGGAACATACGAAGTCGACGAAAATTTGGAAAAAGATTTAAAAGAAGGGGTAATGGGAGATCATCCTTCCAACCTGGGCGGCTTAATAGCAAAATCCATAGCTTCGGTATGCAAAGTAAAAGCCTTTATAGCCGATCCCGTCGTAGTAGACGAAATGGATCCCATAGCCAGATACTCCGGAATGCCGGAAAACCCGAGAATTTCCATCTTTCACGCTTTAAATCAAAAAAGAGTGGCAAGACATGCCGCAAGACAATTGGGCAAACCTTATGAGGAATGCAGGCTTATAGTTATGCACGGAGGAGGCGGAATTTCCATAGGCGCACATAGGGACGGCAGAGTTGTCGACGTAAATAACGCTTTGGACGGGGAGGGCCCTTTTACGCCTCAGAGAAGCGGGGGAGTGCCTTCGGGCGGTTTGGTTAAAATGTGCTTTTCCGGGAAATATACTTTGGACGAAATGAAATTAAAGCTTAAAGGACGCGGCGGACTTGTCGCTTATACCGGAACAAGCGATATGATAGCCATAAGAAAGTACATAGACAGCGGCGAAGTGGCGGAAAAAAGCGGCTTGGATCCCAATAAAGTTACCAGAGAAAAGGCAAAAGAAGCTCTTTTGGCCATGTCTTACCAAATAGCAAAAGAAATAGGCGCCATGGCTTGCGTTTTGGAGGGAAAAGTGGACGCCATAGTTCTTACGGGAGGGATAGTAAGAGAAGAGGATTATGTTACCGCGGAGCTTAGAAGAAGAACCGAGTGGATAGCTCCCGTAATAGTTTATCCCGGCGGAGACGAAATGTCGGCTTTAAGACTGGCTTGCGAAACCGCTCTTAAAAATCCGAAAAAGATTAAAAAATATTAATCAAGGAGAAAATATGAACTTCAAAAATCACGACGAACTGATAGCGAAAGTAAAAGGCAAATCGAATAGAGTAATAGTTCCGGGCGCCAATAACGAAGAAGTTTTGGAAGCCTGTAAAATGGGAATAGAATACGGACTCATTTCCGGAGGCACTCTTATAGGTCCGGGCGCCGAAATTAAAAAATGCGCTTCAAAAGTCGGAATTAAAATAGATATTTTCGACATAAAAGAAGAAAGCGATATGGCAAAAATGTCCGATATCGCCGTGGAACTAATAAGAGACGGTAAAGGAGATTTTTTGGTTAAAGGACTTGTGGATACTAAGCTTTATATGAAAGCGATTCTAAGAAAAGACATAGCGGCTGTAAAAGAAGGAAGCGTTTTAAGCCATTTTGTTCTTTTCGAAACCGCAAATTATAATAAGATTTTTGCTTTAACCGACGCCGCCATAATGATTAAACCGACTCTCGAAGAAAAGGTTAAAATATTAAACAATGCGGTAGAAACCATGAGGCAGTTAGGCGTGGAAAAACCGAAAGTGTCCGTCGTTTGTCCGGTAGAAAAGCCCAATCCGAAAATACCCAGCACAATGGACGCTCAAGCTTTGGTAAATATGAACAAGGAAGGAAAAATAAAAAACTGCGTCATAGAAGGTCCTTACGATGTTTATATAACTTTTTCCAAAAAATTGGCGCTGGAAAAAGGCATAAAAGACGGAGAGGTCCCCGGAGACGTTGACATAGTTTTACTGCCGGATTTGGACAGCGCCAATCCTACATATAAATCCATTTCTTTTTTTGCCGCCGGAATGAAATCTTCAACCATATTGACGGGAGCAAATTTCCCCGTAATACTTCCTTCGAGGACCGATTCTCCTATGACCAAACTTCACTCGATAGCTTTGGCCGGATATCTTAAAGAAGTCAATAAAGCGGCGGCCGGAAAATGAAAATTAAAAAAAGAATAGTTTTCACGGGCGGCCCTTCCGGAGGGAAAACGTCGGTAATAGAAATAGCGCAAAGAAAATACGGCAAAGAAATAGTTACGGTTCCGGAAGCCGCAAGCGTTTTATACGGAGGCGGATTTCCGCGCCGTCCGGGTCCTCGGGCGATGAAACATATTCAAAGAGCCATATATTTTACGGTAAGAGAGCTTGAAGATATGTCTTACGAATTAGACGACGCGTCTATTTTTCTTTGCGACAGAGGAACTTTGGACAGCATAGCTTACTGGCCGGAAAATTCAAAAGAAGATTTTTTATCTTCGGTCGGTTCGAGCCTCGAAAAAGAGATATCCAGATACGACATAGTAATACATATGAGGCCTCCGCAAAATCCCGACGTTTATAAGTTGTCCGGAACCAGAATAGAAGATCATCAGGCCGCTTTGGATTTGGATAAAAAAACCGAAGAGGCATGGCGGGGACATCCCAAGAGATTTATAATAGAAGACGAACCCGATTTTCTGCTTAAAGCGGAAAAAGCGATAAAAATAATAGACGAAGAAATCAGGAGGAGATGATGGCTTTTGATTTTTTAAAGAAAATTTTTAAAGGCAAAGAGGAAGTTAAAACTCAAACTCATACGGAAGAAAACGATTCTCCGAATTTAACCTCTTCGGTTTTACCCAAAGAAGAGCCGGTTAAGGAAGAAAAAAACGAGGCGGTATCTTCGGCCGCGGAGACTTCAAAAACCAAGCCCGTTTCTCAAATGACAGACGAGGAGCTGGAAAAAGAGCTTTTGGCCAAAGCGCCGGAACTTTTTTCTCAAGCAAAAACTCCCGAAATGAAAAAAATGGTAATAGACATTTACCGCGCCATGCTTTTGGATAATGTCAATGTGGATAATGAAAAAGAAGTTAAAAAATGGATTCAAAAACATCCGGAAGTCGCTCAAGGCGGCTCTCCCATGCCCAAGCCGGAAACATATAAAAGGGAAGCCCCTAAAGTCGGAAGAAACGATCCCTGCCCCTGCGGCAGCGGCAAAAAATATAAAAAGTGCTGCGGAAAAGAATAAATTATTTTTCAAAGACCGCTTAATATTAAAAGCGGGCTTAAAATTCCAGATTAGGTCTTAAAATAAACTGAAAAGAGCTTCTTTTGTCTTTACCGGAGAAATTCCCGTATTTATTTTGAGAATCCCATACGAAGCCGGCCCCCAAAGAAAAAGCGTATTTTTTACCGTACGGGAATTTTTTTTCCAGTATTAGATAATGTCTTAGGGCTTGAGCGTTTTTTAAAGAAAAATGCGATGAAAAATCCAAACCGCAGTTTTCATACCAAACTTTTTTTCTTTCAAAGTCCGTTCTCGAACGTCTGATTCCGATAAAAAAACTGTCTTTTATATACGGGTTGTCGTGAATCTTTATTCCGGCCCTATAGCTGTAAGAAAGAGTTCGTTCCGGAGTTATGTATTCTCCTTTTAATTTAAATTCTCCTTGCAGCCATTTGTCGTAAATAAGGGTATTGTCTTTTATATGATAATCGCCGGCGTCAAAAAGTATGCCCGAATAACCTTTTCTTTTGCCTTCTATTTTTTTCTTTTTGCTTTCAAATTCCGCCACATTGCCAAGAAATAAAGAAACCGCCCACGGTTCTTCGAAACCCGCGGTAGCCGCGGAGACATAATTAAAGTTTTCGGTTATTTGAGCTTTGTCGTAAAATTCTCTCCAGCTTCTTTTAATTATGGTTCCGGCATAAGGCAAAGGATTGAAGCTTGCTTCCAGAACGAGAGTTTTAGGTTTATGGATATTTTTAATAAGATAGGAATAAATTTCGCTTTCGCTTTTTTTGCCTAATTTTTCTATTTCTTTCCCCGAAAGAGGAATATAAATACCGGCGGCCGAATAATAAGCGTCAAGCTGAACTTCGGTTTCCGCGCAGAATATCGGCCGGCAAATAAATAAGAACGACAAAAAATAAAAAATTATTTTTCGCATATGTGAAGCGCCGTAGATCCCGGAAAAAGAATTTTATAGGAAACTTTGGAAAATCCCGCATTTAGCAAAGATTGAGAAAGATCTTTTGCCGTTTTAAAGTTTATTATGGTGTTTTTTAAAAATCCGTAAGAAGAAGCGGAGGCCGGCATTAATAATGTTACCGCTTTTATCGAGACGGAAACAAAGAAAAACATTATTTTGGCAAGTATGGTATTCTCGGGAACGGTCGTTTCCAAAATCGCAAATTTTCCTCCTTTTTTTAAGACTCTTAAAATTTCCTCCGATACTTTTTTATAATCCTCTCGATTAAGAAAGATATTTCTTGCCGCAAATGAAACGGTTATAAGATCGAATTCGTTTTCGCCGTATGGTAGTTCGGAACAATCGGCAAGCGAGAAAGAAACGTTTTTTAAGCGTTTCTCCGCTTTCGACAGCATGTTTTTGTTTAAATCGCAGGCAAAATAATGTTTATCGCCCCCGAAAGCATAAATTAATTGTTCTGTAAAATCTCCGGTACCGCAGCAGATGTCCAGTATTTTTTCGCAATTGTCAAAGCTGCCGCTTAATATGAACGCCGCGCGTTTGCGCCAGTATCTGTCCAAACCCAATGTGAGGAGGGAATTAACCAACTCATAATAGCCGCAAATCTCGTCGTATAATGAGCTTACGGCTTTATGAGACAAAGACATTTTTAGTCTTTTTTATCTTCTTTATTGTCGTTTTCCTCTACGAATTTCTTAATATCTTCTATGGCTTCCAGTATCATTCTGGCTTTTCCCAGACCGAAAGAAAACGGATATCTGTCGTTTTCGTTTCTTTTGAGAATGAGAACCGGCTGGCCCTTATATTCTGTTTTTTCAACTATCATAATTTTCTCCTGAACAACCGATAAAAAGCAAAACGCTAAAAAATTCGCTTTTCTTATGATATAATTTTAATAAATAAATATTATGGAAAGCAATACCCGTCTTAGCCCTCAGGCAAGATATGCTTATAAATCGGCGTCTTGCGCCGTTTTTTTGTCGGTTCTGTTTATTTTAAACAAAGCTTTGGATATGGTTCCTTTTTTAAAGGAGTTTTCCGCCTCAGGACTTTCCATAAACGATTTTTCTTCGGCGTTACTGTCTTTTATAGCCGTTTTGGTATTGGCCGAGTACGCAAAAGATACTTCGCAAGAAATAATAGAAATTCTGCCTTCTATGCCGAATCCGGACAGACCGTACAGACTCGTAATTTATTTTTTGCTTTGCGTTTTTTCCTATTATGCGTTTTATCCTTTGGCCGCCGCTTTTTTAAAAGAAGTTTTTTTGGAAGCTTACAAACTTTTATTTGCCGGGCTTATTTTATGGATAGCCGCCTCTTGCGGTCTTTATTTTTACTTTAACAAAGACGGCATAGGGATTTCTTTGCTGGGTTTGGCCAAAAAAATAAAAAGTTAACAAAAAAAATCTTTACTTATGTTTAATAATTATTTAATATATTCGTAAGCCTTTTTAGGCAGAATTTTATTATGCTTGGAAAAATATTTTCGTCTTTTTCCGCTAAAAAAGACATAGCCGGCTTGGATGTGGGATCTTCCTGCGTTAAGGTGGCCATATTTTCAAACGAAAAAAGCGGAAAGAAGCTTAAAACATGGGGACATATACCTTATAGCGTTCCCGCCAACGCTCAACCCGATGAAAGAAAAGCTTTGATTTCCGAAGAAATTTCAAAATTTTTTAAAAAAATGGGCATACAGACAAAATATGTCGCTTCTTCCGTTTCCGGAAATTCGGTAATAGTCAGATATGTCAAACTTCCAAAGATGACTAAAAAAGAATTGGATTTGGCGATAAAAGTCGAGGCCGAACCTTTCATCCCGTTTGACGTAAACGACATATATCTTTCTTATCACATACTCAACGATTCCGTTCAGGAAGAAGGCCAGCAAAAAATGGAAGTGGTTATCGTCGCGGCCAAGAAGGAAGTGGTAAACGAAAAAATAGACATAATAACCGGAGCCGGATTGGAGCCCGCCATAATAGACGTGGATTCTTTTGCCTTGGAAAATCTATATTCAAAACTGCCCGGAGCGGAAAAAGGGAAATCCGTTCTTTTGGTCAATATGGGAAATAAGACCACAAATCTTTCGATTATTCATCCCGGAACCGTTTCTACTCCCGAAAATCCAATTGCCAAAGACGCTCCTTTTAATCCTTATTCCAGAGTGGTAAGGGATATATTTATTTCAGGAGCGTCTCTGGACAGATCTCTTTCAAAAATTCTTTCGGTTACTCCGGAGCAGGCTCAAGAATTTAAAAAAGGCATTAGGCTTTTAATAAACGACGAGGAAAAGTTAGAGGCGATAAAAAACTACGATAAACAGCTCATAGTTTCTTCAAAAGCCGCCATAACCATATTCAAAGATATGGCTTCCGAAATTTCGCGTTCCATAGATTTTTATCTTTCGCAAGGAATGGATCACAGCATATCGAGAATCTATCTTTCCGGAGGACTTTCCGCGACTCCGAATTTATGCGCCTATCTTTCCGGAGAATTTAAAATACCAGTAGAACTTATGAATCCTTTTTCGGCTGCGGGAGAAACTCCTAAAAATATGCCGGCCGATATAATTCCTTCCATGGCGGTGGCTTGCGGATTGGGGCTTAGAGAGTTGAGGGATTGGCAATGATAAAGATTAATCTGACCCCGAAAGAATATTTGGATAAGATGGAAAGATCCATTTTAATAGCCAAAATCGCTTTGGCGGGATTTGTGTTGGCTTGCGTTATTTTTTCTCTTTCGGTATGGCAGTTTACCAGAGCCACCGCCCTTGAGATAGAACTGGCCAATAAAAATTTGGAATATAATTCGCTTAAAGAGGACGTTAAAAAAGCCGAAGAAATCAAATCTCAGATAAACGAGATAAACAACTATATTTCCGCCATAGATAAAATAACCAAAGGCAGATATTTGTATGTGGCTTTTATGCAGGACTTGAACAATAATCTCCCGGAAACAATGTGGTTTGCCGGAGTCCAAACCAAAGGTTCGGGAGAAAATCTTCAAGTGAATATCAACCTTAACTCGAATTCTCTTTACGACATAGCGTGGTGGATTTCATTTTTGGAAAAAAACGAAAGAACTAAAGATATAAACGTGGGAAATATAAATGTTTCCGAAGGCGCGGAGACAAATATTTATTCTTTGCCTTTAAGCTTTAGTTACGCCTATAAATAATATGAAAGAATTAGACAAAGAAACCTTGGGAAAAATAATAGCGGGAGCGCTGTTCGGCGGGTTATTTATTTACGCTTATGTAGCTTATTTTTGGATGCCTTATTCCAAGAAGATAGCCGACAATAAAGTGAAGCTGGAAAAGCTTGAAAAAGACATAAGTTCCGCCAAACAAATAAAGGCTCAATTTAAAAATCTTCAAGAGAAACTGGAACAGCTCAAAATACAAAAAGCCGAAGCGGAAAAAAAACTTCCCAGAGATAAAAAACTTCCGGATTTAATAAGAACCCTTAAAAGTTTAAGCGACAAAAATTCGGTAAAAATATTGTTTATAAATCCGTCTTCCAGTTCGAGGGATCAATATTTTACCAAGGTAAATTATTCCATGTCGGTCAAAGGCAAATATCACGACATAGGCAGATTTTTTGCGGCAATAGCTTTGGAGGAAAGAATATTGAATGTCGAAGATTTGGTGATATCTCAATTAGACGCGGCCGGAGATTCCTGCAGCGTCAATTTTAATCTTTCGGCATATCAATACGGCGGATGATTATGAAAATCATATTCCTGATAATTTTCTTTTTTTCTTATTGTAAAGCTTCCGAAGAAATCGCCAATGTCAACGTGTCCACTTCGGCAAAAACCGTAAACGATATTTATAGACCGGTCAAAACGAGAGATCCTATGATAGCTTCCGGGGTTTACTCCTCTAAAACAGGAGCGTCTACTTCTTACGACAAAAGCGTAAAAAATGAAGTAGCCGTTTCCACTTCGTCCAAAATATTCGAATATTCGGTTTTGGGAATAATGGATTTTTACGGCAATAAGGAAGCCCTGCTTAAAAATAAAGAAGGCGAAGTTTTTATCTGCAGGGACGGTAAAATTTACGATTCTAAAAAAAAGCCGTCGGCCGAAAAGAAATGCGAAATAAAAGGCAGACAAATAATATTGAGAGATCTTTCCGGTTCTTCGGTTAAGTTATCTCTGGAGAAGTAAAGGAGACTTTTATGAAAAAAATTCTCGTATTCGTTCTTTCGTTTTTATTTTCCGTTCCTCAGCCTATTTTACTGGCCGCCGCCGAAAACGTAACTATCGAAGGGATAACAGTTTCTCCCGATTCGGTTAGAATAAAGACGGACGGAAGCGATTCGCCTTATAAAATTTATCAATCGGAACTGCCTCATAAGCTTGTGATAGATTTTCCCGGAGCCAGAGTTAAAACCATACAAGATCTGCCCGCTTCAGGCAAGATAATAAAGAGAGCCAGAACCGGACAATTTTCTAAAAATCCCGACATAGCGAGAGTTGTAATAGAGCTTTCCGCGAAAACCGCTTACGACATAGCGAGAAAAGCCGGAGACATAATAGTAAGTTTTCGTTCCGCTATGCCGACGGCTATTAAAACTCAGCAGCCGGAATCAGCCGTAAAGGATTCTCCTTCGGAGAATATCCCCGTAATAGCTCCCGACGCCGCTTCTCCTTCCGGATATCAAGCGTTAAAAAGCGAACTGCCTCAGCCTAAACCGGCATCGTCTTCTTCTTACAGGAGTCCGTCCAGATCCATAATGGATTCGCTTCCCAAAAGTTTGATTTCTTTCGATTATAACGAAGCCGATATAAAGGAAGTTTTAAATATGATGGCTTCAAGGGCCGGTCTCAATGTGATTTACGGCGACGATGTCAGCGGAACTTTGACCATATCTCTTAAAAACGTTCCTTTTGACGAGGCATTCAGAACCATACTTAACGTCAAAGGTCTTGCCGCTCAGCAGGTAGGCGAAAATATACTTAGGATAGCTACGCCCAAAACTTTTTCTTCCGAACAAAAGAATGCCATGCTTCAAACAAGAATATTTTTTCTAAATTATACGAAGGCTTCCGAAATAAAAACTCAAATAGAGTCAGTGGCTTCGGCCGAAGGAAGAACCGCTTCCAAATGTAATGTCGACGAAACCAATAACGCATTGATAATCACCGATACTCCTTTGGGTTTGGAGTCATCTTCCCGTCTTATAAAAAACTTAGACAGAATGCCGAAGCAGGTTTTGATAGAAGCCAAACTTGTAGAAGTGGCATTGGACAGCGATTTTCATTTGGGAATACAATGGTCGGCTTCCGGAAATTCTAACGGAAACTATATAGGCGCAAACGACATAAACAGCGCCATAGGTCCCACTACTCAATTCGGCGGACAAAAAAGCATAATACCGAATTACTCCGCCGGTTCAATAAACGGGACTCAAGGCAATCTTTCGGCGAGCGCCGGAGGAACGGGAGTGGAATTGCCGGCAAATGTCATTTACGGCGCTTTTAGATTGGGAAGAGTGACGTCTAATTTTATGTTTGACTCCGTCATATCCGCCGCGGCAAAAAAAGGAAAAGCCAAAGTTCTTTCCGATCCCAAAGTCGCCACTCTTAACAATAAAGAAGCAAATATCAATATAACCACGCAAATACCTTACACAACCACAGAAACAACCGGATCTACGCCTCCGGTTTTAACTACTAAAGTCGTATATCTTACTACGGGCATAGTTTTAAAGGTAACACCCACCATAACCAGCGACGGTAAAATAGCGATGAGAGTCAATCCTTCGGTCAGTCAGCCTTCTCCTACAATAACACCGGTGGCCGGCGGCGCCCCCGGAATAGATACGAGAAGCGCCGATACGAATGTAATAGTGCAAGACGGAGAAACCATAGTCATAGGCGGATTGATACATGACACTCAAAGCGATTATGTTTTCAAAGTTCCTCTTTTGGGAGACATACCGATTTTGGGTTATTTATTTAGAAAGAAAAGCGTTACCAGAAGCAGGATGGAACTTCTTATTTTCGTTACTCCGAAAATTATAGAAGCCTGATGCCGGCGGTTTTTCTAATATCGGTTTTGTCTTGCGCCGTATTCGGAAATTCGTGGAATTTTTTGCTGCAGTTTTTTTATCAATTCTTAGCTCTGTCGGTTTTTTCTTTTGTTTTCCTTAAGCTTTTGAAAAAAAATGAAATACCAAGCGCGGAAAAAATTTGGCTTTTTCCGTTCGTTTGCGCTTTAAGCGCCGTTTCATGGTCTTTTTCTCCGCTAAAAAATTTGCTTTCTTGGGAATTGATTAATTTTTTAAGCGGAGCCGCCGTTTTTTTTTCGTCGTTTTTTCTTAAAAAAGAGATAGAAGAAAGAAAAAAAATAATTTTTTTTATTTTTTCATTGATAATTTTAGCCGGTTTTTGGCAGTTCTTTTATTCGGACGAAACTTATTCCACTCTCAAAAATTCCAATACTTTGGCTTTTTACTCGATTTTAGCCGGAGGACTATCTCTTAAACTGGGTAATTATTATCTGGCTTTGGCTTTTGGAATTTTAATTCTTGTCTCCAAGTCCGTGGGGGCCATAATAGCCGTTTTTTGCGCGGCTTTACTATACGCTTTTGACAGAAAAGCTTTTTTTGAAATTAAAACGAATAAATTTCTTTTTTTAGCCGTATTTATAATGATTTTTGTTTCTCTTCTTTCGATAGATCCTTCTTCGATAAGAGACAGGCTTAACTGGTGGAAATCCGCTTTGTTAATGATTAAAGAAAGTCCTCTTTACGGTTGGGGAACGGGAGCTTTTGCTTATGTTTCCGGCGCCTTTGCCGGCAAAGAATCTTTAAAAAGCGTTTATGCGCATAATCATTACTTGGAATTTGCCGCGGAAAACGGTATCATAACCGCGTTGATTTGGTTTTATTTTTTAATATTTACCGTAAAGAAGTCTTACGGATTTTTGCGTTACGCTTTATTTGCCGCTTTAATCCATTCTTTTTTTGATTTCGGAATGTCTTCCCCTTACGGATTTTGGCTTTTTTGTTTTTGCGCCGGCTTATCCTCGGAATTTTCTTCGCTTAAAACAAAAGAATCTTTTTTTGCCGGCGCTTCTGCGGTTTTATTTTTTCTTTCGGTATCTTTTTTTTACGGCGGAATTTATAATTATAAAAAAGAAAGGCTTTTAACAAAAGCATCGGAAGACCCTTCTTATTTTAAGAAAGTAATAGAAGAAAAAGAAAAAAATCCTTACGATTACGATTATTTGTCTTTTGCGGCTAAAACTTTTTTAAAACAAGCGGAAGAAAAAAAAGATTTTAGTTTGTTGGCCGAAAGCGCGAAAACATACGAGCAAAAACTTATAATTAATCCTTGGAATCCGTCGGATTATTTAGTTTTGGAAAGAATATATTCTTTTATGAAGGAAGAAGACATAAAAGAAGAGCTTAATAAAAGAGCAAAAAAATATTTGAAAGCAAATGAAAAAGATAAAATTTGATTTAATTCTATTTTTGCCGGTTTTGATTTTTGCCGGCGGACTAAAAGACGAAAGATTTTTTTTAATTTTTGCCTTGTTTTTTTCTTTTCTTTTTTTCCGTTCCGGCGTTTCTTTGAAATCCGGGCCTTGGATGTATTTTTGGATTTGGAGCTTTTTTAGCTCTTTTTTTTCCTTAAATTCTGCGATTTCTTTTTTTGGAAGTTTTAAATTTTTTATTTTTTACGCGGTTTATTGTTACTTTGTAGAAAATAGGGAAAAGATAAAACCTTATTTCGCTTCTTTTATCGCGCTCGCGGGAGTCATTTTTGCTTTTTACTGCGCTTTCGCGGGTCTTTTTCTTTCTATCCGCAATCCTTGGACCATCTTGGGACTAAATCCTAATTATTCCGCAGCTTTTTTTTCAATTTGTACTCTATATTTTTATCAAAAAGCTTTAACCGCCGATTCTTTTTCGGAAAAAATAAGAGAAATATCCGTATATGCTTGTTTTTTTCTCGCTTCTGTCCTTTTTAATTCGAGAGGCGCTTTTTTGGGTTTGTCTTTAGGAATAATATATATTTCGTATTTTACAAAAGGAAAAAAGGCCGCTGTTTATTCCGCGTCGGCTTTAATCGCGGTTTTTATGTTTTTGGCATATAAAAACGATTTGCTTAAATTGGCTGAGATGAAAAGTTATGCCAGACCTTATATTTGGCTTACCGCTTTGAAAGCTTCTTTTCATTATCCGATATGGGGAGCCGGTTTGGGTATGTTCGGCGAGGTTTTTGAAAAGTTTAAATTTCCTTATTTTACGGACGGGTTTTATTACGCTCATTCTTCGGCCCACGCTCATAGCGAAATATTTCAAATACTTGCCGAATTCGGTTTACCCGGTTTGGCGATTTTCTTTTTGGGAATTAAGAGAAGTTTTTTTGCCGGATTTAATCGAGGAGGCATATATAAAGCGATGGCTTTATCTCTGATGATACAAGGACTTTTTGACGTAATATTTTATTTGCCGATATTTTGGATTTTTTTATTTGCTTTTTTTGCTTTATCGCAAGAAGAAACGCAAAGCGAGGAGTATTCCGCGCCGCCTTTTTTTGCCAAATTATTTTTTTCTTTTTCATTTTTTGCGGCCTTAGGATTTTTTTATTTTCGTCCTCAGTTAACTATTTCGGCTTCGTCCTGGAAGGACATCGATATTAACGGCGTTAACGCTTTTAAAAGCGCCGCTTACTGCGAAATATCTTCCGAAAAATATCCGAAAAATTGGCTTTTTCCTTATGTTTCTTATAAATTTTATTCTTTGGCCGGTTTGAAAGAAAAAGCCGCCGAAAAAGCGGCTCGAGCGTATTCTCTCGAACCTTTGGCTTTTGAAAAATCGGAAAAAAATACTTTTTATGGAAAATAACGGATTTTACAGAATAAAAAAATATTGTTTTAAGCCCCAGAGCGTAATGAAAAGCGATTCTGCCGTTATTTTGCCTAACTCCGATTCTTACTTCGAGAAATTTTTTGAAATCATAGAAAAGGCGGAAAAAATAATACTGTTGGAAGTTTATGAGTTTGCCGACGATTCTTTAGGCATTGAGGCGGCTAAAGCTCTTAAAAAGAAAGCCTCTCAAGGAGTTAAAGTTTATGTCATTTACGATTCGGTAGGTTCTTGGCTTTCGGAAAGAAGTTTTTTTGAAGATATGAAAAGATCCGGAATTAACATAGCGGAATACAATACGGTACGCCGTTTTTACAATTTAAGAAAATTTTTCAGAAGAGATCATAGAAAAATAATAGCGGCGGATTTCCAAAAAGCGTGCGTGGGGGGATTTAATATAAGCTTGGATTATGCGCCTCAGTCCATGGGCGGCAGAAACTGGAAAGATTGCGGCGCCTATATAAGCGGAGAATCGGCCGCCAAAATTTCGGAGCTATTTTTTGAAACTTGGCGCAAAATTACCAAAGAAGAACCGCCTTTGGTAGAAAAAAATATTCGATCTTTAAACGGCGTTTCCGTTTCCGTCGCTTCCGGTTCGGGTATAAGAAATTATTTTTCGATAAGAAGAAATTATAAATACGCCATAGACGCCGCATCGGAAGAGATATTTATTACCAACGCTTATTTTTTGCCCGACAAAATAATTTACAGGCGTCTGATAAAAGCCGCAAGAAGAGGAGTGGAAGTGAAGATAATAGTTCCGGAAAAAACGGATCACCCTTATGTAAGTCTTGCCTCTTGGGCTATGTTTCCCGGACTTATAAAAAACGGAGCGGAAATATACCGCTGGAAAGGCAAAATACTTCATTCTAAAACCGCGGTAATAGACGGTTTTTGGACTTCTTTGGGAAGCCATAATTTGGATCATAGAAGTTTGCATTATAATTTGGAACTAAATATTAATATTTATGACGAATTTATCGGAAAATCTATGAGAGAAGAGTTTTTGAAAGACTTGGAAAACTGCGAAAAAATAACTCTCGAAAAATGCAAGTCAAGAAGCTTTGCCCTGAAAGCATTGAGCAGATTTATATATTTCTTTAGATCCTGGCTTTGATTCTTATGAAGATCATTTTATTTTGTTTTTTTATTTTCATTTTTTTAAATCGAATATCCGCTCAAAAAAATTCTTTTTCTTATGAGAAAAACGGGCGAGACCCGGAAATTTCGGAAATTCAAAGTAAAATTTCAAAAGATCTTTTTTTTCGAGGCGAAGTCGCGGATTATATAATAGAAAACAATTTGACGGAAAGAATAACTTCAAAAAAGTTTTCTTCCTACGGCGAAGCCAGAGAATTTTTAATATTTTGGATCGCGGCCAATCCGAAAACTGCGGCCGAATTTTACGGGGCGGCCAAAAGCGGAGACCCTTTGGCCAGAAAAGGGGAAATTTCTTATGTGATTACAAGCGGAGGTCTTACGGAAAGGTTTAAGGATTTGGTGGAAACTTTAAGGAAGGCCGCGCAAGACGACAGACTTTCTTTTGAAGAGAAAAGATTGGCTTCGGCGAGACTTTTCGAGGGATTTGTGGAATACGGCGACGGTTCCTCCGTCGAAACAGGTCGCGATAAAAAACAGTTTAGAGCGATTGATAAAAGCGCCGTCGAAAGCGATTTGTCCGCATTTAAACTTAACGCTTCGGCTTTGTCTTATACGGAAAAGAAAATAAGAGATCTTTTGCCGGAATTTTCAAAGGCCGCGTCTTTGTCCGAAGATAAAAGAATAAAATCGGCATTTAAGCTTTTTGAAAAAAGCGGTTCGGATTTATTACTGTTTTATAGCTCGCTTTCCGGAAGGAAAAATATTACTTCAAAAGAGGCCGAAAAATTGAAAAATCTTATTTTCATTTCAAAGAGGTCCGCTTTTTCTTTTTTCGCTTTAAAAGCGGCTCAAGACCTTAGAGATATGGCCTTGGAAATACCGAATTCTTTATTGAAGGAAAAAATTCTTTTTTGGGTCGAAAGATTTGAAAAAAATTCTTCTCTTTTTCAGAATCCTTCTTTTTCCGATAAGGATGCGGCCGCTTTTTTGTCGATCTTGGGAACCTATGATGAAACTCTAAAAAAATACGCTCAAGCTTATTTTTTGGCGAAATCTTTGGAAAAACAGATAAATTCGGTTTCTTTTTCGGGATATTACGACAAATTGTTTTATATTTTGTTTCATTTTTTTTATCCCGGAAACGAGTACGATAAAGTTTTAAGTTTTTTGCAAGAAAGCGCCAAAAAAATAAAAACGACCCAAGAAAATATTTTAAATTTAAAGATAGAAGAAAATTACGATTATTCTTTTTTATCGGAAATAAGCGTAGTTTTGGCTAAAAAAAGAAAAATTTCATCGGCAAATCTTAAAATGCAGTTTTTGTGTTTTGAGTTCTTTTATCCGGTAGAAGTTAATTCTTACGGAGCTATAATTAAAGTAAATCTCAATTTAGATAAGATTATAAGTCGGAGATAATATTAATTTGTGTTTCTTATCTCGATAGGATGAAAATCTTGCGATACTTTAGACATTTCTTCGTTAAATATTTTTATTAGGTTAAAAATATTTTTTTCGGACATATTCTTTGTCGAATATCCCAAATCTCCGGATTTTTTAAATATAAAATTTTTAAAAGTTTTGCATTTTATTTTTACGTCATATTTTTTCGGATTTAAAAATAAAGGCGAAAAAGGTTCTATGGGAACGGTATTGTTTATTATTTCCAAATTCTTGAAAGCGTAAAGTTTTTTTGAGTATAAAATATTTTCGATAAAAGTTTTTTTATTAGAAAAAGGAAGTCCGGCTATGAGATATAGCCTTATTTTTATCCCCAATGCGTATGCTTTTAAAAGTAAGGCTAAAAGCTCTTTATTGGTATAGTTTTGATTTTTATTTTTTATTCTTATTTCTTCGTCAAAAGAATCGGGCGAAATTACTATGAAAGAGTCGGATAGATTGTTTTTAAAAGTTTTATAAAAGGAATCGATAAAGTTTTTATCGGGCAGTTTAAAGCAATCTATTGTGCAATTAAAAGAAATTTTTTTCTTTCTTAGAATTTTAAATAATTTTATGTAAAAATTATTTTTATTGTCCGTGTCCGGAAAGGTTGGAAAATATATGTTATCTATTCCTTGATTAAGTATTTTTTTTATGTCTTTTGCCGTGCTTTCGGGACTTTTGTAAACCGGTTTTTTTCTGCCGCAAAACAGATGATAGTTTGCCGCCGAGCAATAAGAACATTTATAAAAGCAGCCTCTGGAAGTTATATAAAAAAATCTTTTTTTAAAGGGTTCCGGGTAAAAAATTTTATTATTTTTTATGCCTACCCAAAAATTATTTGAGACTTTGAAAACGGAGTTTTTGTTTATTATATAATCAAAATTTGAATAATTTAGAGAAGAGAAGGTTTTTTCGTCAATGGAATATTTTATCGGATTTTCTTTTATTTTTTTGTTTTCTCTATAAGATAAATTTTCTATGTTATTAAAATCCCTCTCTCCGTATTTTATTTTTCTACATAATTTTAAAAGAGGTATTTCCGGATCGCCTCTTATTATGAAATCTACGGCTTTTTCTCTTTTTAATATTTCTTTTGAGAAAAAATAAGCCGTTATGCCTCCCATAATTATTTTTTTATCCGGAAATGCTTTTTTTATTTTTCTAATTTCCTTAAAAGTATCGAGCATTTGGCTGTGCCATTGAAGAGTAAATCCCAGTATTTTGGGTTCGTATTTTTTTATTATATTTGTCAAAGAAAACTTCTTACCGGCCGATATTTCCGCTGCAGCATTGAAAATTTTACAGCTTATGCCGTTTTTATTAAGCATATCGCATGAAAGCAGTACGCCGTAAGGCATGTGTATGATGCTTATTCTGTCTTTTTCTTTTCTTCCTATATGAAAAATAAGCAGATCCGTCATCGTATTTTTTTTAATATTTCTCCCACTATTTTAGGATTGGCTTTGCCTTTGGATTTTTTCATTACAAAACCCACTATCGGCCCGGATGCTTTTTCGTTTCCGTTCTTAAAATCCGTAAATGCTTCCGGATTGGCCGATACCGCTTCTTTGACCCATTCTTCTATTTCTCCGATATCGCCCGATTGCTTTAATCCGTGAATTTCTACCGCTTTTGCGGGCGATAAGGAATTGTCCCAGCAGATTTCAAAAAGTTTTTTTGCGGCAGCCGAAGAAATTTCTCCTTTGACGGACAACTCGGCTATTTGCAAAAGATTTTGGGCGGTTATGGATTTTTCTATTATTTCGTTTTCCTTTATTTTTAATTCGTTGATTTTGGCAAATAGCTGCGTCATTATAAGGTTTACCGCCTGTCTTAAAACTTCTTTGTTCTTATTTAGAGACAGTATATTCTCAAAGTATGAATTTATGTGTTTATTTTCGGATAATGCCGCCGCTTCTTTTTGAGTCAAAGAAAATTCCGAAATATATCTTTTGGCTTTTTCTACGGGCAGTTCTCCTATTTCTTTTTTCGCTTTTTCTATTTCTTCGTCTTTTAAAATTAAAGGCGGAAGATCAGGTTCCGGGAAGTATCTGTAGTCGTGAGCCATTTCCTTTGATCTCATGGAAATTGTCTGCTGAAGTTTTTCGTTCCAAAGTCTGGTATCTTGAGCGATTTCTTCGCCTTTCAAAAACAATTCTTTTTGCCTTTTTATTTCGCTTTCTATGGCGTCCTTTGCGGCTTTGAAGGAATTTAAATTTTTTATTTCGACTTTCTTTCCAAGATTTTTATCTCCCATAGGTCTTATCGATATGTTTACGTCGCATCTAAGATGCCCTTTTTCCATATCGCATTCGGAAACATCGGCCCATCTTAGTATTTTTTTTAGTTCGGTCAAATATTCGTATGCTTCCTGGGAGGTCCTTATGTCCGGTTCGGAAACTATTTCCAAAAGAGGCATGCCGCATCGGTTAAAATCTACGAGAGTATGGTCTAATTCCTGAGAACCCAATGCGTGAAGCGATTTTGCCGCGTCTTCTTCCAAATGCGCCCTTTTTACCCTTATGAATTTTCCGGACGGCAATTCGACTTTTCCGTTTTCCGCCAGAGGCTTGTCGTATTGAGATATCTGATAAGCCTTGGGTAAATCAGGATAAAAATAATTTTTTCTCGCAAATACCGATTCCTTTCTTATTTCGCATTTTAAGGCCAAGGCGGCTTTTATCGCGCTAAAAACTGCATACCCGTTTAGCGCCGGCAAAGCTCCCGGCTGTCCGGTACAGATAGGACATATCGCCGTATTCGCCGGAGCGTCATCGGCGGGGGATGGGCAAGAGCAGAACATTTTTGATTTGCTTTTTATTTGAACGTGTATTTCAAGCCCTATTACGCTTTCAAAATCCATTTTTTCCTCCGATTCTTTCATTGGCTAATTTGAGCATCTCAAAATCGCTTTTATAAAAAAGCATTTTTTCGGCTTCTTCCGGAGAAACCCACGCCGTTTTTATTATTTCTTGCGGAGTTTGTATCCCTTCGCATTGCGAAATAGGTTTCATCTCATACCAATAAACTTCTTTTTCCGTATATGCGCCGTTCCTGTGAAAAGAGTATTTTGAAATATAAATTTCTTTAGAGCCGCATATTTCGCATTTGTATCCCGTTTCTTCGAATACTTCCCTTAAAGCGGCCTCCTGCGGCGTTTCTCCTTTTTCCACATGTCCCTTAGGGTATGTCCATACTCCGTCTTTTAAGTTTCGCATTAAAGTTAAAAGTATTTTACCGTCTTTGATTACCAAACCGCCCGCAGAAAATTCTTTTAAAGAGCGCATGATATTTCTCCCGCGGTTTTTATTAAAAACTCGTCTTTCATGTGGGAAGCCATAAGCTGAAATCCGTAAGGCATATTGTCTTTTTTTCTTGTTCCGAACGGAAAAGAAAGAGCGCATATTCCGGCCAAATTGACGGGTATGGTAAAGATGTCCGAAAGATACATAGACAGAGGATCGTTTATTTTTTCTCCGAATTTAAAAGCCGCGCTCGGAGAGGAAGGCGTCAGTATAAGATCGGCTTGAGAAAATACTTCTTCTAACTCTTTTCTTATGAAATTTCTTACTTTTTGAGCTTTTAGATAGTATGCGTCGTAATATCCGCTGCTTAAAGAATGCGTGCCCAAAAGTATTCTTCTTTTTACCTCGCTTCCGAATCCTTCGCCTCTGTTTTTCATATAAGCTTTTGTTAGATTGGGAGCTTCCAGAGAGAGTCCGTATCTAAAACCGTCGAATCTTGCCAGATTGCTCGAGGCTTCGCTTGAGGCAAGTATGTAATAAGCGGGCAAGGCGTATTTAAAACTTTTGAAATCTACTTCGATTATTTTTGCGCCCATAGACGAAATTTTAGAAAGCAAATTAGACGAAGTCTCGGCTAAGTCGCTTTCCAATCCTTCTAACTTTTCCAGGTTTTTAATTACCGCTATTTTTAATCCTTTAACGGAATTAAATTCTCCTTTTTCGGTTATGTCTTTGATAGAAGTGGAATCTTTTTCGTCGTATCCTTTAACCGCTTTATATCCCAAAAGCAAATCTTCCCAGGAATTTGCCATTGGGCCTATTTGATCCAAACTCGAAGCGAAAGCCACGAGTCCGTATCTTGAAACTCTGCCGTAAGTAGGTTTCATTCCCCATATTCCGCAAAAAGAGGCCGGTTGTCTTATGGAACCGCCGGTGTCCGAGCCGTAAGCTATATGGCAAAATCCGGCTTTTACCGCGGCCGCGCTTCCGCCGGAAGAACCGCCCGGCACAAATTGCGTATCTATCGGATTTGCGGTTTTTAAATAGGCCGAATTTTCGCACGAAGACCCCATGGCGAATTCGTCCATATTGGTTCTTCCTATTATCACGGCGTCTTTTTCGAGAAGTTTAGATACCGCGGTAGAGTTATAAGAAGAAATATGACCTTTAAGAATTTTAGAAGCGCATGTTATTTCTTTGCCTTCGTAGAGCATATTGTCTTTTATGGCAAATACGGCTCCTGCTAATTCTCCGGGAGTTTTGCCCGAAGATATTTTGGCGTCTATTTCTTCGGCTTTTTTTAACGCGCTTTCTTCGAACACTTCCAGAAAAGAGTTTATCTTGGAATCTTCTTCCTTTATTTTTTTTAGAAAGTCCTTTGTTATTTGAGAAACCGACTTTTTTCCCGATTTTACCGCTTCTATGCTTTTTATGGCAGTTTCCATATTATCCCTCTATGACTTTTTTAACTTTTAGAAAATCAAATTCTCTGGCCGTAAAATTATCGATTATGGCTTTTCTATTTTCAAACGGTTTTGGTATGTCTTGCCTTAGACGGCTTTCCTCTTTTTTGTAAGACAAAACATCGTCTTCTCCGGTATTTAAGTCTTTTATTTGCTCTACCCATAAAAAGATATCCGACATTTGAGAGCCGTAAATTTTCTTTTCTTCCTCGGTTAATTCCGTTCTGGATAGAAGGGAAAGATAATCTATTAATTTTTCGTCCATAAAATCTCCTTTAAAGCATTTCAAGCGGCGCGAATTTAAGCATAAACGTTTGTCTTACTCCGTTGTCGAATACTACCGTAACTTTCGTAAATTCTCCCGTTCCGGC
>JAAYVI010000130.1 GCA_012517235.1 Elusimicrobiota bacterium | reverse complement strand
TCAAAAAGTCCTTTTTCGACGCAGTAAATATCCAATCTTATTTTCATTAAAGATTTTTTAGTCTTTTAATTCTTCCAATTTTATTTTGCCTTCGGCGTCTTTTTTTATAGCTTCTATCTTGCCTTTTATTTCGGAAAGTTTCTGATTTAATTCTTTTGAAATTTCCACCCCTTGTTCGAAAAGTTTTAATGATTCCTCCAAAGGAGTATCTTCGCTTTCCAATTTTTCCACGATTTCTTCGAGTTTTTTCAGTTTGATTTCAAAATTATCGTTTTTTTTGTTCATAAATCCTCCTTAGTTTCTTTAATCGAAGCCAAAGCTTCGCCTTTATTAAACTTTATATTTATATCGTCGCCTTTTTTTAATTCCGAAGAAGATCTTACGGGCCTGCCGTTTTTAAATGTCAGCGAATAGCCTTTTCTTAAAGGGAAATAGGGGCTTAAATTTTTAAGTTTCTCGCTTTGAAGTTTCAATAAAGAAGATATTTTATCCGATTTAACGGCAATAGCCGATAAAAGTCTGTCGTTTAAATCGTCCAAAGCCATAATTTTATCTTCTATCAAAGCGTACGGGTTTTTGAAAAAACGCGAATCCGCAAATCTTAAAAACTTGGAAAGCATCTTGCCGTAATTTAGCTTTAAACTTTGAAGCAGTCTTTTCTCAATCTGAAAAAGATGTTTTAACACGTCCTCATTATTGGCGGCCACCAATTCCGCCGCGGCCGACGGAGTTGGCGCGCGTAAGTCCGCGACAAAATCCGCTATGGTGAAATCGGTTTCGTGTCCTACGCACGATATTACCGGTATTTTGGAAGAATATACGGCTCTCGCGACTATTTCTTCGTTAAAAGCCCACAAATCTTCCATAGAACCGCCGCCTCTGCCAGCCAGTATTACTTCCACATCGTCAAAATTTTCGTTAATTTCGTTTATGGCCGAAGCTATCTCCTCGGCGGCGCCTTCCCCTTGAACCTTTACCGGATAAACCAATATGTTTAAGTTAGGGCATCTTCTCTTAAGTATCGACAAAATATCCCTTATAGCGGCTCCGGTAGGCGAAGTCACCACCGCTATTTTCGAAGGGAATTTCGGAATTTTCCTTTTTCTGGCCTCGTCAAAAAGACCTTCTTTTTTAAGTTTTTCTTTAAGACGTTCGAAAGCCAATTGCAGAGGTCCGAATTTTAAAGATATGAGCTCTTTTATCTGAAGCTGATATTTGCTTTGCTTATCGTAAATAGTTACCCCGGCTCTGACTTTTACCAATAGACCGTTCTCCATCGGAAATTTGCATTTGGAAGCCGCCCATTTGAAAAATACGCAGGATATCAAAGAGGTTTCGTCTTTAAGATCGAAATAAATATGTCCCAAAGAAGATTCCTTAAAACCGGAAATCTCTCCTTCCACCCAAATCTCGTTAAATGATTTTTCCAGTATCTCTTTTATTCCTCTGTTAAGTTCGCTTACCTTAAAAACGGGAGTTATTTCTTCCATATTATTTTTTAAATTTTTCCAATCTTTTTTTAATTTCTGTTTCGAATCCCTGATCCGAAGGTTCGTAAAACGTCTTGGGCAAAGGCATATATTCCTGACTTATAAAATGATTCGCATAATCGTGAGGGTATTTATAATCCCGCCCGTCGCCGAAAAATTTTCCGTCGCCGGTAGAATCCTTCAAATGCAAAGGAACATTCCTCTGAGGTCCTTCTTTTACTTCCTTTAAAGCTTCGTTTATCGCCTTGTACGAAGAGTTCGATTTCGGAGATACCGCCACATAAATTGCGGCTTGAGAAAGAATTATTCTCGCCTCGGGCATGCCTATATTTTTGACGGCTTCAAAAGCCGAATTGGCGACTACCAGAGCCATAGGATTGGCATTGCCTACGTCCTCGCTTGCGCAAATAAGTATCCTTCTGGCCAGGAATAAAGGATCTTCTCCCCCTTCAAGCATTTTTGCAAGCCAATAAACGGAAGCGTCCGGATCGGATCCTCTCATGGATTTTATAAAAGCCGAAGCGTGATCGTAATGATTATCGCTTTTTTTATCGTATCCTACGGTATTGGCGGAAGCTATTTGCTTTATCATTTCGCAATCTATTTCCGCATTGCCTTCTTTTTCGAAAGCCAAAGCCGCGGATTCCAAAAGATTAAGCATGCGTCTTGCGTCTCCGGCCGACAAGGAAATCAATTTTTTCTCGGCTTCCGGTTTTATTTTTACGGAAAGTTTTGGAAAACCTTTTTTTAACGCTCTGGCAAGTATCCTTCTTAAAGAATCTTCGTTATGGCTTTTAAATTCAAAAATTAAAAATCTCGAAAGAAGAGCCCTGTTTATGTAAAAAAAAGGATTTTCCGTAGTAAGTCCTATTAGGATAATCTCGCCTTTTTCCACCGACGGCAAAAGAGTATCCTGCTGAGTCTTATTAAAATGATGTATTTCGTCGAGTATTACCAAAGTTTTTTCGTTTTTATAAATTTCTTTTGCGGCTTCTATGGTTTTCTTAATTTCCGCCACTCCGGCGCAAGCCGCGTTTAAATTAAATACTTTCGCTTTTATCCTTTCGGCTATCAACGAAGCCAGAGCGGTTTTCCCGCTGCCGCTGGGGCCGTAAAAAAGAGCGGATTTCAACAAACCTTTTTCCACCGCTTTCTTTAGAAATTTCCCTTCGGAAAAAAGATGTTCTTGACCGAAAAATTCCTCCAATGTCTTGGGAGCTATGCGCCAAGGCAAAGGTTTAAAAGAATCGTCTTTTTCTTTTTCGAAGAGTTCGTCCATATTAAAAAAGTTTTTCGTCGTCGGCGGAAGTTTTTATTTTTTCTATGAATTCTTCTATCTTTCTCTCATATTCGGCTTTGAGAGAAAATTCTTCCTGATCTTTTTTATAAAGCTGTATTCCGTATTTTACCGCCACATATATAAGCTGTTTTATCGTGTCGGGAACTGTCTTTTTTTGTTCGTACTGTCGCATTTCGCTTTCTATTCTTTCCAATACCGTATTCAATTCTATCGGAGTTATACCTTCGGATTCTACGGTAACCGTTTTGCCTTTGATAGTGGCTTCTATCTCTCTTCTCATTTTATTTCTCCGGACAAATATCTCTCTATTTTTGCGCTCAAATCCGATATTTTTCTTTTAAATTCTTCTTTTAAAGCGGCTATTTTTTCTTCGCTTTTTCGCTTTTCTTCGGCTTTTTCCGCTTTTATTTTTTCCAATTCTTTTTTCAGTTTGACATTTTCTTTTTTAACGGCGTCAAATTGCGAAATATATTCGTTTAAAGCCTGTTCCAATTGTCTGAGCTTATCTATCATAAGGATAAACTTATATTATCATTTTTAAAAGGGGCTTTGAAGAAATTTTGACTTTAGGAAGAGCGCAAAGAAACGCCGAACATTTTATTGAGTTTATTATAAATTTCTTCTATCTTGGCGTTAAGTTCCTTATCGGTAAAAGTCTTTTCCATCGAAGAAAACATAAATCTCATCGTAAGACTTCTGGTATCTGGCGGAAGATTTTTGCCGGCATATACGTCTATAAGCTTAACCCAAAGCAAATCGGGAATATTTTCTATCGGTTTTTTTATTTCTTCCCAGGAATATTTTTTGTCGGCGACCACGCATAAGTCTCTGGTGCTATGCTGATATTGAGAAACGGGAACCGCTTTTTTTATTCTGGAATAAAAATCTCCGGCGAAAGCTTTGGCATATATGTCGGTATCGAATTCGAAAGCGTATACTTCGCTTTCTTTTATGTCGAAAGAAGCCAAAACTTGAGAAGAAACGGCGCCGGCATAACCGCAAAGCTTGCCGAAAGCCCAAATTTCAAGACATAAATCTTTTTTAAAATAAGAAGGCGCGTTTGAGCAAGGCTTCAAAGCAAAACCGCCCATATCTGAAAAGAGATAAGAAACGGCGCCTTTTACGTGATAAAAATCCAAAAATTCTTCGCCGAATCTCCAATATTCTTCCCTTAGTTTTCCGTACATCAAAACGGCAGTCGAAGCTTTTTCCTTTATATTTTCATTTTCCAAAGAAAATATTTTTCCGTTTTCGTAAAGCATTACGCTTTCGGCGCCTCTGTTTATGTTATATCTTAAATTTTTAAGCAAACCGCAAAGAACGGACGGACGAAGGTACTGGAAATCCGAAGATAAAGGATTTTTAAGCTCTACGGCTTCTTTTTCGTTTAAAAGCAAAGCCCTTATTTCTTTAAGAGAAACCAGGTCGTAATTTACCGCTTCGAATAGGCCCAAAGAATTCAGTTTTAAACTTATGGACTTCAACGCTTCGTGATACGGATTTTCGCAAAAAGCCGAAGCCTTCATATTCGTTTGCGATTTTATCGAAGAATATCCGTAAAATCTGGCCGTTTCTTCCGCCAAATCCCAAATCGTTTTTATGTCGCTTCTCCATGAAGGAGCGCTAAAATCTCCCCCTTCGTAAGAAGGATTGACCGCTTTAAAAGCTTTTTCTATTTCTTCTTTTGAAAAAGAAGTTCCCAATATGGAGTTTATTCTTTCGCTTTCGGATTTAATGTTAAGACAAGACGGCTTATAAGGTCTGTTGTCGGAAACGAAGGTTATTTCGGCCGAAGGATTTTGATTTATTATTAACTGAGCTATTCTAAAAGCGGCTTTATCTTGAAGCTCGAAATCTATTCCTCTTTCGAATCTAAAAGAAGAGTCCGACTTAAGTCCCAGAATCTTAGAAGATTTTCTAACCGCTGAAGGATTAAAATGAGCCGATTCTATAAGTATGTTTTCGGTATCGGGAAATACCGAGCTGTAATATCCTCCCATAACGCCGGCTACGGCAACCGGTTTTTTGGAATCGGCTATTACCAATATATCTTTGCTCAATTCTCTATCTTCTCCGTCAAGCGTTTTGATTTTTTCTTTATCCAAAGCTCTTCTTACGCATATTTTCCCGCCTTCCAAATTTCTCAAGTCGAAACAATGCGTCGGCTGACCTAATTCAAACATCGCATAATTGGAAGCGTCTATCAAAATATCGTTTTTCGGATTTAAGCCTATCTTTTTCAGACGTTCGAACATCCAATCGGAAGTTTTTTTATTCTTTATGTTTTTGACTATTATTGCGTAATATCTGAAACAATCGGAAGAATTTTCTATTTCTATCTTCATTTCCGAGTTTTCTTTTAAAGGAAAAGATCGTATTTTAGGTTCTACGAGTTTAAATCCTCTGTATAAAGCCAGTTCTCTCGCCAGGGAAAAATGCGAAAGACAATAGGCCAAATTTGGCGTTATTTCCAATTCAAAAACATAATCGGGTTTATCAAAAATTTCTTTCAAATCTGTTCCCGGTTTTAAAGAATTATCCAGAACCAAAATTCCCGAATTATCGTATCCGGACAATCCCAATTCCGAGGCCGAACAAATCATTCCTTCTGACTCTATTCCTCTTATTTTGGCTTTCTTTAAAACTCCTTCGGGAAGTCTGGCTCCGACTTGCGCCAAAGGAATTTTCTGACCCGCCGCTATGTTTTTTGCTCCGCATACTACTTTTTTAGTCGAAGAACCCAAAGATACTTCGCAAATAGACAGCTTATCGGCATTCGGATGTTTTTCTATTTTAAGTATTTCCCCCACTACCACGCCGTCGGCGTCAAATCCTATTTTTTCCGCCGAATCTATGGAGAATCCGAGAGAAGAAAGTATGGGGCCCAAATTGTCGAAAGCCGGCAAATCCGGAGAAAATTCTTTAAGCCAAGAATAAAGAGTCTTCATAAATTTTTAAGTATTCTCAAATCGTTTTCGTAAAGCTGGCGCATATCGCTTATGCCGTATAAGAGCATGGCAAACCTTTCTATGCCGGCTCCGAAAGCAAAACCGCTTATCTCGTCGGGATTATAACCGCAGGCTTTAAAAACTTCGGGATGTATCATACCGGCGCCCAACATTTCAAGCCAGCCCGTACCTTTGCAAACCGGACATTTGCCTTTTGACGAAGAGCAGAAAACGCAGGAAACTTCCACTCCCGCGCCCGGCTCGACGAAAGGAAAATAAGAAGGAGAAAACCTTATTTTCGCCGCGGAACCGAACATATCTTTTATAAAACTTTCCAATGTCCACTTTAAATCCGACATAGATATGTTTTTATCGGCGCAAAAGCCTTCCAGCTGATGAAAAACAAAAGAGTGGCTGGCGTCCACAGCTTCAGATCTGAAAACTTTTCCCGCCGATATCACTCTCAAAGGCGGCTTTTTGCTTTGCATTACTCTTATCTGGACCGGAGAAGTATGCGTTCTAAGAAGATAATTTATTCCCTTTTCGTCTTTTTGATTCAGATAAAAAGTATCCTGCATGTCTCTGGCTGGATGATCCGGAGGAAAATTCAAAGCTTCGAAATTATAATAATCTCTTTCCGCCAAAGGACCGTATTCCAAAGAAAAACCCAGCTTATTCATGGAAGAAATTATTTTTTCCATGGTTATAATTATCGGATGAGAGTGTCCTTTGGGATAAGGATGTCCGCAAAGGGTAATGTCCAAATCGGATTTTTTATCGGATACCGGATTTGATGAATTTTCAGCGCAATATTCGGCTACCTTTTTTTTGAAATCGTTTCCCAAAGAACCCAATTCTTTTTTTTCTTCTATGGAAAACGCGGACAAATCTCTCAAAAGCAAAGCGAGACCGCCCTTTTTTGAAAGGAAGTCCCGCTCGATATCTTGAGACGATTTTTTTTCCGCGGCGGCTTTTTCGAACTCGTTTCTAAGAGCGGATAGTTTTTCCAGCCACTCCTGTTTGTTCATGGATATTAAGCTTTGGCCGCGGCTTTGGAAGCGATTTCAACCAACTGTTTGAAACTTGTCGGATCTTTTATCGCTATTTCGGAAAGCATCTTTCTGTTAAGCTCTATATTGGCTTTATTCAATCCGTTAATGAAAGCGCTATAGCTTAAGCCGTGTTCTCTTACGGCGGCATTAAGACGCAGTATCCAAAGGCTTCTCATATTGCCTTTCTTGTCTTTTCTGTCCACATAGGCGTGCATCAAGGATTTCTTGACCTGCTGTGTGGCCATTCTTAATCTTCTGCTTTTATCGCCGTAATAACCCTTGGCAAGTTTAAATATTTTCTTTTTTCTTTTATTTCTGGCTACGCTGTATTTTATTCTCATAGTTTACGACATCTTTTTAAAGATGAAGCTCCTTCTTATTCGTAAGGTAAATATGTCTTCAAAACTTTCGAATTATGTTCTTCTTTTTCGACCACTTTGGCGGTTCTCAAATGTCTGCCTCTTTTGGCCGACATACCGATGAGAAGGTGTCTTAAACCGGCCTTTCTGTGAGTCCATTTGCCGGAAGTGGTTCTCTTAAATCTTTTTTTTGCGCCGCTATGGCTTTTCATTTTAGGCATAAAATACTCCTTTAATCTTATTCGTATATTATATTAAATAGAGAAAAATAGTTCAATGCGAAGGATAAAAAACTACTGCTGATTTTCCTTCTTAGGCTGATTGGCTTTAACCGGTTTTGGCTTTAGCATTATGCTCATTCTATTGCCTAACATGGAAGCTTTGCCGTCAAGTTCGGCGATATCGGCAAGACGAGTCTGGACTTGATTAAGAATGCCTTCGCCTATGTCCTTATGCTGCATTTCTCTGCCTCTAAAAACTACGGTAACTCGAACTTTATCCCCGTCTTTTATAAATTCTTCCATATGACGCATCTTCGTTTCGAGGTCGTTGGGACCTATTCTGGGATTTATCCTTATTTCTTTTAGGACATTATCTTTCTGCTTTTTCCTGTTTTCTTTTTCCTGCTTTTCTTTCTCGTACATGAATTTATTAAAATCCATTATCTTACATACGGGCGGATTGGCCGTAGGCGATATTTCCACCAAATCCAAACCGGCCGCTCTCGCCATATTTAAAGCTTCGTAAGTAGGTTTCACTCCTATCATATCGCCGTTAGAAGCGATAAGGCGCACCTGCGACGCCCTTATCCAATTATTTATTCTGATTCTCTTGTCGTTATACAACTTATTCCTCCGATAGAGACTCTCTGAGCCTCTCAATTTACGAATTAATAATTTACAAGTTTTTTCCGATTAAGTCAAACAAGAAATATTATAATTCCCTAATTTTGTTTTTAAACCATTTTTCAACATCAAAACTATTTATAAACTTTCTGAAAAAGAAACATTTTTTCTTATTACCATCTGGCACCAAATAATCTATTAAACTTTTTCCCCATTTGTCCCCGCAATGCACTTGATGAATAAATTCCTTACCATATTTTAATTTATCATTAAAGTCGCAATAATATATTTTTTCTTTGTTATTTAATTGAAAAGAATGTGAGTCTCCATGTCCGACAAAAAAAACCTCTTTTGCAGCTTTATCTGACATAATTTTAATTATATCTTCTATTTTTGCATCGAAATAAAAAGAAAAGTCTTTTTTAGATAATGTTAAAAATTTAACTATAATTTTTATATCCGACATAAGATAATTAGGTTTTATCCAAGAAATCACATTTGTATAGTCATAACCACCAAGAACTATTACCACTTCAGATATAGAATTTATTTTAAACTTTTTATTTCTTATATATCTCCTAATCAAATATTCATTTATTGGCGAGTAAAAAAACAATATAGGTGAAATGATAAAATAAATTAATTCATTTATATTGTAAACCAAAAAAAATAATAAAATTACAAACAGATGAAATAAAATAGCATTAGTCCAATTAATTTTTAGAGCTAAATAAAAAAGAGAAACTATATACGCAAAAACTATAATTAGCTTAAAATCTCCATAAGTTAAAATTTTTTTCATCTTATCCATATTAATTCTTTTCAAGAATAGATTTAAGATGAGACTTTAAGGATGAAATTATAATATCTATATCACTATCAGAAATTCTTCTTTTTTCATTTACTAAAAATGAATAAAATCTTTTAGGATTCATTATTAATAAATCATTAGCAATATATTCTTTAACCCAAAAATTAGGGAAAAGTATTACAGATTTAACATTATTTGAATAATTATTATTAGTTACATCTGATAAATATCTTTTAATCCATTCAGTATTATTTTTAACCTGCTTAATAGGGTCTTTAGATATTAAAGAAATGACGCTTTTGTTTTTTTCGGATTTAATTTTTAAAATATTATTCTCATAAATCACAAAATCTTCAGATGAGTATTTTTTAGGATTTTTAACTTCAACAACAAAAATCCCAGCTGGTCCTACGACTATCAAATCAATATCAAATTTATCTGTTAAAAATGAATTGATTATATAGTATCCATATTTAACTAACTGCTCAATTTCATCATGTGCAATTTTTTCACCTTCTAAACCTTGCCAATATTTTTCAGCCTCGTTAGTAGCAATTATTAATAATATAAATCCAATAATAATGAAGAAATAATGTAAGGTTAAAAAAGATTCTTTTATTAATTTTAAGCTTAAAAAATATAAAATAAGAAAAATTATCCCCATAAAAACAAGGCCACAAGAAAACCCAGCAACAAAATTAGCGATGTTAATAGCATATCGATTAGATTGTCCTGGTGTTCTTAAAAAAGCTCTTGCAAAATAAGATTTTGTTTTTTTTAACATAAATCTAAATATTTTCAAATCCTACTTTCAAAAGTATATTGTAAGTATTATCTAAATCAGAAATTTTAGGTACAAAAACTAAAAGGCCTTCTCTTCCTCTTGTCATAAGAACTCTATATGCATTTATTCTTAAATTATTTGGATCTTTTACTTTTCTTGGCTTACCAACTTTAACATTCCATTTATTATTGGACCAGAAAAAATCTGTACCCCAACATAATAAAGGCAAGTCAAGTTCTAGTCCTTGACATCCAAATTCTGAAACTGCTTCCTTTAACTTTGATCCTGAATGCTTATTTTGATTATTTTCACTATACCATTCCCCGTAATAGTAATATTGATTTCTAACGGGCTTTATACCATATTCCTCAGATTTTCTAAATTTTGAAGATACTAAAATTCCACTTCTCTTAATATTTCTATCCTTCATAATGTCATTAATATAGTTTTTTGAAATCTCTATATCTCTACTTATTCTCAAATGATAACCATCTTTTTTTATTTTTTCCGATAATATTGAAGCTTCATTAATATTCCCATCCAAAATAAAATTGACCCACTTAGATGTATCAATAGCTCTTATGTTTCTTATAGAATTTGTAAGATGGAATAATTCTTCTATTTCATATTTTATAGAATTATTTAGGAAATGATTGGATAAATGTTTGGGGCCAATAACTTCCCAAATTGGATTTTCTCTAACTGCATCAACCCAATTTTTAATACCACTTTCTTCTCCAGCGTGAATTTCCTGTCCCTCTCCAATTAAAGCTATTACAACTAAACTATCTTTCACCCTATTAGATAGTCCTAATAGTAGTCCAGGTTCTGAATCGGCTAATTTACCCCAATGTTTTTCTAAAATTCTATCTCTATCCCATGCTCTTTGAGCCTCATCAAAAACTATTACTTTTTCTCTAACAGACTTGTCTTTATGTTTAATCCATAAGTCCTGCAAAAAAGATTTCATTTGAGAAACCATAACTTTTGACTCAAGTTCATATTGTAATACTTGTACCAGTGGGCCATTTCCTGACAAAAATATACTTGGAACTGATATGTTTTTACTATGTACTACTTGAAGTCCAACTAAAGTTTTACCTGCACCAGGCACTCCTGTTATTAAAATTATCTTTTTAGTTTTATCATTAGTACTTTTTTGTATTATCTTTTCTATCCTATTTAAAACTTCTGGTATTTTAGCTGATTGTGCTTGCTTTATATTTGGTAAAGGTTTTCTATGAAAAATTAACTTTGCTGATTCTATTAAACTAGGAAGAGGTTCACAAGGAGATTCAGTCCATATTTTTATATCAGATAAATTATTACTTTTTTTTATATTATTTCGTATAAATAATGGAAGATCTTTAGGTTTTAGAACATATACTCCTTTACTTTCATAATATGGTCTATCAAAGCCGATAGGTATTAATATAGGTATTAGTTTTTTATCCCTTGCAATAGGATGATACTCAGTTAAATCTCTCACATATCCTAAAACCTGATCAAAATCTACAGTCTCAGGTTCTACTCTATTTTTAAATTCTATAACTAATACTGTTCCATTATTCAAAAAAATAAGGTCAGGTCTTTTACCACCACTTCTTGGATAATCATATTCAAAAATTAAAGCACAATCATATATTTCTTTCAAATCAACTAAATTCTCTTTTAATGCAGATATACTTCTATCCCATGGAAAAATTTGTTCGCTTCTTTCCTCTCTTAAAAAACTACTTAATGATGAAACTATTTCTTCATTAGGTTTAGAGATAAAATCTTTTACATACCCAGCCCAGCCGCAATTTTTAAATTCCATAATATGATTTTTATTAAATATAAAAACTCCGGGACTAGGATTCGAACCTAGACTAAACGGTCCAGAGCCGCTTGTGCTACCGTTACACCATCCCGGAATATAAATAAATTATACAAAAAATGAATTTTTCTTTTTTAAAACCTACTTTATCAAAGCCATCAAAGCAAATATGGCGGGCATCAAAATCGAACCGACCATAGCTTCTCCCGCTATCATACCCGACGCTATCGGAGTGGCATACAGATCGAAAGAACCGTTTTCATTATGAGATAATTTTCTCCACACCGCAGATATCATGCTTCCTATGGCTACCGCTATGTTTAAAGAAGGAGGAAGTATCAAGGCAAATCCCAAAGCCGCGGGTATGGGCACCCACCAAAATCTGTTTACCTCGTGACCTCTCTCGTCTTTTTTTGTAAAAGAAAGCAGAAACTCAAAGAATACTCCGATAAATACGGCTATTACGGAAGCTTTTAAAGCGCCGTAAGGCAAAAATGAAAGTCCTTTTTCCATTACCATAGCCAATGTCGCTATTTTAAGTCCCGTCGGAGCGGCCAATTGTCCGGGATTTAAACCTATGCCGTATGTCTTTTCCAAAATATTAAACATAAAAGGCGTAAGCAAAGCGCCGACCGGTATTACTATTAATTGAGCTATTATTAAAGTCTTGAATTTTCCGCCCAATCTCTGAGCCACCCAGAAAGAAGGAACCACATTTTCCGAAGATGCCTGCGGACTGGCGCTTATATATGCGGCCGTAAGATTGGATCTTATTTGAGCCGGCCAAATTAAACCGAATAAAAACTGAGTCGCATTGGCCATAAGAGACACGGGACCGGAACCGGTTATACCCAAAACTCTAAGACCGGCTATTATCAATAACGGCTGTATGGCTACGGCTAAAGCCACTTCGGTCCAGGGCATTTTGAACCAAGAACTTGTTATAAATACCAAAACTATTATGCTTGAAACTATTCCCGTAACCGTCCACCATAAAGGTATTTCTTCGTCGGCCAAAGATTTAAACTCTTCCTTTTCTACGTTTTTATTTTTCTTTGAAAACATATGCTTTATTACCGGAATAAATATGCTTGTCAAAGCCGCCGCTATCATCATAGCGGTCGCAGGCCACATCATCCACTGAACGACATATTTAAAGTGAGAAGACGCCGAGGCAAATTCGGCCGCCTTCCCGCATGAAGCGTTGAGAAATTCCATAGTTTTTATTTTTTCCGCACCCTCAAGAGCTCCTACGGATTTGAGAGCAGAAAAACATGTTTGAAAGTTTTCGGGAGCCGTTCCCGACAATGCCGCAAACATTCCCACCGTATCTCCGAAAGAATTTACTATCCATGTTCCCAAAAGGCCGGACATTCCCACCGAAAGAGGAACAAGCATTCCTATTCCGATGGCGGCAAATTCCGGCCCCAAAGCGACATTTAAAGATGGATTTCCCACTATCGGCGTAAGAACTCCCATTCCGTCTCTTAGAAAAGTCAAAAAACCGGCCGAACCCGTGCTTAACATAAGAACGTTTCTTTTTGTTTTCGTTATTTCGCTTGCTTTTGGATCTGTCAAGGTTTGAGCCACATTCAATACCGCCCTGCTAACCGGCCAAGGCAATGTCTTATCTTTAAGTATGAAACTTCTCGGAAAAATACCCATAAAAACGCCCAAATTGGCAGATACCAAAAGCCATAAAAACATCTGCCACATATTCATATGAAAACCTATGTCTCTGCCGAAAACATTTTGTATGTAGAAAAAAGCCGATAGTATCACAACCATGAAAGCTATTCCCGAAACCAATCCTATCATAGTCTGTATTATGTTTAATTGTATGGCTAACTCTTGTCCCTTTATCTGCCTTCCCAAAACATAAGCGGCCAAAAACATACCGCCCATTGTCAAATCCACGCTTTGTCCCAATTTTAAAGTAACATAAGGCGTAGCGGCGGAAGCCAGCGCGCAAAGAATTATTCCCAAAATAAGAAGTTTCCAATTGAGTTCTTTCATTTTTTCTCCTTTTCAGATATGATATCAAAAAAATTACGGCTTAAAAGTCCCAAGTTTTCATGAAGCCATA
>JAAYVI010000129.1 GCA_012517235.1 Elusimicrobiota bacterium | reverse complement strand
GAGAAAAAAAAGATTTAGATTGACATTGTTCTCGCTAAATGCGACAATAGTATACGGCCTTTACTGAGATTCGCTTGTCTAAACCGGCGTTTTAACGGTGGGGTTTAAAAAAGAGAAAAAGCTCTTTTTAGAAAAATCCTCTTAAAGAGAGGTTTCGGACTATATCCGAAAGTAAGGAGACGATAGATGAAAAAGTTATATGTGGGCGGTTTGCCCTTCGCTACCGGCGATCAGGAACTTAACGACCTTTTTGCCGCGCATGGTAAAGTAAACAGCGCAAAAATAATTACGGATAAATTTTCCGGTAGATCGAGAGGTTTCGGTTTCGTAGAAATGGAAGACGATAACGAAGCTTTGTCCGCCATAGAGAAAATGAATAATTCCGAATACGGCGGCAGAAAACTTACCGTCAATGAAGCCAGACCTATGACCGACAGGCCCAAGAGCGGTTTCGGACAAGGCAGAAGAGAAGGCGGTTTCAAAAAGAACTTCAATAGGTGGTAAAATACCTTAGTCTTTTCAAAAAAGACCCCGGCTTTTTAGCCGGGGTTTTTTATTTTTGACTTTAAAATTTAAATACGCTTTACCTTATTTTTGTTTAATTAGGCCTTAAGACCCATATCCGAATAGTACCATGATATATTGACATGTCAAGGTATTTGAGATATAACATAACTAACAGGAGGCCTTATGAAAAAACTTTTAACTCTAATCGCTCTAATTTCCGCGGCGGTATCGTCCTGGGCTCAAAATGACTTCGGAAGAATATCCTTGGACAGAGATATGTCTCTGCCCATTCCTACCATGGAAGCCGAAAAAAGCGCCTCCGTTTCCGCGGCTCAGAAAGAATGGACCATAATGGTTTTTCTAAATGCGAAAAATAATTTGGAAAAATTCGGCATAGAAGATATGAATGAAATGGAGAGAATAGGTTCAAATTCTAAGATGAACGTTGTGGTGGAAATGGGAAGAATGGAAGGATACGACTCTTCTAACGGGGATTGGAAAGGCGTAAGAAGATTTTACATTGAAAACGATTTGGCAAAAGATCCTTTCGGCAAAACCATAAACTCTCCTATGATAGAAAATTTAGGCTCAATAAACATGGGCGATTATAAAGAGGTAATAAAATTTGTAAGGTGGGCAAAAACAAGATATCCCGCTAAAAAATACATGCTTATTCTTTGGAATCACGGCGGAGGATGGACAAAAGATAATCCCGTAGCCGACAAAGGAATATCCTATGACGAAGAAACCGGCAATAATATAGATACCCCGCAGTTAGGCAAAATAGTAAGAGAAGCGGGTAAACTTGACATACTCGCTTCCGATGCCTGCTTGATGCAGATGGCCGAAATAGCCGCGGAAGTAAGAGGCGGCGTGGACTATCTGGTAGGATCGGAAGAGACGGAACCGGGCGCCGGATATACGTATTACAAGATACTCGCTCCCTTAGCGGTAAATCCTTATATGACACCCGAAGCTCTTTCGAAAATAATAGTGTTGGCTTACTGGGATTCCAATCTCATAAGCAGCGGAGTAGCCACTCACTCCGTAATAAAAATGTCCGAGGTGGACGGGCTTATGACGAGAATGGACGCATTTGCCAAAGCCGCTATGGCAAGCGGGGAAAAAGCCAAGATAAAGGAAGCCAGAGATTCGGCTCAAAAATATGCGATTGACGACAATAAAGATCTCAAACACTTTGCCGATCTCACGGCCGCCAAAGTTTCCAATCAGGCGTTAAAAGCGGCCGCTCAAAGTCTCAGCTCTTTTATTTCGTCCAGATTGATAATAGAAAATAAAACCAGCATAATTCCTTCCAGCAATTCAAACGGTATAGCGGTATATGCTCCCGCTTCTTTTGTGGACGGAGATTACGGAGAAATAAAACTTGCTACCGAAACCAAGTGGGACGAATTCTTAAAATGGATGGTAGCCAAGTAAAATATTATTCGAAACAAAGCCCCGCTTTATGCGGGGCTTTTTATTTTGTCCTCTTTTTGATAAAATAAGTTTATTGCGCGGTTAGCTCAGCGGAAGAGCACTTCCCTTACAAGGAAGGGGCCGCAGGTTCGAACCCTGCACCGCGCATTCCTGCTTTGCAATAAATTAGAAGGTGAAAAAGACAACTGCTTGTCTTTTGTCCGGGTTCGAAAGCCGCAGCGATGTCGAGCGAGCACGCGAGACCGCGAGGCGGGACTGCGCGACCGAACGCGAGCGGCGGCGAGCGTGAGAGTTGTGCATGCGAAACCCTGCACCGCGCATTCCCG
>JAAYVI010000017.1 GCA_012517235.1 Elusimicrobiota bacterium | reverse complement strand
TTTATAGTCCGGTTTGGACATGGGAACCTCCCGAATATCGATAAATTATAGGTTTTTAGTCCGAACCGATTTCGGTTAGATTATTTTTGACAAGACGATATACTTTTCGGTTAGATTATATTTGATTTGATTCGTTTTATTTACTAAAATCTCTTTTTTTGCTATTATATTTAAAGCGGGGTAACCCGCGATTCTATCCCACAGGAGATAAAAAAAATGGCTAAAACCGCGGTAAAAAAATCTTCAGAAAAAAAAGTTCAGAAAGCTAAGCTTTCTAAAAAATTAGTTTATTTCTTCGGAGCAGGAAAAGCCGAAGGAAAAGAATCTATGAAAAATCTTCTCGGAGGAAAAGGCGCCAATTTGGCAGAAATGGCCGGACATCCGGCCCTTAAACTTCCGGTGCCTCCCGGTTTTACCATAACAACCGAAGTTTGCACTTATTATTGGCAGAATAAAAGGAGCTATCCAAAGCAGCTCGAAGCCGAAGTAATAAAAAATCTTCAAAAAATCGAACAAATAACCGGAAAAAAATTCGGAGACCCGTCAAATCCTCTTTTGGTTTCGGTCAGATCCGGAGCCAGAAAATCTATGCCTGGTATGATGGAAACCATACTTAACGTAGGATTGACTTCAAGAACAATTCCCGGACTCATAGAATTGACCAAAAATCCGAGATTCGTATGGGATTCTTATAGAAGACTTATAATGATGTATTCCGATGTCGTCATGGAAAAAGCCGCCGGAATAGAACCGGCCGACGATATGGGCATAAGAAAACAATTGGACAGAATGCTCGAAGAGAAAAAACATCAAAGAGGAGTTAAAACCGACGCGGAATTGTCCGCCGAAGATATGCAGGAATTGGCTGCCAGATTCAAAGAAAAAGTAAAAGAAGTTCTCGGCAAAGAATTCCCGGACGATCCGATGAAGCAGCTTTGGGGAGCGGTAGGAGCGGTATTTGCTTCTTGGAACGGCAAAAGAGCCATATCCTATAGAAGAATAGAGAATATTCCGGACGAATGGGGAACGGCGGTTAACGTACAGACTATGGTCTTCGGCAATATGGGAGACGATTCCGCAACCGGAGTAGGATTTACCAGAAATCCCGGAACCGGAGAAAATTATTTTTACGGAGAATTTCTCATTAACGCCCAGGGAGAAGACGTCGTAGCCGGTATAAGAACTCCCAGTCCCATAAACGAAGAAAGCAAAAACGATCATTCGAGAAATCTTAAAACCATGCAGGAACTAATGCCGGAAGCTTATAAACAGCTTTCCGAAATAAGAAGAAAGCTCGAAAAGCATTACCGCGACATGTTAGATATAGAATTTACCGTGGAAAAAGGCAGACTTTGGATGCTGCAATGCAGAGTCGGCAAGAGAAACGGAGTTTCCGCCGTTAAAATGGCTCTGGACATGGTAAAAGAAAAACTTATAAAAAAGGAAGAAGCGGTGATGAGAGTTTCTCCCGCTCAGCTTGACGAGCTTTTACACCCGATAGTAGATCCCAAAGCGGAAGCCGCGGCAAAACCTTTGGCAAAAGGTTTACCCGCCGGTCCCGGAGGCGCTAACGGTATGATAGTCTTCACGGCTGCCGACGCCGTAGCATGGGCCAAACAGGGCAAAAACGTAATTTTGGTAAGAGAAGAAACCAATCCTGAAGATGTCGAAGGGATGAGAGCCGCTCAGGCCATTTTAACAGCCAGAGGCGGAATGACTTCCCATGCGGCTTTGGTCGCAAGAGGATGGGGTAAGTGCTGCATAGTCGGATGCTCTTCTTTGGAAATAGATCTTCAAAAGAAAGAACTGCATACCGCAGGAAAAGTTTTTAGGGAAGGCGATTGGATAACTCTTAACGGCTCCAAAGGATTTGTTTACGAAGGCAAACTAAACATGCTTGAGGCCGGTTCGGGAAACACAATGCTTGCGGATTTTCTAAAAATGTGCAATGCGGTTAGAAAATTGGGCGTAAGAACCAATGCCGATACTCCTTCCGATAGCTCCAAAGCAAGAGAATTCGGAGCGGAAGGAATAGGTCTTTTCAGAATAGAGCATATGTTTTACGGAAAAGGTTCGGACGAACCTTTGTTTAAGCTTAGAAAAATGATAGTTTCCAAATCAAAAGAGGAAAGAGTTAATGCCCTCAACGAGCTTTTCCCTTATATGAAAAGGGATATAAAGGAAACTCTAAGAATAATGCAGGGATTGCCGGTAACAATAAGGCTGATAGATCCCCCTCTTCACGAATTTGTTCCTCATCAGCACGATAAACTTAAGGAATTGGCGGAAAGCCTTGGAATATCTTTCGAAGAGCTTCAGACAAGAGCGGATTCTTTAAGAGAATCTAATCCTATGATGGGGCATAGAGGAGTTAGGCTCGGAGTCACCTATCCGGAAATAACCGAAATGCAGGCAAGAGCCATATATGAAGCCGCGGCGGAACTTATAAAAGAAGGCGTAAAAGCCATGCCCGAGATAATGATTCCGGTCGTGTCTCATGAAAAAGAGATAGCAAATCAGCTTCCTATAATAGAAAAAGCCTACAAAGAGACGGTAGCAAAAACCGGAGTCAAGTCTCTAAAATATGTGGTAGGAACTATGATAGAGATACCGAGAGCTTGTCTTATGGCCGGTAAAATAGCCGAAACCATGCAGTTTTTCTCTTTCGGAACAAACGACCTTACCCAGATGACTTTCGGATATTCCAGAGACGATGCCGGAGTATTTCTTAAGGAATATACCGAAAAGAATATACTTCCGGAAGACCCGTTTCAAAGCATAGATCAGGAAGGAGTGGGAGAGCTTATAAAAATTACGGTCGAAAGAGGCAGAAAAACCAGACCGGAACTTAAAATAGGAATATGCGGAGAACAAGGCGGAGAGCCTAAGAGCGTGGAATTTTGTCATAAGGCTGGGCTTTCTTATGTTTCCTGCTCTCCTTTCAGAGTGCCGATAGCCATTTTGGCCGCGGCTCAATCTCAGCTTAAATATCCGAGAAAAAAATAGTGAATAAGCTCAGATATTTTCCGGTTGTTATTTCCGCCCCCTCCGGGGGCGGAAAATCGGCCGTAAAAAATTATCTTTTGAAAACGGATAAGCGTTTTGCTTTTAGCGTAACATGTACGACCAGAGCCCCCAGGCCCGGAGAAAAAGAAGGCAGAGACTACTATTTTGTAAGCGAAAGTAAATTCCGTTCTTTGATAAGAAAAAGGGCGTTAATAGAGTGGGCTCAAGTTCATGGGAGATTATACGGAACGCCTAAGAAATCCGTACTATCTTTGCTTAAAAAAGGAAAGATACCTCTTATGACCATAGACGTAAAAGGCGCAGAAAGCGTTAAAAAGATTTTTAAGGATTCCGTTTCTATTTTTCTTTTACCCCCTTCATTAAAAATAATGAAGAAAAGACTTGAGAAAAGAGGCGAGAATTCCGAGGAAATTTCATTAAGAATGAAAACCGCGAAAAAAGAACTTAAAGAAGCATTTTCTTACGATTATTTGGTAATAAACGAAGATTTGAAAAAAGCGGCCGAAGATATTTGCGCCGTAGTAGAAGCGGAAAAATTAAAGCTTTTTAGGAATTCCGGCTTTGTAAAAAAATTTGCTTCGGATTTTTACGGGAAAAATTAAGGAGGATAAATGACTAAAAATAAAGAAGAAATTAAAGATAACTTAAATTTGGAAAAGCTTATTTCCGACTATAAAGGCGGAAAATATAAAGCTACGGTTTTGGCAATGCAATGGGCCAATCATCTTAAATTTTCCGAAGAATTCAGAACATGGCCCATGGCGGATATAATAGAAAAAGCTTTAAAAGAAGTTTTATCCGGAGAGGTTACTCGGGAAGAAATTATTAAAGCGGTAAAAAGAGACGAAGAGATAAAAACCGAGAGAGCGGTAGAAAAGAAAACGGAAAAAAAGGAAAAGAAAACCAAAAAATCAAAAGATGAAGAATGAGATAAAAAAAATAAAAAAAGAGCTTTCTCTTTATCTTTCTTCGGTGGAAGAAGATGTTATTCTTCCTTATAATCGTTCCGTTGATAAAATCGTTTCCCGACAGCGGATAACTTGCGAAAGTAAGAAAGAAAAACTTGAAATCCTTAAGTCTTGCGTAGATAATTGCCGAAAATGCATGTTAGGCCTTTCGAGGCTCAATGCGGTATTCGGGGAAGGAGATCCTGATTCGCAGCTGATGTTTATAGGCGAAGGGCCCGGTTTCGAAGAAGATCATAGCGGCAGACCTTTTGTGGGAAGGGCCGGCCAGCTTTTGGATAAGATACTGGCCGCAATGGGGCTTTCCAGAGAAAAAGTTTATATAGCAAATATCGTAAAATGCCACCCTATGATAAATCCGGAGAATCCCGAAAGCAGAGGAAACGACAGACCTCCAACTCCGGCAGAAATATCGGTATGCAGGAACTATTTAGAGAATCAAATAAATATAATTTCCCCAAAAGCGATAGTCACATTGGGAAATGTTCCGAGCAGATTTATGCTTAACGAAACAAAGGGGATAAGTCAGCTTAGAGGAAAATCCTACGATGTGCCTCACGGGCTTTTTTCCTTTAATTGTTTTCCTAAAATATTTCCCACATATCATCCCGCCGCTTTGCTTAGAAATCCCAACCTTAAAAAAGATACATGGTCGGATATGAAGGATGTAATGTCTTTTTTAGGCATTAAATAATGTTTGCCGAAATATCTTTCCCCATACCTCTTTATAAAACTTTTCATTATAAAATACCCAAACATTTGGAAGCCGTGATATTACCCGGAGCCGAAGTAATATGTCCTTTTGGTCCTTCTAAATTTTCCAAAGGAATAGTAATAGATTTATGCGATAATCTTCCGGAAGGATTACCTTTTGATAAAATAAAAGAAATAAAAAGTTTGGTTTTTGAAAACTTGGCTTATGATTTCGAAGCTTTAAAAAAGACGGTGCGTTACTGCTCTCTTAAATGGTATTTCCCGGAAGGAATGTATTACGGACTTTTTTATGAAAACTCTCATAGAGAACCCGGTAGTAGTTTTTCTGAAAATTTAAAAGAGAATAATAATTTTATACAACCTTTTTTTACTCAAAATCCGGGAGAAAGCCTTTTTTTTAAAGAAGATTTTCCCCTAAGAGAAGCCGTTTTTACGATAAAAGAAACACAAACTCCCGCTTTTTTCTTATGTCCCGATTATCTTAGCGCTTTGGCGGTTTATAAAAAGATTTCCCCCATTCTCGAGGATTCTCAATGCGCTTTTTATCACGGTTCTATCTCAAAATCGTCAAAAAAAGAGATATTCGCGTCTATCCTATCGGGTAAAGTAAAATATGTTATAGGAACCAAAGCGGCTGTTTTTTTACCTTATCCCAAAGGCACTATTATTTCGGTTTTAAATTGCGAAAGCGATTTTTACCGTCAATTTGAACAAAGGCCTTTTTACCAAACACGAGATATAATAATGCGTATGACCGCGGACTTTTCTTATAAAACTTCTTTTTTCTCATGCTCATTTGGATTAGATTTGCCTAAAGAAACCGAAATAAAAAACTTATCGGCCGCAGATAAAACCGAGCCGGCATATTCTCCTGCGATTATTAAAGCCGGAGAAAATTATTCCGTAATATCCGAAAAATCTTTGGCCGAAACAGAAAAAGCGCTCTCAAAAGGAGAAAAAGTTTTATTTCTTGCGCCTTCGAGAGGCGTCGGATTTAAAACATTTTGTCCGATATGCAAGTGGACGGCAAAATGCGCTAAGTGCAAAAGAAATTTAAGGCTTTTCGGAGAGAACGGCGGTTATTTTTACAGATGTCCTTCATGTCTCGAAAAAACGGACTATTCTTTGGAATGTCCTTCCTGCGGAGCTCAAATACTTAAAACCGGCGGTCACGGCAGTCAAAAAATATCCGAGGAGCTGATTTTAAAATTTCCTTTCGCAAAAATTCTAAGAGTAGATTCGGACTCGGTTAAAAAGTCGATTAAAGGCATGAAAAAAACATATTCGGATTTTCTTTCCTGCGATTATGACATATTGGTCGGAACCTCTTTTATTTTGGGTTCGGAATTATATGAAAAAAAATTCGGCGGGGCCGTACTTTTGGGTTTAAATCCCGAAAGAAGCGCCGGATTTAGAGAAAGCGAAAATCTTTTTAGTAAAATTATTTCCGCTTCTCGTCTCGTTTCCAAAGAAGGATTTTTGTTTATAGAAACCTACGAACCGGAAAATCCGGTTTTTTCTTTCGGTTTTAATTTGAGATCTTTTATAGAGAAAGAGCTTGAGGATAGAAAATTTTTTAATTATCCTCCTTTTTGCGATCTTTTGACGATAAGATTATCGTCAAAATCCGCTCAAAAACTTAAAAAAGCGGCAAATGATTTTGTGTCTATTTTCGACGAAAAAAAGATTTCCGAACTTAAAGTAATCGATTATAGGCCCGAAGAAACATTAAAAACCGATACTTCTCAAGGTATTTCATGGTATGACTGCAGATTTAAGATAAAAAAAGACTCCGCTGAAATGGCTTTATTTTTATCTTCTTTGGAGTTGGGTAAAGATATAAAGATATCCGCTATGCCGGATTGGATGTTTTAAATGATATTGTTTTTTTAACCATATTCCGAATTACGAATTATTTCGGTAAGATTAACCTATATTTTTATAAAATATAATTAAGTTTAACTTTCGGAGAATAAATATGGATTTTGAAAAACAACTTTCTTTGCTTAAAAGAGGCGCGGTAAACATAGTAAGCGAAGCCGAATTGGCCGAAAAGCTTAAAAGCGGGAAAAAATTAAGAATAAAATTGGGAGTAGACCCTACTTCCTCGGATTTACATTTGGGTCATAGCGTAGTTCTTTCAAAGCTCAGACAATTTCAAGATCTGGGGCATACGGCGGTTTTAATAATAGGAGATTTTACCGCAAGAGTCGGAGACCCGTCCGGCAGAGATTCCACCAGGCCTATGTTAAACGAAGAAGACGTGAAAATAAACGCAAAAACATATACGGAACAGGCTTTTAAAGTATTGGACAGAGAAAAAACGGAAATTAGATTTAATTCTCAATGGCTTATCCCTTTTACGCAGCATAATTCGGGTTCTATGAGCGAACTTATAAATACCGCTAAAAATTTGACAGTTTCCAGAATTTTGGAAAGAGAAGACTTTAAAAATAGAATGAAGAACGAAATGCCCATAAGCCTTTTGGAAATTTTATATCCGGTTTTTCAGGGGTACGACTCCGTAGCCGTTAAGGCCGATGTGGAATTAGGCGGACAAGATCAAATCTTTAATTTGCTTATGGGACGCGATTTGCAGAAATTTTATTCTCAATCTCCGCAGATCGTTGTGACGGTTCCTCTTCTGGTAGGCACCGACGGCGAAAAAAAGATGTCCAAATCTTACGGAAATTATATAGCTTTAAACGATTCTTCCAAAGACATATTCGGAAAAACGATGTCTTTAAGCGACGAAACCATGTATTGCTACTACGAACTTCTGACGGATAAAGATATGAACGAAGTAAAGTCTTTGCATCCGATGGAAGCCAAAAAAAGGCTGGCCGCTATGCTTACCGACAGATTTTGCGGCGAAGGCGAAGGAATAAAAGCGAGAGAAGAATTTGAAAAAGTATTTTCGGCGGGACAAATACCTCAAGATATGGAAGAGTTTAAAATGGATTCTCCTATGAAACTTTCACAGTTGATGGTATTATGCAAAATGGCGAAAAGCAATAACGAGGCAAGGAGATTAATCGAAGCGGGAGCGGTTAAAATAGACGGGAAAAAAATGGCATCGGATTCGATAATAGAACCTTTGGAGGGAATTATTCAGGCCGGTAAGAGAAATTTCAGAAAGCTTGTAAAGGGGGTTTAAGTATGCTTAAAATATTTCTTTCTTTTCTTTTTATAGGTTCGGCTTTTTCTCAGCAAAATCAAGAGGAATATAAAAAGATGGTCGAACAGCTTATGAAAATGAAAGCGGAAAATCAGACATCTTCGCAAAATCAGTTCGAAGCTTTGATTAAAAAAACCGGCGGTTCCGTTTGGGTAAAATCTTCGGAAGATAGCGAATTTAAAAGCATAGACGATTCGGGATATTATCCTCTCGATCCCGACGATACCGTAAAGACAGGTTCCGACGGTTATGCGGAAATATATTTTTCGGACCGGGGAATGATAAAACTTTCGAGAAACAGCGAGTTGGAGATAAGAACATTGGAACAGGACGATTCTTCGGTATTTCTTAAAATAGGCGCTTTAGTCGCAAAGTTCGAATCTAAAGTCAAAAAGAAGCTTTTTTTCAAGGTAAATACTCCGGCGGCGGTTTGCGCCGTAAGAGGCACCGAGTTTGCCGCCGAACATTCTGCATTTAATAAGGAAAGCTCTTTCGGAGTCTTCGACGAAGGAGAACTTGCCGTTTCTTCTTTGGACAAAGAGGGTAAGCCTTCGGAAGAAATTAAAGTCGAAAAAAATCAAGAAATAGTTTTATCGCCGCAAATAAAAAGACTTAAAACGGTAAGAATGTCCAGACTTGCGAAACATAAAAATCTTATGGCCGAAGTAAGAAAAAGATTTCCTCTTTATAAGAAAAGATGGCGTCCCATGGACTTCCAAAGAAGAGAAAAAATGAGGGCGGCTCTTTTAAAAAGAAAGATTAAAGATTCTCAAGAAGAAGAAACTTCCGCGACGGATAAAAAAAAGCCTTTGAATAAGCATAATCGTAAAAAAAGAGGCGTTTAAATGCGTTCTTTTTTGGCCATACCTTTACCCGATTATATAAAGAAGGAAGTTTACGAATCCGTTACTTTTTCAAATGATAGCGGAATTAAAAAAACTAATTTGGAAAATCTTCATATTACCATAGCTTTTTTGGGAGATTGCGTAAAAAAAGAACAAAAAGAAGAATTTATAAATTTGTTAAAGTCTTTCTCTTTTGAACCTTTTGTAATATCTTTGGGAAAAGCCGGATCTTTCAGCCGCAAAGGTAAGCCGTCTATTTTGTGGATAGGTCTTGAAAAAGGAGAAAAAGAACTGTTTTTTCTTAGAGAAAAAATAACTTCTCTTATCTCAGGTTCCGGTTTTGTATGCGACGATAAATTTCATCCGCATATTACATTGGCAAGAATTAATTCCGAGCGGGGATTAAATTCGGCCTCGGATTTTTTATCCAAAGATTTTTCCGGAAAAATTTCTTTTAATGCGGAAAAATTTGTATGGATTGAGAGTATGCTGTACTCTCGCGGTCCGATATACAGAGAGCTTTTTTGCGGAGAACTAAAATGAAAAAGACGATGTTTTTGATTTTTTTAACATTCGCATTGTTTGTTCTTTTCTATTTTTTTTATAGAGGAGAAAAAATAAAATTTTCGATAGACGAAGGGCAAACGGCTTCTAAAATAGCGGAAAATTTAAAAAAAGAAAAAATAATATTAAGTTCTTTTTGGTTTAAAGCTTTGGTTAAAATCAGCGGATCTTCGAAAAAAATAATGCCGGGAGAATATGAGCTTAATAAATATACTCCTCACGAGCTTGTTTTATGGAAAATAACTCATTCTATTTATATATCCGATATGAAAATTACTATTCCGGAAGGATGGAGATCGGAGCAAATAGCGGAAAGATTAAAAGCGTCCGGCGTAATCAAAAATGAAAAAGAATTTTTGAAGATAGTAAAAGAAGAAAAATTAGAAGGATATCTTTTTCCTTCCACATATCATTTTAAAAAAAATATGCGCGAAAGAGAAGTAATAAACATACTTAAATCGGAATTCGATAATAATATAAAGCCGATATTTGACGCCGCCAAACTTCCTCAAGGTATGGATAGCTATAAAGCTTTGATAGTCGCTTCCATAGTGGAAAGAGAAGCCGTAATAGATACCGAAAGACCTTTAATAGCCGCCGTTTATTTAAACAGGGTCAAAAAAGGAATGCCTTTGGAAGCCGACCCTACGGTGCAGTATGCTTTGGGATATTGGAAAAAAAATTTATCTTATGCGGACTTAAAATTCCCTTCTCCTTACAATACTTATTATGTTTCCGGACTTCCCCCCGGTCCCATATGTAATCCGGGTGTTAAATCTGCTAAAGCGGTAGCAGAACCGGCCGACATAGACGCTTTATATTTTGTGGCCGATAGAAAAGGCCGTCATGTATTCAATAATAATTTCGAAGAACATAAAAAAGCCATAAAAAGAATAAAGGCTTTGTATCAAGAAAAATAAACAGCCGTAAATAATAGAAGATTAGATGATCGGAAGATTAGATGAATAGAGGGGTAGATATATTTTTTGTCCGTCCGCCTCGTTTATTGGATATTTTTGATTATTCTTCGAAGCTTTAGCGAAGTAGAATGGACGTGATGGGGATCGAACCCACGACCTCCTCGTTGCGAACGAGGCGCTCTCCCAGCTGAGCTACACGCCCATAGGTTCGTATATTATTTTAGCATTTTTACCTTTTATATTTTATATAATTTTATTTGAGAAAAGTTAAAATAATGTTTTTATTTTAGCTTTCGGGAGATTTTTATGCCTAAAGATTATTTTCCTTTAAAAGAAAAAACCAGATATGAATATTCTTACAAAAGCACCGAGTTTGACGGCGAAGCTAAAGTTTTCATAGATATACTTAAAGTTTCGGGAAAAGCAGATAAACAAGTGGCAGAAGCGAGAATGACTTTTACTTTGAGAGATACCAGCATAACCTTATATAAAATAAAAAAGGATAAAAAGTGGGTTATAACAGAAGACGGAATAGTAATAGGCGGCAGGAAAGAATTCCCCCTTCCGGTTAAAGAAGGGATTAAATGGGACGAATATCCGGACGCTAACGAAATAGTATCTCTTACGGATAAACTTTCCATAAAAGCTGGTAAATTTTCCGATTGTCTTAAAGTTCTTACAAAAATCGCCGGCGGAGACGCCGGAACAGCGGTGCGTTATTATGCTCCTTCCGTAGGATATGTTTTTGAAGATTATTCCGCCGAGGATAAAACATGCAAAGTGGAACTTTTATCCGTATCTAAAGTACCTGATGAAAAAAAGGAGAAAGAAAAAAAATGAAAACGCCATCCATAAAGGAGTTGCTTGAAAAAGATTCTCCGCTTTCTCAGATTAGAGTTCAAGGCTGGGTTAAAACAAGAAGAGATCTTAAGAGCCAATCTTTCGTAGAAGTTAATGACGGTTCATGCAGAAAAAATCTTCAGCTGGTAATAGACAATTCTCAGGGAAAATTCGATTCGGTCTTACCTCGTTTGGTAAACGGCGCGGCTTTGTCCGCTCAAGGAGACATGGTAGAGTCGCCAGCGGCGGGCCAAAAATACGAATTAGCCGTCAAATCTTTGGAGATATACGGAGATTGTCCGCAGGAAAACTATCCTATACAGAAGAAAAAAACTTCCGACGAATTTCTTAGAACCGTAGCTCATTTGAGACCGAGAACAAATAAATATGCGGCTATGCTTAGGGTCCGTTCGGAATTATCTTTTGCCATACATAAGTATTTCAAAGATAACGGTTTTTTTTATGTTCATACTCCGATAATAACGGCTTCCGATTGCGAAGGCGCGGGTCAAATGTTTAATGTTACCACTTTCGATACCGCAAAACCTTCTCAATTTCCGTTAAATCAAGACGGTTCTACCGATTTTTCCAAAGATTTATTTGGGAAAAAAACTTTTCTTACGGTTTCCGGACAGCTTGAGGGCGAAACGATGGCTTTGGCTTTGGGCAAAATATATACTTTCGGCCCCACTTTTAGGGCGGAAAACTCCAATACTTACAGACATGCCGCAGAATTTTGGATGATAGAGCCGGAAATGGCTTTTTACGATTTATACGACGATATGGATTTGGCCGAAGATTTCGTAAAAAAAATAACCGATCATGTAATGAAAAACTGCGCTCAAGATTTGGAATTATTTTCCAAATTTTTGGATAAAGATTTGCCTTCCACTTTGCAAAACATAACTCAAAATTCTTACGAAAGGCTTTCTTATACGGATGCGGTATCGATACTTGAAAAAGAAAACTCGAGATTTGAAAATAAAGTTTCGTGGGGAGTCGACTTAGGAAGCGAACATGAAAGATTTCTTACCGAAAATTATTTTAAAAAACCGGTAATAATGTACAATAAGCCAAAAAACTCGGCCGCTTTTTATATGAAGCTTAACGACGACGGGAAAACGGTAAGAGGTATGGACTTACTTGTTCCGAGAATAGGCGAACTTATAGGCGGAAGCGAAAGAGAAAACCGCTTGGAAGTATTGGAAAAGAAGATGGAAGATTTCAAAATGAATAAAGAGGCATATTGGTGGTATTTGGACCTTAGAAGGTTCGGATCCGTTCCTCATGCCGGATTCGGATTGGGATTTGAAAGAATGATGATGCTTATTACCGGTATTTCAAATATAAGAGACGTATGTTCTTATCCGAGAGTCCCGGGATACGCCGAATTTTAAAACTTAAATAATCTTACTTAATATTTCTTTTGCGTATTTCATTTCCGAATAGGAAGCCCCGTAATCCAATATTACTGTTTTAAATAAAGGTTTTGTTTTTAATCTTATATTAGTTTTTCCGTTTTCCGTCTTTAAAGAATATTCTATTAAAGTTCCTATGCTTTTAAAAGAAATAGGGGATCTGAATACTATAAGATTTTCCTCCTCTCTGTGAGGAATCATTTTTCTCGAAGAATAAAAATTTTTTAAAGTCTCTTTTATTATTGCCGGAGAAGAGCTCTTTGTTTCTTCGTGCTCGTAAACTGTTTTTAAAGTTTCCCCCTTTGGTAGGCCTACCGATTTGCCTATGATATGATTTATAAGACCCAAAAGAACGAAAGCCAATCCCCCGAATATTCCGTTTATAAAAGACTCTATAATTACATAAGGCTTATAATTATAAGCTATCAAATGAATAAAAAAAAGAATTACAAAGCCCGCCGCAAAAAGCTTTATATATGTCATTTAACATCCCCTTTTTTAGCAAATATTTTCGTACTTTATTCTATGTATTTTTTCTTCTATGGCAAATATAAGTTTATAATGATAAAGTCCCAATTCGGTTTTTTCATTCATTTTTAATCCTTTTTAGAGAAAAATAAGCCGCAAGGGCTAAAAAAAACGCCCCGGATAACAGTATTATTTTAAAACTTTTGATAAAAGCTGGCAAGTCCGAGGGTATAGATTTTTCTGCTAACATAAGTGTCATTATATATCCGGCTAAAACCATGGAGATATTTTGTCCCAAAAGTCTTACGGCCGATAAAAAAGCAGAGCCCGCGGAATATTGCTTAAACTCCAAAGAAGACATGGCGGAATTGGTGTTTGGAGAAGAGAAGAAAGCAAATCCTGCGCCGATTAAACAAAGAGACAAAATAAAAAAATAAATTTTTTGTTCGTATAAAAATGCCGCGGATAAAATCCCGATAAAGGAAATAATTATTCCGGACGTAGCAAGTTTTCCAGGGTTCATTTTATCCGAAAGTTTTCCCGCCGCGGGAGAAAGAGCCGACATAAATAAAGGCATAAAAAATAATACCGTACCCGCTTTTTGAGGCGAAAATCCCAAGTAATATTGCAGATATAGACTGAATATGAATGTTAGAGAAAAAGAACCGGCATAATGAAAAAAAGCCGCCGAACATGCGAAAATAAATTTTTTTGAAGATAATATTGTTTTAATTTGAAAAATATCGTTTTTTTTGAAATCCGCTTTAAAGAATAAGAATAAACCCAAAGAAGAAACGAATAGAAGCGCCATATTTTGAGATAAATTCGAAAATGAAAACGAGAATATTAATATTAAAAAGAAAAAAATTAGAATTTCCGCGATTTTAAACTTTTTTTCGGTTTTAAAATCTATTTTTAATATTGAGGCGGAAAAAATATAAGCAAAAAAAGACGCAAAAGCGGAAAATTGAAAAATGAAGCGCCAAGAAAAATATTTAAGTATGACTCCGCCTAAAAAAGGACCCAATGTCAATCCCAAATAAACCGAAGACGAGATTATTCCTATCGCTTTACCTCTTTCACCTTTTTCAAATGCCGAAGCCGTAACCGCCATTACATTGGCGAAAATAAATGCCGAACCGGCTCCTTGTCCCGCCCTTGAAATCATAAGAAGAAAACCGTTATTAGAAAAAGCTCCCAGGACGGAGAAAAAAGAAAATATCAAAAATCCGGCTTTGATAGTTTTTATTCTTCCGAAACTATCCGCGGCCGCCGAAGCCGGAAACAAAAGAGAAAAAGAAAATATTAAAAAGTATACCGATAAATCCGCCATTTCTTTGGGAGTAAGAGAAAGGTCGTCAGAAATGGCCGGCAAAGCGATATTTATCGAAGATAATACGAAAGGAGTTAAAAAAGCCCCTATGAAACAGATTGCCAGGAGTATCCTTTTTTCAAACAAAGAAATAGCATTTTTTTCCATTTGTTATAATATATTATATGTTATTGAGAGGGTTAAAATGACGGATGAAAATAAAGCTTTGGAACTTCTTAAAACCAAAATAAAAAATGAAAACTTAATAAAACACTGTTTGGCTTCCTGCGCCGTTATGAAGGCTCTGGCTAAGCGTTTGGGCGGCGACGAAAAACAATGGGGTATGGCCGGACTTATTCACGATATAGACGTAGAGCTTACTCAGGGGCGTATTCAAGATCATACAAAAGAAGCCGAAATAATACTGAAAGAAAACGGATTCTCTCAGGAAATAATAGAGGCGGTTAAGATGCATAATCCGGCGGCGTGGAATTTTACTTCTCAAAATCCTTTTCACATAGCTTTAAGATGCGGCGAAACCGTAACCGGTCTTATAATCGCCTCGGCTTTGGTTTGTCCCGATAAAAAACTTTCAAGCGTGAAAGTTTCTTCTGTTCTTAAGAGAATGAAAGATAAGCGTTTTGCCGCCGGAGCCGACAGAAACGTAATAGCTCAGGCCGAGAACCTCGGCCTTAATATGGAAGAATTTATTTCAATTTGTTTAAAGGCAATGCAGGATATAGCCGGGCAGTTAGGACTTTAGGCGGCGGCTATCTTTTTCCCATTTACCGAAAGCTATTCCTTCGTTTTCCATATGTTTAAGTTTAAGCTTGAGCTTATAAGGCAAAAGCGAAGGCTTTTTGCCGCTCCAAGGCGTTCCGGGAAGAGGCATAAAATAATGAGTATGTACGATACATTTGTTTTTTGATAATTTTTCGACAAATTTTAAATTAAGCTCTATGTCTTCTTCGATTTCTCCCGGAAGTCCGAATATCAAATCTACTATCGGCGTAAATCCTTTTTTTAAACATATTTCCAAAGCGTTTTGAATATCTTTAAAAGTGTGTCCTCTGCCGCAGCTTTTTAGAATTTTATCCGAAGCGCTTTGCGCGCCTATTGCCAGTCTTCTGTTGAAGCAATATTTTTTTATCAAATCCAAGCTTTGCTGCGAAATTTTTTCCGGCCTTATCTCTCCGGGGAAAGTCCCAAAAAATATTCTTCCTTCTTTGGGAAGTTCTTTTCTTACGGATTTTAAAAGATTTTCAACGGCTTTCATATCGATTTCTTTACAGTTCGATCCGTAAGATAAAGCGTCCGGGGTTATAAATCTTATGTCGTTTAGTCCGAGTTTTGACATAGCTGTTACTTGGTCTAAAATATTATCTATGCTTCTATGTCTTAATGCGGTGCCGAAAAAATAAGACGTCTGGCAAAATCTGCAGGCATAAGGGCATCCTCTTGTTATTTCTATGGGACCGAATTTTAAATGTTTTCTTGAAAAAGAAGGATAATCGTCCAAATTAATTTTTTCTTTAGGTATTATAATTTTATCTTTAGGCGTTTTACCTGAAAGAATAAACCGTATAAAATCCGTAAATGTTTTTTCTCCTTCGGACATGAAAACATAATCAAAACCTTCTTTTAAGGTTTCTTTCGGACAGGCGCCGGGATGCGGACCTCCGGCTAAAAATACTGTATTTTTATTTTTTTTAATTTTTTTTATTTCTTTAAAAATTTCTTCGCTAAAATAAGTTGAGAAAGAAACGCAGACAATTTTCAGCCCCGATTTCTCTTTTATTTTTTGAGATATTTCCTTAAAGTTTTGAGATAAAAAAACAGGTATGTCCGACAGGCTTTTGTCAACATTCAAAGCGCCTAATAGAGCGTTTACCGAATATCGATTGAATTTGTTATAAAGAAATATAAGAGAAATGGATTTCATTAAGCGCCGATAAACTTAAGATAAAGTTCTTTGGCCTTATAAGAGCTTCTTACCAGAGGAGCGGATAGAACGGCCTTAAATCCCACAGTTAAAGCATAATCTTCGTATTCTTTAAATTCCATAGGCGAATAAAATTTTTCAATTTTTTTATGTTTTTCCGAAGGAGCCAGATATTGTCCTATGCATAATATTTCGCAGCCGTGAGAAAATAAATCTTTTACTGTTTTTTTTATTTCCGATTCTTTTTCCCCAAGTCCCAATATTAAAGAAGACTTTACCGGTATAAAAGGAAAAAGTTTTTTTGAATTTTCCAAGATTTTTAAAGAACGTACGTAGTCCGATCCTTTTCTATATTCGCGGTACAATCTCTCCGGCATCTCTATGTTATGAGCCAAAACCGAAGGTCCGGCCTCAAGTACTTTTTCAAGATGTTCTATTTCTCCTTTGAAATCGGGTATCAAAGGTTCGGTCAAAATATTTTTATCGGCTTTTCTTATCTCTTTAATTACGTTTGCGTAATGGGCGGCTCCGTAGTCGGGCAAATCGTCTCTTGTAGGAGAAGTAAATACTACGTATTTAAGACGCCACTTAACGGCCAAATCGGCTATTCTTTTAGGTTCCGACGAATCCGGAGGTTCGGCTTTCCCTTTTTTTACCGAACAAAATCCGCAGTTTCTGGTACATATGTCGCCGAGTATTAAAAATGTAGCTTCCCCGTTTTTAAAACAATTGCCTTTATTTGGACATAAAGCTTCGTCGCAGACGGTATGAAGTTTTTTGAGGTTAAGATCGGCCGCTACCGATTCGGCTTGATTTTGCCTCAAATCTTTTTTATTTTTTTTAACTTCTTCTACTATCCAGGACGGGTATTTCATTTTTTTATCACGCTTATTCCCAATTCTTTTAGTTGTTTTTCCGAAACGGGAGAAGGAGATTCGGTCATAAGACATGCTCCGCTTGTGGTTTTGGGAAAAGCTATTACGTCTCTTATTGAATCGGTAGAGCAAATTATGCCCATAAGTCTGTCAAATCCTATCCCGATGCCCGCATGAGGCGGCGCCCCGTATTTTAGCGCGTTTAATATCATTGGAAAACGAAAATACATTTCCTCTTTGGAATATCCCATGAGAGAAAAAATTTTCTCCTGAATTTTAATGTCGTGATTCCTTACCGAACCCGATCCCAATTCCACTCCGTTTAACACCAAATCGTATTGATAAGAAAGAACCTCTCCGGGATCGGTATCGAGCATATTTAAATGTTCTTTGAGAGGGGCGGTAAAAGGATTGTGGGTAAAAGTCCAATTTCCGCTTTCGCAGTCTTTTTCCAAAAGCGGGAAATGCCTTACCCATAAAAAAGCTCTTTTTTTAAGAACAGGCGGCTTTATTTTTTCTATTATGGAATTTCTAAGAATTCCGGCATATTTGTTTAAATTTTCGGGGAAATCGGCTATTAAAAATACCGTATCTCCTTCTTGTAAATTAAGCAAAGACGATAGAGCCGAAAATTCTTCACCGCTTATAAATTTGCCCGCTCCGCCTTCCGGCTTTCCTTCCTTTATTTTAAAAAAAGCAAGGCCCTTGGCTCCGTTTTTCTTCAAAATATCGGTAAGTTTGTCCGTTTCCCCTCTGGAATATATTTGGGCGGAAGCTTTGGCTTTTATGGCCCTTATTTCCCCGTTCGAAGATATCACATCGGAAAAAACCTTAAAAGAAGAATTTTTGAAAATGGAAGTTACGTTTTCAAATTTTATGTCATAGCGCAAATCGGGTTTGTCGCTGCCGTATAAAGACATTGCGTCTTTATATTCCAGCTCTAAAAAAGGTCTTTCTATTTTTTCTCCCAAAAAAGAAAAGATTTTTTCCATCATACCTTCCACGGCTTCCGCTACGTCTTTTTCCCCGGCAAAAGACATTTCCATATCTATTTGAGTATGTTCCGGCTGTCTATCCGAACGAAGATCCTCGTCTCTAAAATTCCTGGCCAATTGGAAATATCTGTCCATACCGGCTACCATTAAAATTTGTTTAAATACTTGAGGAGATTGAGGCAAAGCGTAAAATGTACCCGGATTCGTTCTGCAGGGAACCAAATAATCTCTGGCGCCTTCGGGAGTGGATTTTGTAAGTATGGGAGTCTCAATTTCGTTAAATTGACGTTCGCATAAATAAGATCTTATTATGTTGGCTACTTTTCCTCTTAAAACAAGATTTTGAGAAATATTTTTCCTTCTTATATCCAGATATCTGTATTTAAGACGTATTTCTTCTCCCGCTTGAGCATGTTCTCCCAGATCAAAAGGGAGTTCCGAAGACTGCGAAATGATTTCCAGAGCCGAAGGTATTATTTCTACTTCTCCGGTAGGATTATTTTTGTTTTCGTTGCCTTGAGGCCTTTTTGCGACGATGCCTTCCGCTTTTATTACAAACTCGTTTTTTATTTTTTCCGCCGTTTGAAAAAAAGGATTTTCGGGATTTACCGTTATCTGAGTTATTCCGTATAAATCTCTTAAATTTATAAATAAAACTCCTCCGTGATTTCTTTTGGAATCCGCCCAGCCGCAGAGAACGGCTTTTTGTCCTATATGAGAAGAGTTAAGTTCTCCGCAGGTATGTGTTCTCATCATAATGACCTCTTTATTATTTCCGTCAATTCTTCTTTTTTAACTTTTTTCTGTTCTTTTGAAAATAAATTTTTCAAAGATACTTCTCCGTTTTTTTCCTCGTCTTCGCCGGCTATCGCCGCAAATAAGGCGCCGCTTTTATCGGCCGATCTCATCTGAGATTTAAAGCTTAAAGAGAAATCGGAGAAATCGCATGAAATATTTTCCGATCTGAGAAATTGCGCCAAAGAAAAACAATAATCGCCTCTTTCCTTATCGGCCGAAACTAAAAAAACGTTAGATTTTTTTTCAAATTCTCCCCACCTTTTTTCTATTATCATTGCGGCTCTGTCTGCTCCCAATGCCCAACCTACCGCGGGAGACGCCGGGCCGCCCATATCTTTTATGAGTCCGTCGTATCTTCCTCCTCCCGCCACCGCATCCTGGGCACCCAGAGACGAGGTTTTTAGTTCGAATACGGTTCTTTGATAATAATCCAATCCTCTTACGAGTTTCGGATTTTCAAAAAAATCTACTTTCGATAAAGACAAACATTTTTTAAATTTTTCATGATGAACGGCGCAATCTCCGCAAAGCTCTATTGAAGGAAAATCTGTCAGTTTGGGCCCGTCTATTTTACAATCTAAGACTCTCAATGGATTTTTCTCAAGTCTCTGCAGGCAAGACGAGCATAGATCTTTTTGGGAAGAAAGATAAGAAATAAGTTTTTCTCTGTATTTGGGCCTGCATGAAGGACATCCTAAGGAGTTTATTTCCAATCTTAAGTTTTCCGCCCCCAATCTTTTGAATATTTCCGCAAGCATAGCCGCGCTTTCCGCGTCGGAATAAGGCGATGACGCGCCTATATTCTCGGCTCCTATTTGTTCGAACTGTCTGTATCTTCCGGCTTGCGGCCTTTCGGCTCTGAACATATCGGCTATATAAAAATATTTTCCGTTTAATCCGGTTTGGGATAAATTGTTATTTATATAAGCCCTTGCGACACCCGGCGTGCCTTCCGGCCTTAAAGCCAGATCTCTGCCCGATGCGTCTTTGAATCTATACATTTCTTTCTGAACTATATCGGTGGTCTCTCCCGTAGATTTTATAAATAATTCGAAATATTCCACGGCCGGTATTCTTATTTCTCTATATCCGTATAAAGTAAAAATTTCTCTTGAGATTTTTTCTATAAAACTAAACGCGTCGGACTGAGGCGGAAGGATATCTCTGAATCCTCTTATAGTTTGATATGTCATTTGCTGCCCGCCATACTTTTTAGTCTGTTTTCGTCTTTTATTATAAGATGTCCGCAATTGTAAGAGATTATTCCGCTTTTCTTAAGAGCGTTTATGGCTCGGCAAACCGGAACTCTGGTAGTGCCTAAATATCCCGCGATTTCCGTCTGATTTATTTTTATGTCCGCGCAATTTCCGTTGTGTTTTTTAATTTCCAATATGGCCGAAGCCAATCTTCCCAAAATATTATGGAAAAGCATAGACTCTATCTCCTTGTCGGCTCTGGACAGCCTGTCGGCCAAAGAATATAAAAGCTTTATGGTAAGCTCGGGATTTTTTAAAAGATACTTTTCAAAATTTTTTCTGGATATCACATAAAGTTCGCTGTCTTCCGCGGCGGAAGCCGAAGCCGATCTCGTACCGCAGCCCAAAAGCGACATTTCGCCGAAGAAGTCATTTTTACCTATTACGGTTAAGGTTTTGGTTTTATTGCCCACTGAGCTGAAAATTTTTATTTTGCCGGCTTTTACGACAAAAAAATGATTTCCTATCTCGTTTTTATTGAATATAAAAGAGTTTTTAGGATATTTTTTTAATACGGCCACTTTTTCTATTTTCCGTATGTCTTTTTCGGAAAATTTTTTAAGAAGTTCCAGCTTTCTTAAAATCTTTTCTATCATTTTTTCTCCCTTGAAAAAACTGTTTCTTCGTTTTAATTTTATAAAATATATTATACAATTTTACTTTGGGGGATACTAAGGAGGAGAAAATGGACGCTTTAGAAAATATAAAAAGCAGAAGATCCGTAAATTACTTTGACCCTTCTCAGGAAATTTCCGACGAAGATATTAAGAAGATATTGGAGTTATCCGCTCTTACTCCCTCTTCGCTTAACCTTCAGCCGTGGGAGATTATCGCCGTTAAAAGTTCGGATAAAAAAAAGATTTTAAGAAAATGCGCTATGGATCAAGCCAAAGTAGAAGAGGCTTCCGTAGTTTTTATAGTAATAGCCGATATAAACGCATGCGAGAGAAATATAGATTCGGTTCTTAAAAGCTGGGTAGAACTGGGTTATATGGATGTTAAAACGGCCGTTTTTTATAAGACATTGCCTCAAAAGCTTTACGGAGAATTTTCTTCTCAAAAAAGAAAAATTTTTGCGGTTAAAAACGCTTCTTTTTTTGCCATGACTCTTATGTATGCGGCAAGAACATTGGGTTACGAAACGCATCCTATGGACGGTTTTGACGAAGATGCTGTTAAAAAAGAATTTGGAATATCGGAAGAAAAAACTATCCCCGTACTGATAGCCGTCGGAAAACTTTCTCCTTCGGCCAAACTTTTACCCAGAGCGTGGAGAAAATCGGTAAAAGACTTTTCGAAGATAGTATAAACGCCCTATTTGTCAAAAGAAAAAGCTCTTAAATCTATTCCTCTTGAGTTTTCTATGAAGGAATAGGTTTCTTTTTGAACCGATGATGTGTCCATTTCCAGATCTTGCGTATTAGATAGTTCTTTATTTTTGCCGGGTATTAATTCGGCAAGAAGAGAGACTTTTGTTACGTCCTCCCCTCTGCCTTCGTCTTGTTCCGTTCTATAGGAAACTGTGCAGCCTGCCGGGCTCCTTTCAAAATCCGTATCGCCTCTTACCAGAATACCTTCGATTAAATTAGTAGAGGCATTAAATACGGGAGATCCGGAATTGCCTCCGAAAGTGTCCAAATCGGCTATAAAATATCCGTCTTGCTCGGTATCTCTTACCTTAGAATCGTCGGCAAGTTTCACCGGTAATCCAACCGGATGTCCTATTACAAAGAGAGGCGTTCCTTTTGTTAAATTGCCGGCTCTATTTATTTTTAACGGTTTATGCCCCGAAACCTTTCTGTCCAATCGTATTAGAGCATAATCGGGACCCAACCCTATACCTTCCGGATTATCCGGCGTGGGTTCGGGCCCGAGCTGTCTTTTGATTATTTTTTTACATGTGTAAACTTCCGAGGCTGGCATGGAAGTTACGGCTTGAGAATTAGGGGATTTTACCGCATATCCGAAAACTATCTTAGTGTCGGCGCATTTGTTTTCGTCGGTTATGCAGTGCCCGGCCGTCATTATTAAATCTTCTCCGACCAAAGAACCGGAGCAGAAAGCTCCTATCGGCTGCTCTCTAAATCTTTCGTCCGGGCATAGATTTAATCTGTCGCCAAAATTAACGGTTTTAAGTTTATAAGAAGAAGATGCCGAGTCGTAAGTTACCGAAGCGTTTTCCCAAAAAGAAACTACCGAGTCGGCCAAAGACTTTTTGGAGGAATTCATAGCGTAAAAATCGATTCTATTATCGTCGCCATAAATCATTTTATCCGAGGCAAATGATACGCAGTTTAAAATTATAGCGAATGCCGCATTTATCAAAGCTGTCTTTCTCATATATCCTCCGCTGCTCAACTCATATTAACTTTTTAATATCTATATTGATTAAAGTCAATGAACATAGGTCCCATTGTTAGATAGGAATAAAGACCTATATTAGTTTGGGTCTTTAGGGAAGGAGAATAATAAAGTACTTTACGCTGTAAGTATCTATTAATATAATCGTATATATATATAAAGGTATCAATAATAAGAGAGAAATATAAGCCGGAATACGGTTTAAATTATGTGTTTTTTGAGGTATATTTTCCCAATGGGATTGAAACAACCATGCGATAAAATTAAAGAAAGAGTAACATTCCAGAGCAAATAAAGGAAATCCGATATAGCCGTGCAAAGGCATTTCAAAAATTTTAGGAAGCATGTCTCCGGTCGGGAAAGAGTATATCCACTTTGCTTGAGAATTAAAATTCCACATTTCCCAGAAAATACCGCATATTAATCCCGCGGCGAGAACGGAGAAAATATGACGGAAATTTCCGTCTTCCGCTTGTTTAATAACCGAAACAGCGCCGATTCTATAATTAATAGGATCAAATATAAGAAAAAGGAATATCCAGGTAAAAGGAAAAAATATTTTAGGAAACAGTAAAATTAAAAATAAAATTATTATTCCCAAAATAACCGCCGAGTTTAAAATGTTTTTTTGAGATTTTAAAGGTTTTAAAGATATTTTTTTAAAAAAACCCAAATTTTCAATAAGTTCTTTTGTTTCGAAAATAGCCGGAAGAACCGTGGCATATGAAATAATATATCCGATTTTTCTTATAATAGGGTCAAAAGGCAGCGCTTGATACGACCAATTTGATAATCTTATATTAATCAGTTCGAATAAAAACCATAAACCGCAGGAAAAAGGAATCATTAACAGAAAAGATTTCGTTCTATCTTTTATCAAAGAATTTTGAGAAAGCAAGCCGTTTAAACCGTCCGCCGCCAATATATAAGACCACCATGCGAAAGTATAATAAAGAGTATGAAAAGGTTCTATTTTGTAATATGAAAGAAAAGACGAAAAAAAGAAAGAAAATGATCCCAAAGCGCTAAGAAAGACATATGACATAATACCCCCCTATATTACTCGAAATCAAATTTATATTTTAGATTAAGTTCGTCTCTCATTTTTATCATTTCAAGGCGAGTTTGAGCGTTTACGGGAACTCCTTTTTTAATTCTTTCGACAGAAGTCAAGTATTCTTTTTCTCCCGCTGTATATATTCTTTTGCATCCCTTTGCTTTTTGGGAAGCTCGAAGTTGTCTTAAAATATTTCCCGCGGTTTTCTTGAATTTATTTAAAGAAGTAAAATGGCTTATATCTATGGCCATAAAAAAATGTCCCAGCCTGTAAGGGGCCGGTTTGCCGTCTTTCTTGCCGTTTAACTGCTTCAAATAAGAACCGTCTTGCAATGCCGCGGATAATATTTCTATTACGGTGGCATAACCGTATCCTTTATATCCTCCGGTTTCCTCTCCCAATCCGCCCAATGGAAGCAAAGCGGCGCTGTCTTCTGTCAGCATTTTTAAAACTTTTTTGGGATCAGTTTCGGATTTGCCGCTTCTGTTAACAACCCATCCTTCCGGCATTTTTTTATTAAGTTTTGCGTATACTTCTATTTTTCCTCTCTGAGTAACAGACGTAGCGCAGTCAAGCAAAAAAGGAAATTTTTCGTCGGTAGGAATGCCCCAAGTTTGAGGATTTGTTCCGAGCATGTTTTCTACTCCGAATGTCGGAGCTATCGACGGACGAGCATTTGTTCCGGTCAATCCTATCATTCCCTTTTTAACGGCCATCAAAGAATAATATCCGGCTATGCCGTAATGAGTGGAATTTCTGACCGCCGTCATCCCTAATCCGTATTTCTCCGCTTTTTTAATGGCCATCTCCATGGCTTTATAGGCTATGACATGTCCCATCCCGTGATTTCCGTCTATTACCGCCGTTGTCGGAGTTTCTTTTACTATTTCAAATTTTGTTTTCGGAAATTGTATTCCCTGTTTTATCCTATCGTAATATATCGGCTTCATTCTGGATATGCCGTGAGAATCCATCCCCATTAGATCGGCCGCGGCCAGTACGTCCGCGCATATTTCCGCGTCTCGAGGCGGAACTGTCAAGCCGATAAAAACATCTTTCATAAACTTTTTAAGAAAAGAAACTTTGAGGTTAACAAATTCTTTGCTCATATTTCCTCCCGGCATAAATTATTTTAGCATTTTAGAGAATATTAAGAATTTTTTTTATAGCCGATATCTTTTATTATTTCTTCGGATATTTTTTCGGCCGATAAAAGATTTGAGGGCAAATCCAATCTTTCGTAAGCTTTTTTCATCGCGGAAATATTATCGAGAGTCAAAAATTTTTCTATTGATTGTTTTAACTTTTCAAATAAAAATTCGTCGTCTTTTATTATCATTGCGCATCCTTTGGAAGATAATGCCATAGCATTGAAAGTTTGATGATCTCCGGCGGCTGTTTTTAAAGGTATAAGCAGAGCGGGTTTTTTATATCTGCATAATTCGGCTATCGTTCCGGACCCGCTTCTCGATATGACGGCGTCGGCGGCGCAATATAGAACAGGCATATTTTCGCAATAGGGCAAGATTATTCCTCTATTTGTCAGTCCGGCTTTTTCGTAGCTTTCTTTTAGTTGAGCATAGTTATTTTTTCCGGATATGTGTATAAAAAAAGGAAGCTGTTTGTTTTCGTAAGACAAATCTAACAATGTTTTATAAAAAGCAGAGTTTATAGACGCGGAGCCTTGGCTGCCTCCCAGAACTAAAACGATAAAATCGTTTTGCGGAAAATTTAATTTCTCTCTTGCTTCTTTTTTCGTTATTTCTCCTTCAAATTCTTCTCTCAAGGGTATTCCGGCCGAGACGGTTTTATTTGGAAAAAGATTTTCCCTTAAAGGCAGGCCGTAAAAAATTTTGTCCGCAAAAATTCCGGCGGCTTTATTTGAAAATCCCATTATGGAATTTGATTCGTGTAGATATACTTTGATTTTTTTTATTTTAGCCGCGGCCGCCATAGGAAAAGAAACATAACTGCCCGTACCTAAAACGGCTTGCGGAGCAAAATCTTTTATTATTCTCATAGAGTAAAAAAAAGAAGAAAATAGCTTGAACATAAAACGAAAGTGAGATAAAGGGTTTAGCCCTCTGGGGAAAGATACCGCGTCTATTTCTACGTAAGGTATTTCTTTTTCTTTTAGAGTTTCAAGAGAAATATCGTTTTTTTTAACCGCGAAAAGAATTTCTATGCCTTTGCTTTTCAATTTTAAAGCTATGGAAAGCCCCGGATAAAAATGTCCTCCGGTTCCTCCCCCCGCTATTATTATTCTTTTCATGACTGGCTCCTGTTTCTGGAAGCGTTAAGTATAAAGCCGCATAAAATCATAGTTATCATTATGGAAGTGCCTCCGTAGGAGAAAAAAGGCAAAGGCAGTCCTTTTGTCGGTATCATGCCAGCGGTCATAGATATGTTAAATAAAGCTTGAAAAACTATCATAAATCCCGAAAATAAAGCCAGACAGGAATAGAAATAATCGGAAGATGTCGCGGCTATTTTTAAAGACCGCTTAAGAAGGTAAATAAAAGCGGTCAAAAGAATCAAAGATCCCATAAAACCGAACTCTTCCGCTATTATGGGAAAGATAAAATCCGTATGAGCTTCGGGCAGGTATTTTAGTTTTATGGAAGAAGCTCCCGGCCCTACGCCGAACCATCCTCCGCTGCCTATGGCTATTAGAGATTGCGCTAACTGATAGGTTTCGTTTTTTGCGTTTTCCCAAGGAGAAAGAAAAGTTTTAAGTCTTACCAGTCTGTAAGGATGTCTGTATATTTCTATTATTGCCAAAGGTATGGCAGCGATTATCGGGGCGAGCAAATATAGCGGCTTTACGCCGGCCGTATATAAAGAAAATAAAGCGACCGCGAATATAAGAGCCGGAGTTCCCAGGTCCGGCTGAAGAGCTATCAGGAGAAGCATGCCCGAAATTATCAAAGCCGGTTTTAATAATATTTTCATGTTCGATAAGCCGGAATAATTTCTATCCGAGAAATCAGCCAGAAAAAAAACGCAGGCAAGTTTTGCCAATTCGGAAGTTTGAAGATTCATAAATCCCAGAGGCACCCATCTTCTGACATTTTGTATGGGAGGCATAAAAAGAGTTATAAGTAAAATAAATAATACTCCCAAATTAAAAAAGGAAACATATTCCCTTATTTTTTTAAGATCCGAAAAAGATACGAAGATCATGACCGAAAAGCCGGCCAAATGCCAAATTATCTGCTTTTGAACATATTTAGGCGAGGTAACCGATGTTACCGAATATAAAGTTATCAGAGAAAATAACGATAGAGCTATTACGGCGGAAAAAAAACCGTAATCAAAAAAACGCATATTAAGTCCTTTATGATAATACGAAGTTTTTTTTCTAAGCTTTGACGCGTAAGACATAATCTTTAAATTTTTTGCCCCTTTCTTCAAAGTTTGAAAACTGATCGTAAGAAGCGCAAGCCGGAGATAAAAGAACGATATCTCCTTTTTTTGCTTGATTATTTGCGATATCGCAGGCTCTAAATATGTCTTTGGCGGATATTAGTTTTACCGATCCCGAAAAGGTTTTCTCTATCTTTTCGGCCGCTTCGCCTACCGTTAAAACGGTTTTTACATATTTTTTTATCAGAGGCAAAAGCGGAGAATAAGGGGCCATCTTATCTCTGCCGCCCAATATGAGCCATATATTTTTCTTTTTCCCCAAAGCTTTAAGGGCTATTAGAACGGAATCCACATTTGTCGCTTTGGAGTCGTTGTAGTAAGAAACTCCTTTTATTTTTCTTACAAATTCTATTCTGTGTTCTATTCCTTTAAAAGAAGAGAAAGCTTTTTTTACGTCGGAAATTTTGGCTTTGCAGGAAATCGCGCACAAAGCCGCGGCCATGGCATTTTGTATGTTATGATTTCCTATTAAAAACTTAGGCGTGGAACAGTAAAAATCTTTTCCGCCCATATGAAAAAATATTTTTTTATTTTTAAGATACGCTCCGTCTCCTTTGAAAGGTTTTAAAGAAAAAAATAGAACCTTAGAAGGACATTCTCTCGAAGATAAAATAAGATTTTTATCTTCCCGGTTTAAAATACAAAATTGGTCTTTGTTTTGAAATTTAAAAATTTTTTCCTTTGCCCGTACGTAAGATTTTAAAGAACCGTGATGTTCTATATGGTCCGGTGTTATATTCAATATCGCGCACGATAGAGGAGATATGCGCCGAGAATCTTCCAGCTGATAACTGGAAGCTTCTATTACTAAAAAATCATTCTCTCTCGCTTTGGCAACGGCAAGAGATACCGGATATCCGATGTTTCCGCAAGCGTACGCTTTGCCTTTGTTTTTCAGAGCTTTTGACATTATAAAAGCGCAAAGAGCGGTAGTTGTGGTTTTTCCGTTTGTCCCGGTTATCATTATCAGATTTTTTGTTTTGGAAAAATTTAATGCCGTTTCAAGTTCGCTTCTTATGGGGACCGAAGCTTTTAATAACGATATAATTACCGGATTGTCGGATTTGAGCCCGGGACTTTTTACGGCAAAGGAAAATAAGGAAGCTTTTTTTACCGCTTCTTCTTCGGACAAAATTTTTATTTGAGGACTTAAGTTTTTTGCAATTTCTTTTTTATCCTTTTTATCCGATACGAAAACGGAAAAGCCTTTTTTAAAAAGAAGACGCGCGCAGGCGGAACCGCTTTTACCCGCTCCTATGATCAAAACATTCTTTTTCATATGTTTAATTACCTTATCTTAAGCGAAGATAAAGCCGCAAGCATAAGCATTATTCCCATTATCCAAAACCTAACGGTTACCTTAGGTTCCGGTATCCCCTTAAGTTCGAAATGATGATGCAGGGGAGCCATAAGGAAAACTCTTTTTTTGTTTCTAAACTTATAAGAAGCCATTTGTATTATTACGGAAAGAGTTTCTATCAAGAAAAGTCCCCCGGCCACGGGAAGTAGAAGCTCTTGTTTTATTAGTATGGCGGCTATTCCCACCGATCCGCCCAAAAAAAGAGAACTCGTATCCCCCATAAATATTTGCGCCGGATAAGAATTAAACCACATAAAACCCAAACAGGCTCCTATTATAGTCGCCAAAAAAACCGAAATTTCTCCCGCCCCTTGGACATGTATTATTTTCAAATAAGAAGCTATTTTAACATGTCCGGCGCAGTATGCTATTATCAAAAAAGTAAGAGCCGTAAATACCATAAGTCCGCTTGCCAAACCGTCTTGTCCGTCTGTTAAATTCACGGCATTTGACGTTCCTATGACTATTATCATTTCGAATATAAAGTAAAATACGCCCAAATTTATTAAAATTTGCTTGGTATAAGGCACCAAAATATGAGTAGGATATTCTGGATTGGGAGGATTGACGGCCAAATATGCGGCCGTTATCAGAGCTACGGCTATTTGCAATGAAAATTTAAAAGAAGAAGGGGCTCCTTTGGGATCTTTTTTTATTAACTTCATGTAATCGTCGGCCCATCCGGCAAAAGCGAGTATTAAGGTGGAAATTAAAAGAAGAATTACAAACCTATTGCTTAATTGCGCCCAGAGAATACAGGAGATAAGCATAGAAATCAATATTATCACCCCGCCCATAGTAGTAGTTCCGTCTTTTGAAAAATGGCTCGGAGGGCCGTCTCTTCTTTGAATTTGAGATATTTTGTAAGTTTTTAGTTTATTTATTACGGCCGGACCTATTATTAGGGTAATCAAGAAGGATGTTATTACGGCTCCTCCGGTTCTAAAAGTTATATACTGAAAAATGTTCAAAGGGCTATAAAAATCTTTAAGAAAACTTAAATAATAAAGCATTTATTCTCCTTTTATCTTGCGCCTTTTAAAGAAGTCTTATTTCTTATTTTATCCGGCAGCAGATTTTCCAATCCCACTGATCTTGAGCCTTTAAAAAGAAAAAAGGCTTTTTTATTTTTATTAAAAAATCTTGCGGTTTCTCTTAAAGCTTCTTTTACTCCTGTAAAATATTTTACATTTTCTTTTTTACCTTTCAAAAAGTCTGCGGCTTTTTTCATTTCCGGTCCTATCAAAAATATTTTTTCCGCTTGCCTTTTTAATATTTTTTTAGCGGCTTCTTTATGGTAATAAGACGAAAATTTTCCCAATTCTTTCATATCTCCCAAAAATAAAAATTGAGGAGCAAGACAATCGGTTTCTTCTAAGAAAGCGTCCAAAGATTGAGGATTGGAATTATATGCGTCAAAAATAATTACGGATTTTCCGTATCTTATTTCCTGCATTCTCATTTTAACCCCGGGAAAATCTTTTAATGCTTTTAAGATAACTTTTTCTTTTATCCCCATTTCTTTGGCCGCCAGAAAAGCCGCGGCGGCGTTAAAGTAATTGTGTAAAGCGGGATTTTTAATTTTTATCGAAAATGTTCCGTTTTCCGCGGCAAAAAAGTATTTTTTATCTTTTTTGATTATTTTCAAATTCGAATTTATGTCCGTTCCGAAGCTTAGTTTGGATATTTTTTTCTTCTCTAATTTTCTCAGCCACTTATTATCGCGGTTGTATATAAATTTTCCGCCTTTTTTTAAATAATCTATCGCTTCGGTTTCGGTTTTATAAATATTTGACATACTTTTAAAAAATTCCAGATGTTCCGGGCCTATCGTTGTTATTACAGAAATATCGGGTCTTATTATTTTGGCCAAATTTGCCACGTCCCCCCTTTGCGAAGCTCCCAATTCGAAAACCGCGCATTCATGCTTTTTTTCGATTTCCAATACCGATAAAGGAAGTCCGAATCGATTGTTAAAGTTTCCGTAATTGGAGCATACCTCGTATTTTTTCGAAAGAATATGCTTAATCATTTCTTTTGTGGTAGTTTTTCCGTTAGAACCGGTTACGCATATTACCGGTATTTTGCTTTTTTTTATATGGAAAGCCGCCAGTTTTTGTAAGGCTTTAAGCGTATCTTTTGTTTCTATTACAAAATCGGTTTTTTCTTTCAAACTTTCGGGAAAAGCTCCTTTGGAGCAAATTATTCCCGAAGCTTTTTTCTCCAAAGCTTCTTTTATAAAATTATCGGCGTTATAATTGTCTCCTTTGAGCGCCCAAAAAACTTCGCCCGGTTTAATTTTTCTGGTATCGGTAGAAAAAGAGCGAATTAATACGTTTTTTCCTTTTATAATTTTTCCGTCTATAATTTTAGCCAGTTTTTTCGTTTTTATGTTTAGATTCATATTTTTCCTTGTTTGTCCATTGCTTCCATGGCGGTTTCTTTATCGTCAAATTTTATTTTTTCATTTCCTATTATTTGATAGTTTTCATGCCCTTTGCCGGCTATTAAGATAAAGTCCCCCTTTTTAGCTTCTTTTACCGCTTGAAATATTGCTTCTTTTCTGTCGGTTACTTTAGAATAATTGGAAAACCGGTCTTTTACGCCTTCTTCTATGTCTTTTATTATACTTTGAGGATTTTCAGTCCTCGGATTGTCCGAAGTAATAAAAACCAAATCGCTTAATTCGCATGCCGCTTTTCCCATAGGGGCTCTTTTGCTTTTATCTCTGTTTCCTCCGCATCCGAAAACCGTTATAATTCTTTTGGGACCGGATTTTCTAAGAGCTTTCAGCACGCTTATCAAAGACTGTTCCGTATGAGCGTAATCTATAAAAATATAAAATCCCAAAGACGATTCTATTTTTTCCAGTCTTCCCGGTACCTGGGAAAAATTTCCCAAAGACGCTATGATTTCGGAAACGGCGAATCCTTTTGCGTATAAAAGCGAAGCCGCCGCCAAGAAATTATATATATTATGTTCTCCTATCATTTTTAACGACGCGCTTTCAGTTTTTTTGCCTTCTATTTTTATATCGAAATAAGAAGCTTCCGGTTTTTCTACGATGTTTTCCGCGCGAATGTCGCCTTCTTTTTTTGTCCCGTAAAAAATTATTTTTATATCTTCGGAACAAGCGCTTGCCATAAGATCCGCCGCTTCGTCGTCGGCGTTTATTACGGCTATTTTGTTTTTTTTGGAAGATTCCGATAAAGACTTAAAAAGTTTTCTTTTGGCTTGCGCGTAATCTTTTCTTGTTTTATGAAAATCCATATGGTCGCTTTGAAGATTGGTAAATAAAGCCGCGTCAAAATTTACATTTTCCGTCCTTTTTAGAGCCAAAGCGTGAGAGGATGTTTCCATAATACAAGAAGCGCATCCCATGTCTAAGAAAGAGCGAAGAATTTCCGATAGCAGGGGTTCTGAAGGCGTAGTGTTGGGAGCCGGATATATTATTTTACCCATAGCGCGATAATTTACGGTTCCTATTACCGCCGGTTTTAATTTAAAATCTAAAAAAGCTTTTTCCAAAAAATAAGAAACTGTGGTTTTACCTTTTGTTCCGGTTATACCCGCGCAATATAAAAAAGAAGATGGATCTCCGTAGAAAATTTTAGAAATAATATTTACCGTTTTTTCAAAATCTTTTGCCAAAAAGCAAGGCCCTATTTTATTTTTAATTTCTTTGTCTATTACGGCGGCCGCGGCGCCTTTTTTAAAGGCTTCGTCTATAAAATCTTTTCCGTCTTTCGACATACCTTTGGAAGCAAAAAATAAGAATCCTTCTTTTATGACTTTAGAGTCTCTTGTCAAACCTTTTATTTCCAAATTTTCATATCCCGTCGCATCCATATCCGCCGGGTCAAAAAGCCTCTTTAATTTCATAATTTAAATTATATCATTAAGATAAAACGCTAAGGATAGAAAATCTAATCGCTTATATTTTTTCCGTATGATGTCTGAAGCGCTTGTTTGTAATTAAAATCCCTGTCAGGCTTTATATTTTTCAGATTTATTATTCTTTTCGCTATTTCTTTAAAAGCCGGCGCGGCGGTTTCTCCGCCGTAGTGAAATTTTTTAGGATTATCCAGTACTACCAATATGGAATACTGAGGGTCCGATGCGGGAAAAAATCCGCAAAAAGACGTGACATTTTTCTTCTCGACATATTTGCCTGTTTTAGGATCTATTTTGTTAGATGTTCCCGTTTTGCCCGCTACGGAATATCCGATTATCGAAGCATTTCTTCCCGTCCCTCTGTCTACGACTCCCAGTAGGAGATTTTTTACCCTTTTGGCGGTTTCGGCGGATATGACTTTTCTTATCTCCGTTCTGGAAAACGTTTTTTCTTCTTCTTCGCTTTTTATTTTTTCTATCAAATAGGGTTTTAAAAGAATTCCTCCGTTGGCTATTGCCGTATAAGCGTTTATGACTTGAATGGGAGTGGCCGCTATCGAGTGTCCGAAAGAAGAAACGGCCGTGTCTATTTGCTTATAATTTTTTAGATCTTTTAATATACCTTTGGATTCTCCTGGAAATCCGAATCCGTATGCGGACCCAAAACCGAAAGATTTGGAGTAAAGATAAAGTTTCTCGGTTCCGAGTTTCAAACCTATTTTTGCAAATCCTATATTTGAAGATTTTTCAAAAACCTCGTTTAATTTCAAGTTTTTTTCCGGTTCGTGGTCTCTTATCGTTATTTTGGGAGAAAATTTCCACGCTCCGTTTTCGCAGTAATAATAATCGTTTTCGTCCGTAACATTTTCTTCAAGAGCCGCCGATAAAACTATTGTCTTAAAAGTAGAACCCGGTTCGTACACCCATTCCAATCCGTTTAAATTGATAAGATTTTGGGGCCAGGAAGCCATTGCGGCTATTTTCCCCGTTTTTACTTCCTGAACGATGCCTATCCCCAAATCCGCGGCGCTTTTTTCGACATAATTTTTTAATACTTCTTCGCTGAAAAATTGTATTTTAGAATCCAATGAAAGAAAAATTTCCGAAGGTTTTTGAGTTTCTAATTCTTTTTCAGTAAAAACGGTTTCTCCGCGTCTGTCTTTTATTATTTCTTTTCTTTTTAAAGCGCCTTTAAGTATTTCGTCGTATACGAGTTCGGCGGCGGTCAATCCTTTTTCCTCGTTAGCCAAACCTATGACTTCTTTTGCCGTTTCTTGAGGATATATTCTTTTTTGATGAGGTTCGAATAAAATTCCTTTTACGGATTTTTCTTTGAATGCTTGAGAAAGTTTTTCATAAACGCTCATTTCGAGAGATTTTTCTATTTTTATATAGTTTTTACCTTTTTTTATTTTTTGCAGACATTCGTTTTCCGATTTCCCTAAAATTTGCGAAAAAACGGAGCAAAAAGAGTAAGGAGACTGCATTTCTTTTTTCATAACCGCCAGATCCCAGACTATTATGGAATCGGCCAATATTTCCCCGCAGCAGTCGTAAATCCTGCCTCTGGGCGAGGTCTCTTTAACCGTTTTTTTAAATTCTTTTTCCCCGATGTCTTTTATTTCCGCATGAGATATAATTTGAAGCCAAAATAAACGAAAACCAGCGGCCGCGCTTATAAAAATCAGTATAAAAAAAATATGTTTGGCCCTGGAAAGAAAACTAAGATTCATCTAAATTTTAATCAACTTTTATTTGTTTTGGAAAATAGAGCGGACAGCCATCCGCGTTTCTTTTCGTAAGTTTCCTTAGGCGCGTCTATTATTACTATGGAGTACGGTTCCGGATATTTTAAGCCGGCCGAAGCGGCGTAGACTTCTAAATTTTTAGGAGAACGCGCATGAGCTATTTTTTTCGCCAGATAGTCGTTTTCTATCGAAAGTTTGGCGGCTTCTTTTTTAGTCCTTTCTATGGCATAACCCAATTTTACCCTGAATATGTTTAAGGTTACCGCGCAGAAAAGGAGAGCGAGAACGGGAAGTATAATCTTATGAAAATAGGCCGATCTTTTCATTTTTTATTCCATCGAGAACATTTCTATTTTCATCAAATTGTTTTTTTCCCAAAGATAAAGGACCCTGGTAGGCTTTATGCTGGTTTTAAAATCCTTTATGGCTTGTTTTGTTTTTCTCGATATGAAGTTTAATCCTAATTTCGATTTAAGACTTTTCATAATGCCTCCTTTTACTTTATCCTTTCTATCACCCTCAGTTTCGCGCTTCTGGAACGGTTATTGGCGTTTACTTCCGATTCGTTGGGAGATATGGGTTTTTTTGTTATAAGTTTCCATCCGCCCATTCTCGCCATAAAATAAAAAGTTTCTTTTACTATTCTGTCTTCCAGAGAGTGAAAAGTTATTATGGCCATTCTGCCGCCCGGTACTAAAAATTGTCCCGCTTTTTGTATCCCCTTGGTAAGATTTTCAAATTCGTAGTTTACGGCCACTCTTAAAGCCAAAAAAGTTTTGGTCGCCGGATTGCTTTTTCTGGAAGTTCTGGGCATTATTTCTTCGATAAGATTCTTAAGTTCGGTAGTAGTTTCAAATTCTTTTTTTTCTCTTCTTTCGCATATGTGCTTTGCTATTTTATGAGAAAATCTTTCTCCGCATATCCTTATAAGATGTTCTATTTGTTCGTAAGGCCATTTATTTATTATGGTATGCGCAGTCAGAGGATTGGCCGGATTTATTCTCATATCCAGAGGTCCTTCGTGTTTAAAGCTAAATCCTCTTTGCGGTTTGTCGAAGTGAAGAGAAGATACTCCCAGGTCGAATAAAATGCCCGAAATATTAATTATGCCTTCTCTTTTGAAAACTTCTTCCATCGCGGAAAAGTTAGATCCTATTATCTTGACTTTATCCCCGTATGAAGATAAGTTGTTTTTCGATATATTGACCATTTCCGGATCCCAATCGAATCCTATAAGTTTCCCCTGTCTGCCGAGCTTTGAAAGTATTTTTGAGGCATGTCCGCCCATCCCTACGGTTGCGTCCACATAAAGACCTTCCGAGTCGGTTATTAGAAGATTTACCGTCTCTTCCAAAAGAACCGGTTCGTGCTTATATTCCGCGCTCATATGTCCAGAATTTTCGAAAACTTTGCAAAGGCTTTTTTCATTTTTGTTTCGTCGTATTTTTTCCAGCTGGAGGCATCCCATATTTCCGCCTTATTGCCGGCGCCTATTATCATTATTTCTTTTTTTAGTCCGGCATATTCTCTGTGGCTTTGTCCCAATAATATTCTTCCCTGTTCGTCCAATCTGCAGTCGTAAGCGTTTGAGAAAAAAAATCTTTTAAAAGCCCTTTCTTCTTCTTTATTTTCGGATTTAAATATTTCCATATTATTTTTAATCAAATCTTCCCATTTCGAAGGAAGAAACATATAGAGGCAATTGTCCATGCCTTTTGTTATCATAAAAAAATCTTTCTTTTCTTCTTTTAGGGCTTCTCTAAATTTAGAGGGAACAAAGATCCTGTTTTTAGGATCCATCGCGAATTTATATTCTCCGTAAAAAGCGCTCATGTTCACCTTAATCCAGTTTAAACCATTTTAAACCACTTTCCACCACATTGAAATAAGTATAAACCATATTTTGATTTTTGTCAAGACTTTGTATGTAAAATAGATACGGAAAATAAAATAATTTCTTTGAAATTTTTGATTATATACGAATACAATATTTTATTGATTTAGCTGAGAAAGTTTCCCTGTTTTTAAATCGTAACGCCATACGACTTCCAGAGAAGAAAGTTTATTATAAGGAGAACCGTATGCTTTATATAAAGCCAGCGAAACATTTTCTCCTTGCTTTATATATTTGCAGAATTGATAGAAAGCGTCTCCTCTTTTGGCTCTCATTAAAAATAAAACTAAACTGTAGCTTTGCGCGTACCAAAGTTTTACGCTTTTATCGTCGGCTCCTTCGAGAGTTTCTATTTTTACTATGTCCGATACTTTGTATCCTCCCCCGTTCTTTAAAAGTTCTAAATTTTCCTTAAGCCATCTCGGATAAGATCCCGCTCTTTCCACTTGTATGTATACGGCCATTCCTTCGCTTAGCCAGAGAGGGCTGGGAGAATTTTCAAAAAAACTGTCAAAATAGATATGAGTCAACTCGTGCGCCAATATCCCGAAAGCTTCTTCGCTTTCGTATAAATAAATTTTTTTCTCGGCCATATTTGCCGCGCCGCCGGACCATGCCGGTCTGCCGGTTAATTTCTGATATGTGGCGGGATTTTTGGAGAAATATATATGGACTTTATTTTCTCTTTGCCAGGGAGAAAAAGCTATGAGGTCCAAGATTATATTTCCGTGAAGATTTTCCAAATCTTTTACTATATTTTCGTCTACCGTATCGCCTTCCTGGTAAATAAAAAAATGATCCGTTTGAACAAAGGCAAATCCTTCTATGGGTTGCGGGGTGTCGGACTTATTATAATAGCTTTTCGGCGAAACTTGTTCTTCTTGTATATTTTTTAGGTGCATGTCCGGAATATCTTTTATATCTTTTGCGTCGATTAAAATTCTGGCGGTTTGAGAGGATATTTTTTGAGAAAAGGTTTCTTGAATTTCTTTTGCGCGAGTTTCGGTTTCTTGCGGTTTTGGCGGAATATATTTCCTTTCCACGGCGGTTTTGGTTTTGGACGAATAAAAAGGATTTTGAGAAAGCTTTATTTTCGGAAGAGAGTTAAGGTCTTCGCTTATATATTGATATAAAAAAAGTCCCCATAATCCCGCAACCAAAAACCAGAATATTACTCTTAGTTTGTGAAGTATGTCCATTCAGGACTTTTTCTCCTTTAAGACGAAAGACGCGAGGAATCTCTCATCCTGGTCATAGTTTCGGACATAAAATTTATAAACATCGAAAATATTATTATAAATAAGGCATGACATGATGCCATGGCCCAAAGCTGAACCGAGAATTCTGTTTCCAATATTTTACTTCTCAAAATATATATCCCAAGCATGCATAAGGCCGAAAAAAAAGAAATAAGAAAAGTACCGATTTTTCTTAAAAACAAAGAAGCCGCAGCCGGAGGTATTACGAAAAGAAGCCATATCGGAGCCCAATAAGCGGATAGAAAATAAAAGATAGCGGATATGCCCAAAGTATTGAAAACCACCAAAGCAATTCTTATTTTCTGCATATATCTGAAAAAACTGTATATTTTTTTGGATATGTAAAAGTTTACGGCGAAAAGAAAAAATATTATTCCCAAAGTTATCTTTGTCTCGGCCGGTTCCGGAGAAGAAAAGTAAATCGCAAAAAATACCGATATTAAGGCGAAAGGAGTAAAAAAATAGTTAAAAACATGCATTAAGACCTCCTAAAAACAAGCAAAACTTTTCCGGCTTCTCCGCCTACAGAATAATTATATATAAAGTACGGCGGATTTGTCTTTTCTATTTTTGCGATATTTCTCTCATATTGCCATATTACGGCGTTTCCCCCGCTTCGGCATAAGTTTTTGCATAAAGGTATTATTTCAAAAGGTTCTCCAGCCGCTCTTTCAAGACAAATATCGAACTCCCCTCTGTCTTTTTTCTCTATTCTTTTTCTAAAAACCGAAACGTTAGATAATTTAAGTTCCATGGCGGTCCAAACTAAAAATTCGTATTTTCTAAGAGAAGATTCGTATAAAGAAAAAAAATAATTTTCAAGAATTACGGCCAAAGGCAAAGACGGAAATCCTCCTCCCGCTCCTATGTCGGCTATTTTAAGCCCTTCTTTGTGCAAATTCAATTTTTTCAACAAAGGATAAAAAGCCAAGGAATCGCCTATGTGGCGGGTCCATATATTTTCCGTGTCTTTTCTTGAAATAAGATTTATCTCTTCGTTTTTATGTAAAATTAAATCGGCGAAAAATTCGAGTTTTGCGGCCTGTTCTTCGTTTATAGACAGAGATAGTTCTTTGGATATTTCTTCAATTTCCTTTTTCATCCGCTCCTCTTTTCTTATTTATTATAACCCATAAAAACTGTATTTCCGCCAAAGTAAGGCCCGGTATTCTCGAAGCGTCCGACAAGTTTTTCGGTTTTAACCTGGAAAGTTTTTGTTTCGCTTCGTTTGAAAGTTCTTTGATTTTTCCGTAATCAAAATCATGAGGTATCGATACTTTTTCCAAAACTTTTGCTTTTTCTATTTCTTTTTTGCTTCTTTCTATGTATGCGCAATATTCGGCGTCGTTTTTTGCCGCCAAATAAGCGTTTTCCGCGCGCCACGGCCCTAAAATTTCTTTTATATTTTTTTTGTTTTTAGACGCCTCTTCGTAAACTTTCAAATAGGCTTTGAAAGAAGAGTAGAGATTCTTATGCAAAGCGCCTATCTTAAACGCTATCTCCGACAGCCTTATGTCGGCATTATCTTGTCTCATCATAAGTCTGTGTTCGGCTCTGGACGTAAACATTCTGTAAGGTTCGTCTACTCCTTTTGTAATTAAATCGTCTATCATAACTCCTATGTAAGCCTCGTGGCGCTTAAGTATCAAGGGTTCTTCTCTTTTTATTTTAAGGCATGCGTTTATCCCGGCCATAAGTCCTTGGGCGGCGGCTTCTTCGTATCCGGTAGTTCCGTTGACCTGTCCCGCCAAATAAAGACCTGGAATTATTTTAGACTCCAGAGTAAAGTCAAGATTTTGAGGATCAAAATAGTCGTATTCTATGGCGTATCCCGGACGTATTATTTGAGCGTTTTTTAAAGCCGGTATGCTTTTTACGATAAGAGTCTGAGTCTCTTCGCTTAAACTCGTAGACAGTCCGTTTACATAATATTCGAGCGTTTGAAATCCTTCCGGTTCGAGAAAAATATGATGGGTTTCATGATGAGGAAATTTGACTATTTTGTCTTCTATGGACGGACAATATCTGGGTCCTAAAGAACTGATTTTTCCTCCGTATAAAGCTCCGGAAGAGAGATTTTTTGAAATTATTTCCGCGGTTTCCTTTTCGGTTCTTGTTATCCAGCAAGGTAAAAAAATTCTCGAATTAAGTTTTTCTTTGTCGGTAAATACGGAAAAAGGTTCTGCCGGAGAATCGGGCGCTTGTTTTTCGCAAAGAGAGAAATCTATGGTTCTTCCGTTAAGTCTCATAGGAGTTCCGGTTTTAAGTCTTCCTCTTTTAACTCCGGCTTGCGATATGGAATCGGAAAGAGAAGAAGACGGCGGATCGTTATATCTTCCCCCGGGAAAACTGAAATGTCCTATGTGAATTATGCCTTTTAAAAAAGTTCCGGAAGTTATTATTACGGCTTTGGATTCGTAAAATACGTTTCTTGCGCTTTTAATCCCTTTTAAGCAAGAGCCTTCCAGCCAAAGTTCTTGCGCTTCGTCTTGAATTATTCTTAAATTCTCGGCTTCTTCCAGAGCAAATTTCATATTTAAGTGGTAGAGTTTTTTGTCGCATTGCGCTCTCGGAGACCTTACGGCGGGACCTCTGGAGGTATTTAGCATATGATAGTTAAGAGCGGATTTGTCCGTATTTATTCCCATTATTCCGCCTAAAGCGTCTATTTCTTTTACTATTTGCCCTTTCCCCACTCCTCCTATGGAAGGATTACAGGACATCTGGGCTATCGTATCTAAATTTTGGGTTATCAGAATTGTTTGCAAACCTAATTTGGAACATATTAAAGCGGCTTCGCAGCCGGCATGCCCCGCGCCGATGACCGTTATGTCGTATTTTTGAGGATATATAAATTTGTTCATTTAACCCTGCATGATTAATATTTCAAATATTTGCGAATTTATAATATCGGAAGTTTTAAGCATATAGACAATGAAAATGATATATAGAGACGCAAATATCAAAGAAGCGAATACTTTAGGTATGCTTATCTTAAATCTTGAAGAACAAGCGGAAGAAAAAAATATCGCCGTCCATATGGCCCAAATTATTTGAGACGATTCCATCATTCTTACGCTTGATAATAATACTGATATCCCCCACAAAAAAATATATGCCGACGTAATAAAAGACGATAATGAATAAATTTTAAAAATATCGATCAAAAAAGAAACTTTGTTTCGTATGATAAAAAAAAGAATTCCGGATATGAAAATTAAAGAAAAAGCCGCCGTGTAAAAAGAAGGAAAAGATAATAGAAAGATAGCCGCGGATGCCGATAAAAAAGTAAAAATAATAATTTTTTTAAGAGATGATTTTGAGAAAAAAAACATCAAAGAAAGAAAAGCCGGAATAAAAAAAGCCGTAGAAATAAATTTGGATATGAAAGATAAAAAGAAAAAATGCGCCGCGGAAAAATAAGAAATACTCGACGAATATGCTTCTTTTAACATTGACGAAGGAGTTAAAAAAAGAGATGCGGATTCCGCCGTAATTCCGGCTAAAAATAAAATTAGAGCGAAAAGTATCTTAATAGAATCTATTTTTTCTCCGGCTTTTGAAGGAGAAAATAAAGTATTTTTAAAAAAATCCCATATCATTTTATTTGCCTACGCAGAAATTTGAAAATATTTCGGCCAAAATATCTTCGGGGACCGTCTCGCCGGCTATTTCGCCTATGGAAGAAAGAGATTGTCTTAAGTTTTCGGCCGTAATTTCCATAGGTCCGTTCTTAAAAGCGTTTTCATAAGCCTTTTCAACGGCGCATAAAGCTTCCGATAAAGATTCGTAATGTCTCAAAGAGGTTACTGCGCTTGAGTATGAAAAATTACCGTCGGCGCAAAAATCCGCCAAAATATCTTTTAATCTTTCTATTCCTTCCCCTGTTAAAGAAGAAAATACCGGAAAACCGGTTTTTGGTTCTCTCGCTTTTGGCAAATCCGATTTTGAAAAAGCTTCTATTAATTTTGCGGTATCCGATTTTAACGCCGTCACGAATTCGAAAGCTTCCTTTTCTTCTTTGCTTTCTTTTTGAGACAAATCTCTTACGAATATTACGATATCCGCTTTTTTTACGGCTTTTTCGCTTCGTTTTATTCCTTCTTTTTCGACTTCGTCTTTGGCATTTTTATTTAATCCGGCGGTATCCGAAAATGAAAATTTATATCCCGCTATTTCCGCCGTCTCTTCTACTACGTCTCTCGTAGTACCGGCTATCGGAGAAACTATCGCTCTTTCGTATCCGGCCAAACGGTTTAAAAGAGAAGATTTCCCGCAGTTTGGAAGACCGCATATTACCGTATTTACCCCTTTTTTGATAAGATTTCCTTTTTCAAAAGAAGACGCGGATCTGGATATGTCTTGTTTTAATTCTTCAAGCCTTGCCAAGTAACTTTTTTTATCCAAATCCGATACCTCTTCGTATGTGTCGTCGATTCTAACCTCAAGTTCCGCCAACAAAGATATTATCTTTTCTCTATAAGATTTTATTTTTTCCGATAAATCTCCTTTGAGCTGAGATATGGCGGCTTTATGCTGTTTTTCGGTCTCGCTGTTTATTAAATCGTTTACGGCTTCGGCTTGAGATAGATTTAATTTTCCGTTTATATAGGCTCTAAAAGTAAACTCTCCCGGCAAAGCTTGTCTGGCTCCGTATTTATGAGCCAAAGACAAAGTTTTTTTAATTATATAAGGAGAGCCGTGACAAAATAATTCGAGCATATCTTGCCCGGTATAGCTTTTTGGAGAAATATAAAAAACTCCCAAAGCATTGTCTATGAGTTCCCCCTCCTCGGATATTATTTTTACTTTTTTTATTTGTCCCGGTACTATTTTAGATTTTTCTACTTTGGGATTTAAAAAAAAATTTACCGTTTTAACGCAGTCTTTGCCGGAGAAACGGATTAAAGCCACGGCGCTTTTTTCCAAACCGGAAGAAAGAGAAACTATTAGATCTTCCGTATTTTTTAAAAGCATATTTATCCCGGGAATTTATCTTTTATTCTGCTTTATTACTACTTTTCTCCACTTATCTTCGCCTTCGGATACGGTTTGAAAATCCGGATATTTTTCTTTTACCAGGTCGTGTATGACTTTTCTAAATTGACTCGGCATAGGTCTGAGTCTGTAAGGTCTGCCGGATCTTTTTACCGTAGAAACGGCTTTTTCCACGTCTCTTCTTAAACGATCTTCCGTTCTGGCCCAAAAATCTCCGGTATCCAGTCTTACCGTTACTTTTTCCTGCCTTCCTTTATTGATTATGGAATTTATCAGGTATTGAAGAGAAAAAAGCCCTTTGGCATCGTCGAATAAAAATAATCCGGAATCCTCGGTCGAAAAAGATAAGAATATCGTTTTAGTTTGCGCGTCAAATCTGCTTTGTCCGGGTTTAAAAGAAATTCCCGATAAAGATAGTATTTGAGAAAGCAGATTTTCCGCGTCTTTTACGTCGTCGCCGGTCGGAGTAAATTTCATTTCCTGACTTTTTAAATCGAACTTATATGTTTTTGTTTTTTCTTTTTGAAAGTTTTTTTCAGGTTTATGCTGGTTCTGTTCTTTTTCGCTTTGAGCCGACCATTTTTTTTCTCTTACTACTACCACGGCATTTTTACCGCCTATTCCGAAAAGTCCTTTTTTACCTTCTTCCACAACCTCTACTTCTATTTGCTGTCTGTTGAGTTCTAACTCTTTCATCGCTTTTTCAACCGCTTCGGCGACAGTTTTGCCTTCCACTTTTAATTCTTTCATAATTTCCCTCCTGTATGTATGTTAAAATTAATTTTTTCCGTTTTCTTCGGAATTTTTTAAATACAATGTTTGCCCTAAGCTAAAAAAGCTGTTTATTATCCAATATATTACCAATCCCGACGGCAAAGACAGAAACATAAAAGTAAAAAGCAGAGGCATCCATTTCATTATTTTGGCCTGGGCGGGATCTCCTCCCGTTTGAGGAGAAATATGCTGCTGAAGAAACATAAGAGCTCCCATTAGTATCGGCAAAGCATAATACGGATCTTTGGCGGATAAATCCTTTATCCAGAAAGCAAAAGAAGCTCCGTGAAGATTCCATGAATTTCTCAAAGCGGTATATAAAGCGAAAAAAACCGGTATTTGTAAAAGCATAGGCCAGCAGCCGCTTAAAGGATTGGCGCCGTATTTTTTATAAAGTTCCATTAGCTCAGTATTCATTCTTTTCGGATCGTCTTTATACTTTACCTGAAGGGCCTGCATCTCGGGCTGGAGTTTTTTCATAACGGCCATAGCTTTATAAGATTTCATGCTCAAGGGGAAAATAATTATTTGTATGGTTATGCTAAGAAGTATTATGGCTATGCCGTAATTACCCGTTTTGGAATGGAAAAAATGCAAAGCCGAATCGGCAAGTTTGGATATCGGAGAGAAAAAACCGAAATCTACGGCCCTATCCAAACCTTTGCCGAGACTTTTTAAAAGTTTGTAATCTTTGGCTCCGGCATAGAACGGTATTATTATATTTTTTGTTTCCCCGGGAGCTATGTCAAAAGATTTGGAGTATATCGACATTAAAGGATATTTTTTCCCGTCTATTTCTTTCTTTTCCGTTTTAATTTCTTTTAAATCTCCTTCGTTAAAAATCGCAAATAGAAAATATCTGTTGTTGAGTCCGGCCCAAATCCAATCTCCTTTTTCGTATGATTCTTTGATATGGGAAACGGAAGGATGCTTTTTACCTTCTTCCATATAAGTATAATCGGCTTTACAGTTATCCGGATTTTCTTTCATTTCGCTTTTTGCCGTTCCCAAACCGGGTCCTAATTCTATGGGAAAAGAAGGTATTGAGAATTTTTTTGAAGAATTGTTTTTAAATTCCAAAACTAATTTGTTTATCCCTTGTTCTTTGGAAAAAGAAAATATTTTTTTTACTTTTATTTCTTTTGATAGAGAAGCGGAAAATACGGCGGATAAAGAATCGTTCGTTTCTTTTTTCCAATCCAAATTTTCAAGCGTTCTAAGAAAAGCGGAATTTTGAGATAATGAAAGATTGATTTCGCTTACCGGGCCGGAATATATTATATCGTTTATTTCCGCCGAAAAAGGCTCTATTAAAAAAGCCGCTTTTTCGGATTTTATTGTTATGGCGGAACCTTTCTTTTGATTTTTGCTTACGGAATTAATATCCAATCGGGCGGAATTAGAAGTTTCCGCGGGTTTATGAGCGGCAGTTTCTTTGCTTTCCGCTTGATTTTTAACTTCTGTTTTCTGAGGCGGCGATACGAATCCGAACCAAACTATATATATTGCCGAAGACAATAAAATAGCCAAAACCATATTTCTGTTCATTAAACCTCCCTATTTAAGAGGCTCAAGGAACCGGGTCGAAACCGCCTTTGGAAAAGGGATGACAGCGTAAAAGCCTTTTTGCGGAAAGAAAAAAAGCGCGGACAAAAGGATATTTTGAAAAAGCTTCTTGAGCATAAGCCGAACAAGAGGGCGTATGAGGACATGCGCCGGATCCCAAAATCGTCCTTAAAGTCCTATAGAAGTTGAAAACAAAAGATATCGCAGTCTTTTTCATTTTAGAAGCTTCGCTTTATCCAATATTTTTTTTAGCTCTTGAGCGGCCTGGCGCTCGCAGACCGGAATGAATCCGGGTTTGGGATAAAGAAGCAATCTTACGCCTTCCTTTAAGGCGCTTTTTTCTTTTCTAAAAGCTTCGCGCAATAGTCTTTTTACTCTATTCCTTACTGGCGCGCAGCCGGTTTTCCTTGAAACCATAAGTCCGAGTTTTACCCCGTCCTTATCCTTGAGTTCCGGAAAAGATTTTGCGTCTATAAAACGCAAAATCAAGGCCGAAGTGGCCTCTTTTTTTCCTTTTTCAAAAATCAATTCGAACAAACCTCGGCTTTTTATTTTATACTTTTTGCCGAAAGAAAAACTTTTCACGGTTTATTCGGGGATGAGATTCCATCTTCCCTTTCTTCTTCTGGCGGATAATACTTTTCTTCCGCCTTTTGTTTTCATTCTGGCTCTAAAGCCTATGGATTTTTTTCTTCTTCTTACGTTTGGTCTATATGTTGGTAGCATAATAATATTATTATATCAAAAATTTTTGGAAATTATGCAAAGATATCAATGCGATTCTTTAAGGTCTTTTCGGATTTTTATTGAAATCCTTTTCCAAATATTCGATATCGGAGACATATTTCTCCATGTCGAATTTTGTCTCCAGTCCTTTGGCGCTCATATATCTTATATTCCCGAATATCGGTCTTGGGAAAAAAGGTCTGTCATGAAGACCGAAACACCATAATATAGAGGCGTATCCGTTAGGATCTCTGCCGTCCAAAGCGTATTTGTCGTTTAGATATATCATTATTTCCAAAGCTTTTTTAGGAGAGTCCGTCCATTCGATGATTTTTTTCCCCCAATACATTCTCATATAATTATGAATTCTGCCCCTAATTAAAAGCTCTTTTTGAGCGCAATTCCAGTAAATATCTTTTGTTCGGGCTTTTTCAAGTTCCTCTTTTGAATATAAATAAGGCCTTTCATCGGAACTTCGTTTTGCCAGCTGTAGTAAAGCCCAATCCGGCAATCCTTTCAGATTGTCGTATGATTTTTCATATAAGGTAAAATTTCTCGCGAGTTCTCTCCATACTATCAACTCGTCTAAAAATTTTTGCTTATTCTCTTCCGCGGATTTTGACGATAAAACCGAAAGAGATATTTCGCATGGAGATATTTGTCCGAAGTGAAGGTAAGCGCTAAGTCCCGAAGAGTAATCCGACGAAGGGTCGGAACGAAGATGATAAAAATTTAGTTTTTTGGAAATAAAATTTTTTAATTTTTTGGAAGCTTCGCCATATCCTCCTTTTTCATAAGGAACCGGCCCGGGAATTAGAGGACATTTAAGAAAGCTTTCAAGAAAATTTTTTTCGCATATGTTTATGTTTTTAAAATTAACAAATTTTTTTTTGTTTTTTAATTCGGGTATTTTCGTCGTCTTTAAAAAATAAGGAAGCAGTTTTAATATTTTAGGTCTTAAAACCGAAGCATAAGGTTCTTTTTTTTGAGACGCGGTTTCGCACGGTATAGCCGTATCGGCTTCTACTTGATAAAAAGCAAATTCCGCTTTTTGAGCCGCTCTTTCTCTCATTTCTCTTTGATGTCTTAAATATCCGCAGTCCGTTACGGCAAAAGCCGCTTCCCCCGATATTTTAAAAAAGTTTTCTTCGTAATATCCATCCATAATATAAAAAGGATAACCGGCGCTGTCAAAATCTTTTTTTAGTTCCTTCAGACCTTCCATCATAAAAGCGTAATGTCTAATATTCGCTCCGGGAAAAGAGGGCATTATATTGAATACGGTTATTAAAGGAATATTATTTTCGTTTGCCAAACTTACCGCGAAGGCCAATGCCTTATTATCGGAAAGTCTTTGAGAGGCCTGCATAATATAAAGTCCGTATCTTCCGTTTTTTAATATTTTTTTGGAATTTAATTTCTTTATTCTTTCTTTTTCTATCATAGCTTCGGATATTTCTCCAGAGGCAAAGAGCCGCAAATCATCATTTTATATTGCTCCTTATTAATAGGAAAAAAATCGATTATTTCTCCCAATTCGGCCATTGGAAGAAAAAAAGAAATAGGCAGGGATATTACTTTTCTTTTTACTTTGATAATATCCAAAGATTTTTCAAAAAAAGACTTGAAGTCCGATATCTCGTCGTAAGCTTGATATGTTCCCGGTTTGATTTCTCCGACGACGGCTTTAGCTATAATGGAGGTAAGTCTTTTTACGTTTATAACCGCCGTTTTGGAATCGGGACAAAAAATGAAGGGAGAAAAAGAAGAAATTTTTTTTATGTCGGAAAGAATTTTTTGACCTTCTCCGAGAACTATTCCCGGTCTTATTATTATCAAGTCGGAGTTTTTTTGGTTTAATACCTTTTCGGCTTTTCTTTTTGTTGAAAAATAGAGAGAATCGGAACAATCTTCTGGGCCCAATGCGGAAATATGAATTACTTTTGCTTTGTTGTATTGCGAGTATTTCGCGATATTTTCCGCCGTTTTTACATGCGCCCGTTCGTATTCGCCTTCTTTTTTTTCTTTTAATACGCCTATTAAATTTACTATGACTTCGGGTTTTATTTTGTCGGCGTATTCGAAAGCCTTTTCGTAAGGTACCAATAGATCTCCGTCTTTATTATAAACCGAAGAAACCTTTCTTGAGGGAAGAATCTTTTCGCAATTAGAAATAATTTTTTCTTCAAGCAAATGAGACCCTATGAATCCGCTATGACCCAAAATCATTATTTTCATCTTAATAATTAAACAAAATAAGAAAATTTTTTTACAGCCGTTATAAAACGGCGGAGGTATTTTATAAAATATATTTATGTATTTTTGCGACAAAGGAATAGTTTTAAGACAAAGACCTTTAAGAGACAGCGACAAAATAGTTACCGTTTTTACCGAAAATTACGGAAGACTGGAAATAAGCTTTAAAAGCGTAAGAAAGCAAAAAGCCAAATTGAGACCTTTAAGCGAAACTTTTGTTATGGGCGATTTTAGGTTTTATGCCAAAAACGGTTCCGCTTTGCCGGTTTGTACCGGCGGAAAGATAATAAGCGTTTTCCCGTCTCTAAGGTCGAATAATACAAAAATTCTAAACGCTTTTTATATTTGCGAGCTTATGGTGAATCTTACTCCTCTGGGACAGCCGGCCAAAGAAAAATTTAATCTTTTAAAAAACGCTTTGGAGTACTTGGAAAAAGAAGAAAAAAATTCTTTTTTGCTATTATCGTATTCTCTTTTGCTTTTGGAGTATTGCGGGGTCGGTTTTAGAAAGTCAAACCTCGGCTTTGACGAAAGTATTTGGGAAAATCTTCATAAAGACGATTTCTCCGGACTTAAAGAACTTAAAGAAGACTCCAGGACTTTCGATTTGATAGAATCTTATGTAATAGATAAGGTAAGGGAGCATTCCGGAAGGGAGATTAATTCTCTCAAATTTGTTAAAATTTAACAATAGTCTTAAAATAGGCGGCAAAACTTATCGGAGAAACAAATGAATTTTCAAGATATAATTCTTAAATTGGACGCATACTGGGCCAAAAAAGGATGCGCCGTAATACAGCCTTACGATATGGAGAAAGGAGCCGGAACTTTTAATACGGCGACTTTTTTCGGATCGCTTACTTCCAGAGAGACTATGGTTTGTTATGCCGAACCGTGCAGAAGACCGGCGGACGGAAGATACGGAGAAAATCCTAACAGATTGGGAAAGTATTATCAGTATCAAGTAATCATAAAACCTCCTTTTAAAGACATACAGAAAATTTATTTGGAATCTCTTAAAGCGATAGGAATAGATTATTCCTGCCATGACGTTAGATGGATAGAAGACGATTGGGAATCTCCCACGCTCGGCGCCAGCGGCATAGGATGGGAAGTTTGGCTGGACGGTATGGAGGTTACTCAGTTTACATATTTTCAGCAAATGGCTTCTTACGAACTTTATCCCATTACGGCGGAAATAACTTACGGTTTGGAAAGACTCGCAATGTTTTCTCAGAAGAAAAAAAATGTGTTTGAAATAAAATGGAACGAAAAGCTTACGTACGGAGATTTGTTTAAACAGTCCGAAAAACAATTTTCGGCTTTTAATTTTGAGGAAGCGGATACTCAAAAGCTTAGAAGCGATTTTGATTTTTACGAAAAAGAAACTCAAAAGCTTTGTTCTAAGGGGTTGTATTATCCAGCTTACGATTTTGTCATAAAGTCCTCTCATACTTTTAATTTGCTTGACGCCAGAGGCGCGATATCGGTTTCCGAGAGAGCCAATTTGATAAAAAGAGTCAGAGGCATGGCCAGACTTTGCGCGAAAGCTTATGTGGAAGACTGCGAACCAGCTCTTAAAGGCGAAAAAATATGACAGAAAATAAAAATAAAAATTTTGTTTATGAAATTTATGTGGAGAATATCCCCGCCAGATTTATAATTTCGGCTCTTTCTCAGATAAAAGAAACCGCCGCTTCTTTTTTGCTTTCTAAAAATCTTCCGCACGGAGAAATATCCGTTTTCGGAACTTATAGAAGACTTGTTTTATTTGTCGAAAATATCCCTCAAAAAACGGCGGAAAGAAGCGAAATTTTTTACGGTCCTCCCGCAAGACTTCTTAAAGACGAAAAGGGAAATTATACCAAACAGGCTTCGGGTTTTGCTTCTTCTTTGGGTATATCCTGCGATAAACTTAAAACCGCCGTAATAGAAAAAAAGGGAGAAGTCTTATGCTATGAAAGAAAACTTCCCCCTCTTTCGGCTTCCAAAATACTTTCCGATCTGTGCGTTCATATAGTGAAAAATCTTCAGTTTCCTAAAAATATGGTTTGGGAAGAAAGCAGATTAAGATTCGCCAGACCGATAAGAAATTTTTTGGCTATTTACGGTTCTTCCCCCGTAGTTTTCCGGTTGGCGCAAGTTAAAGCGGGAAAAACGACTTTCGGACTTGCCGCATTGGGTTCTAAGAAAATTTCCGTAAAAACCGCCGATTCGTATTTCAAATCTTTGGAAAAAGCTCAGGTAATAGTCAAAGGAGAAGAAAGAAAAGAAAAAATATTAAAGGATTTAAAAAATGCGGGTTCTGCTATGAAACTTTCGCCCGATCTCGACGAAGCTTTAGTGGAAGAAAACTCTTATTTGACCGAATATCCTTCTTGCGTTCCGGTCAAATATTCTAACGAATTTTTATCTCTTCCTCAGGAGCTTCTTTCTTTGGTAATGAAAAAACAGCTTAAATTTTTCCCCTGTTATAAAAATTCTCAGCCGGCTCCTTTTTTTATAGGAGTAAGAGACGGTTTGTCGAAAGGCAATAAAAATGTGGAGGAAGGATTCTTAAGCGTTTTTGAGGCGAGATGCAGAGACGCGATATTTTTTTATGAAAACGATATTAAAACTTCCAAAGATGTTTTAAAAGAAAAAATATCGAAAATACTTTTTCAAGAAAAATTAGGAACAATGTCGGATAAAAAGGAAAGAACGCAATCTCTGGCTTTATGGATAGCGGATAAAATAGGTTTTGATTCTTCTATTCTTCGATCCGCCGCGCAATGCGTTTATCTGGATTTGGCGTCGAATGTGGTAAGAGAATTTCCGGAACTTCAGGGAATAATGAGCGGGTATTATGGCAAAGAATGGGGATTGGACGAAAAAGGCGCTTTGGCTTTAAAGGATTTCTATAAGCCGTTGTCGGCCGAAGATTCTTTACCGTCTTCTTTGGAAGGTTCAATACTGTCGTTGGCTTCGAGAATAGATACTCTTGCCGGCGATTTTTCCGCGGGACTTATTCCTACCGGAAGTCAAGATCCTCACGGCTTGAGACGAGCCGCTTACGGAGCGGTGAGGATAATAGCGGAAAATAAATTAAAAATAAATTTAAAAGACGCGGTTTATTTCGCTCTTTCTCTTTATAAAAACGAGGAAATTAAAAATAATATTTCCTGCTGGCCGAAACTTGCGGATTTTTTCTGGCAAAGGCTTGAAAACTACTCCTCAAAAAATATTCCCGCTGGGGCTTTGGCCGCGGTAAAAGAAATATTTTTAAGAGAAGGGGATTTAAACAAAGCTTTGGCAAGAGCGGAAGCGATAAAAGAAATATCTCAATCTCCGGAAGTTTTAATATTGGCTTCTCTATATAAAAGAGTTAACAATATACTAAAGGATAAAGAAAATACGGGACACTTTAACAGAGATCTTTTTGAAAAAGAAGAAGAAAGAACTTTGGCCGATTCTTTGGAAGATATTTCCGCCAAATCCGAAGAATTTGCCGAAAAAGGAGATTATAAAAAAGCTTTGCAGACGGCGTCCTCTTTAAAATCTCCTTTGGAAAATTTCTTTGCGGGCGTTATGGTTAACTGCGAAAATAAACAAGTCAGAGATAATAGAACCGCGCTTTTATTTTCGGTAAAAAAAATATTCGGCGATTTGGCCGATTTGTCTCAGCTGACTCAACAATAATTAAAACGGATAGCCTACGTTTATAAGAAAATTATATCCTTCTTTGTAAAACGCCAGATTTGCCGAAGCCGCTATATGCGGTCTTAATACGAGTCTAAAAGCGGCCCCGGGCCCGTAAATCATTTTGTTTATTTTTAAATCCTTAGGATTTTCGGCTACGGTACCCATATCCAAAAAAGGAGTAAATTCCAATTCGCTTAAAAATTTCATAAAAGCCGACTTTGAAACCGTCATTCTGTGTTCTACGGTAGCTAAAAATTTTGCTCTTGAGCAATACCTTCCTTCTCCGGCCGCTCTTAGTCCCGAACTTTCCCCCAGAACGGGCATTTGATAAAAAGGTATGTTTTTATTGCCCGAAATCCACTGCAGTTCGTATCTTAAAGCCGTTACCTGATCTTCGGAAAATAGCTTGTAATACTTTTTAGCCTCGGCCTTGTATAAAGCGTAAGAATAAGAAGAATAAGGTTTTGCGGAGAATGCCGCCGAAAAAGATAAAAAATTTCCTATCTTAGGCAGAAAAGGATGATCCGTGGTATCCATAAATATCGAAAGTTTATTGATAAAAAATTTTTTTTGTTCCGATAATTGCGAATATTCGTTCGGATAAGATTGCCAAAAAGGCTCGTCGGAACCGAAAGGGCCGTTTTTTATTTTCTTTTGAGAGTAAGAAGGAGAGTATTCTATTTTAACTTTTCCGGCTATGGGAAATTTTAAAGATAATTGAAGCGTTTTATAGTCTAAAACATAATTTTCCCCGTCTTTTTCCGAGCTGTTCGGGCCGTACCCGTAAAAAGAATATTTGGGATCCCATGAGTCGGATACAAAAAAATCCAGAGATTTATCTTTGCCCAATGCGGATTCTCCGTAATACCAAAAAACGGCTTCTTTTTTAGGGCCTTGAGACTTGGAAAATCTCGCCATCGCCAGTTCTCCTTTCCCGGGGAAAAAGTAATGTCTGTAAGAAAAAGAATCTCCCAATTTTTCGCTTTTTTCATAGGAAGGAGCCAGAACGGTTTTTATCGGATTTACGTTATCCGAAGATTTAAAAACAATCGCCGACATTACTCCGTAAGAAGAGCCCAAATCTTTGTTATTTTGAAATATGGGAATCGATAAAATTTGAGCGGGACCGGCGGAGAACGAAAGTTTATCCGAAATTTTTGTCAAAAAATTATTTTTAAGAACTTTAACCGCGGGAGTTTCTTGACCTTTATCTTCTTGCGTAAAACAATAGGAATATCCCAATATCAAGGAAAGAAAAATTAATTTTTTCATCGGTATGGAGGAGACGATTTGGCGGAAGGCATTTTTCTTCCGGTTCCGAAAGATTTTTTAGAAATTTTAAGACACATAGGAAGCTGCTTTCTTTTATATTCGTTGTTTTCCATTCTTTTTATTATTTCTTCGGCAAAGCTTTTCAAATTTGACTGGAAATCTTTTAAATCGGAGCCTTCTTCCATGTAAGATTTTATTATGCGGTCCAATAAATTATAAGGAGGCAAATCGTCTTGATCTTTTTGCCGCGGTTTTAATTCCGCGCTCGGAGGTCTCGATATTATCGATTGAGGTATATATTTTGCGTCTTTATTTATAATTTCCGCCAATTCGTATACTTCCGTTTTTAACAGATCTCCTATCGGAGCTATGGCGCCGGCCGTATCTCCGTAAAGCGTACAGTATCCCATCGCTATTTCGGATTTGTTTCCGGTTGTCAAAACCAAATATCCGCTCCTATTGGAATAGGCCATAAGAACGGCGCCTCTTATTCTTGATTGAAGATTTTGCTTTGCGAGGTCTATTTTACTATCTCCGTATCCTAATTCTTTTATAAAAGAGGAGTATATGCCGCTTATTTTTTTGATTTCCGTTTTTATCCCCAGATTTCTTCCCAAAAGAAGAGCGTCTTTTATGCTTCTTTGGGAGGTGTAGGGAGAAGGCATTAAAACGCCCAAAACATTTTCCTTGCCCAAAGCTTCGGCAGCCAAACAAGCAACTACCGCGGAATCTATGCCTCCGCTTAATCCCAAAACCGCCTTAGAGAAACCTTGCTTATAAAAATAATCCCTTATTCCGCATACCAAAGCTTTTTTAATATCTTCGGAACAATCTCTTTGTATTTTTAGCGGAAAATTTGCGCGATCAAAATCGCATAAAAAACTATTCTCTTCAAAAGGCTCTCCGGCGGCCAGAAGTTCTCCTTTTTTTGAAAAGAAAAGACTTTCTCCGTCAAATATAAGTTCGTCGTTTGCACCGCAGCAATTTACATAAGCCAAGTTAACCGAATATTTTTTTGACAATTGGGAAAGTATCTTTTTCCTGATATTGCCTTTATGCTTGTGAAAAGGAGAGGCCGAGATATTAACAACCAAATCCGGTTTCAAATCGGCGCATTCTTTAAGAGGATTTTTTTCATAAAGTTCGCAGTGAGGCAAAAGGTCGGTGTTCGCCCAAATATCTTCGCATACGGTTATTGCTATTTTTTTGCCTTTATAAAATAGCGTTCTATTGCCTTGCCAGGGCTGAAAATATCTCGCTTCGTCAAAAATATCGTATGTGGGCAATAAAGTTTTTCCCACTATTTTCTTTATTTTCCCTTTTTCCGCAAATACGGCGCAATTTAATATCCTTTTTCCTTTTTTATCCGGATTAGGCATCGGAGAGCCGAATATGCAGGCCGGACCTTCTTTAGTCATTGCCGCCCATTTAAGAGCCGCTTTTTCGCAAGCTTTTATAAAAGATTGATTTTCAAGCAGATCCAGAGGAGGATAGCCGCAAACCGATAATTCGGGAAAGACGGTCAAATCGCATTTTTCTTTATTAGATAAGTAAAACCCTAAAGCTTTTGAGAAATTGCCTTCGAAGTCCGCTATTTTTGAATTAAGCTGAACGGCTTTCACTTTCATAAGTTAGAATTATATAAAATTTGCCAAGAAGCCCGCCAATATGCTATGATTATCTTAATAAAGAGGCTTTTGAAAAGACCTTTTTTAACATATTAAGGAAGTATTATCGGAGGCTAAGACTAATGTTTAACGTATCGATGAAAGCAATGCTTGAAGCCGGAGTTCATTTCGGTCACCAAACCTATAAATGGAATCCCAAAATGTCTCGTTTCATATTCGGAGAGAGAAACGGAATACATATAATGGATCTTCAGAAAACCCTGAAGGAATTGAAAAAAGCTTATTCTTTTGTGGAACAGTGCGCCAAGGAAGGCAAAAATTTTCTTTTCGTAGGCACCAAAAAACAGGCCAAAGAAATAATAAAAGAAGAAGCGCAGAGAGCCAATGTGCCTTGCGTATATGAAAAATGGCTGGGCGGAACTCTTACCAATTTCGACACGATAAGAAAGTCTCTAAGAAGGCTCGAAGAATTGGAAGAACTCGAAAATAAAGGCTATTTTAAAGTTATGGCCAAGAAAGAAGTTTCGAGACTCAGCAAAGAAAAAAATAAAATATTGAAGGTTTTATCCGGAATAAGAGAAATGAAGGTTATTCCCGATATTATGTTCGTAGTCGATCCCGTAGAAGAAGCTTTGGCCGTCAAGGAAGCAAAAAAACTCGGAATAGTAACCGTAGCGGTATGCGATACCAACGCCGATCCGGAAGTTGTGGACTGGGTAATACCCGGCAACGACGATGCGGCAAGATCCATAAGACTTTTCTGCTCGGTTATGGCCGATGCCGTAATATCCGGGAGAGAGCTTAAGAACGCTCAGCCTTCTCAAGAAAATCAAATACAAACCGAAGAGCCTGCGGCCGAAGAAAATCAGCAGCCTCAGACCGAAGATGTGCCGCAAGCCGAGCCCGAATCCGTAGAAACGGAAAATAAATAAGGAGAATTTATGTCTTCAGCGATAAGCACCGAACAAGTGATGTCTTTAAGAAATCAGACAGGAGCCGGAATAATGGACTGTAAAGCCGCTTTAAAGGAAGCGGAAGGCGATATGGCCAAAGCCGTAGAAATACTCAGAAAGAAAGGAATAGCCGGTTTGGCTAAAAGAGCCGGAAGAACCATGAAAGAAGGCCTTGTCGAAATTAAATTTTCCGCCGATAAATGCGCCATAGCGGAGATAAACTGCGAAACCGATTTTGTCGCCAAGAATCCCGACGTTAAAAAGTTCGCTCAGGATTTGGTTTCTTCCATGCTCACCGACGCTTCTTTGGCTAATCCCGCAGAAAGCGAATCGGCCAAGGAAAAGCTTCAAAACCTGGCTATGAAAACCGGCGAAAATATGATAATAAGACGAGGAACCGTATTAAATATTTCTTCGGATTCCGTCTTGGGATCTTATGTTCATACCGATTTTAAAAAAGCCGCTTTGGTTGAACTTTCTTTTTCCGGAGATTCGTCCAAGAAAGAGGCCGTTCTTTCTCTGGCAAAAGATTTGGCCATGCAATGCGTAGCCATGGCTCCCAAATGGCTTAACAAAGAAGACGTTCCGGCCGAAGTAATAGAAAAGGAAAAAGAGATTTATAAAGCCACTCCTCAAGCTCAAGGCAAAAGCGAAGTAGCTTTGTCCAAGATGCTCGAAGGCAGAATAAAGAAATTTTACGAAGAAAGCTGTCTTAACGAACAGGCTTTTATAAGAGACCAGAAAGTTAAGATAGCCGATCTCATAAAAGTCAAGGCTCAGGAATTCGGCGGCTCTCTTTCCATAAAGAGATTCGTCTGCTATATGGTGGGCGTAGAATAAAATTGATGAAATTAAAACGAACCGCTCTTCTTTTTAAAAGAAGGGCGGTTTTTTCTTTTTTACTTTAAACGGAGGCGATATGAAAAGAGTTCTTCTTAAACTGTCCGGCGAAGCGCTGTCTATGCTTTCCGAAGAAAAAAAATCCATAACTCCCCAGGCTCTTAATTTTATAGCTTCCGAAATAAAGAGCGCTTATGATCCTAAAATACAGTTGGCTTTGGTGATAGGCGGAGGAAATATCTGGAGAGGAGCCAAAGACGGGCATGGAAAAATAGACAGAGTAACATCCGATAATATGGGGATGCTTGCCACCGTAATTAACGCAATGGCTCTTCAATCCGCTCTGGAAAATCTGGGCATAGTTACCAGAGTTCAAACCGCCATAGAAATATCGAGAATAGCTGAACCTTTTATAAGAAGAAAAGCCATAAGACATTTGGAGAAGAAAAGAGTCGTAATATTTGCCGGAGGCACCGGAAATCCTTATTTTACCACAGATACCGCCGCTTCTTTAAGGGCGGCCGAAATAGGCGCGGATCTTATAATAAAAGCCACTCAAGTCGACGGAGTTTATACGGCGGATCCAAAAAAAGATTCCAAAGCAAAACTTATAAAAGAAATTTCCTATATGGAAGCCATAAAAAAAGGACTTAAATTTATGGATGCCAGCGCTTTGACCTTATGTATGGAAAACAATATTCCCATAAGAGTTCTAAACCTTCACAAAAAAGGAAATATAGCGGCGGCATTGAAAGGCAAATCCATAGGTACTTTGATAAAATGAAAAAGATAAATCAAATAATAGAAGATCATAAAAAAGCTCTTTGTAAATTTGAAAAGAAATCGGATATTCTCGCCGAAGCCTCTTTAACGATAGTTTCGGCGCTTAAAAACGGTAAAAAAATACTTCTTTGCGGAAACGGAGGAAGCGCGGCGGATTGCCAGCATTTCGCCGCCGAGCTTACCGGAAGATTTCAAAAGGAAAGAAAAGGTCTCGCCGCTTTGGCTCTTACCACCGATACTTCGGCTATTACTTCGATATCCAACGATTATTCCTTTGAAGACGTTTTTTCCAGACAAGTCGAAGCTTTAGGCCGCGAAGGAGACGTTCTGATAGCTTTTTCTACTTCAGGAAACAGTAAAAATATTCTTAAAGCGGCCGCTAAGGCAAAAGAAATTAATATGAAGGTTTTTTCGTTGACCGGCGCGGGCGGAAAAATTTCTTCTTATTCCGATATTTGTTTGTCTTTTGACGAAAAAGTTACCGCGAGAATACAAGAAATGCATTCTCTTGCTGTTCATATACTTTGCGAATTGATAGAAGATTCTTTTTAAAAAATTTCTGCTTTCTTAATATTATTTCTCCCAAATCTTTTTTGCCATACATCCATACCTCTACGCATCTATACGTCCATACATCTTTTTTTGCAGCATATCCGCTTATCAATACATCTAATTTCCTTTGCTTGTCTATTATGTTTCTAATTTATATAATTATAAATGACTAAAACGTTTTTTTGGGAGGTTTTATGAGCGTTAACGATTTTATAGAAGAAAGCGAAATGGAAATGGCCGATAAAGTGGAAAGATTTAAAAAAGATTTGACTTCTCTTAGAACCGGCAGGGCCAATCCTCAATTGCTCGACAATGTTTATGTGGAATACTACGGAGCAAAAGTTCCCCTTAAACAGATAGCCGCCATTTCCATACCCGAGGCCAGAACGATGGAAATAAGACCTTGGGATAAAGGCGCTTTGGACGCCATAGAAACCGAATTGAAAAAAACCGATTTGGGGACCAGCCCTTCGAGACAGGGAGATATAATAAGAATAAATCTTCCTTCCATGAACGAAGAACAAAGAAAAAAAATGGTCAAAATGGTTTCCAAAATGGCCGAAGACGCCAGAGTGGCGGTCAGGAACGTAAGAAGAGACGCTTTGGAAAAAATAAAAAAAGCTCAAAAAAGTTCCGAAATATCCGAAGACGATTACAAAAGGCACGAACTTACGGTTCAAAAGCAAACCGATAAATATATAGCCGACATAGATAATATAGCGCAAGAAAAAGAAAAGGAGCTTCTTACCATATAAATGCCTTCCGATTCGGACAATAATATTCCCGCGCATGTCGCGGTCATAATGGACGGTAATAGACGTTGGGCCAAAAAAAAAGGACTGCCGGCCGCTTACGGACATAAAAAGGGAGTGGATACCGTAAGAGTAATAACGAGGGCGGCCAAACAGGCCGGCATAAAGGCTCTGACTCTTTATGCTTTCTCCTGCGAGAATTGGAAGAGATCCGTTTCCGAAGTAAAAACCTTGATGCTTTTGCTTAAAAAAGCCATTTCTTCTTATCAAAAAGAACTTCTTGAAAACGACATAGCGCTTAAGTTCAGCGGACGAATAAAAGAATTGCCTCCGGATATAATAGATACTCTTTTACAAGCGGAAAATAAGCTTAAAAACTGCAAATCTATGGTTCTAAACATAGCGTTGAACTACGGCGGACGCCAGGAAATATTGGACGCCGTCAATAAAATATGCGCGAAAGGCGTTAAGAAAATAACTCAAGAAGAATTGGAAAAAAATCTTTATACTTTTCCCCTCCCGGAACCCGATCTAATAATAAGGACTTCGGGAGAAAAAAGAATTTCTAATTTTTTACTTTGGCAGTCGGCTTACAGCGAGTTTTATTTTTCGGATAAATTTTGGCCGGATTTCAACGCCGAAGATTTGAAATCGGCTTTGGCCGATTATGCTGCGAGAGAGAGAAGAAAAGGAGCTTGATATGCTTTTACCCAGAGTCATAACCGCGCTTTTCGGAATACCTTTGGTAGCGGGATTTATTTGGGTCGGAGGAATTCCGTTTTTCTTTTTTATATTGGGAATAATAATATTTTCGCTTTACGAATATTATACGGTTATGTCGGTAGGCCTTAAACCGGTAGATCCTTTTTCCCTCTTCTTTTGCGGAATTATTCTGCCTTTTGCGGTTTTTTTCAACGGAGATTATTATCCTCTTAACATAGGTATTTTTTTGCCTCTTTTTATTTCTTTGTCTTTTATACTGCCTTTGCTTAGAGAAGTATTCGCAAAAGAACGTTACCTGGAAAGACCCGCTTATACTTCTTTCGGAATAATGCTTATTTCTTTCGGTTTGGCGCATTTGCCTTTGATAAGGGACTTAAGACCGGACGGAAGGATTTTGACTTTTGCGATTATAATAACCGTTTGGGTTATGGATACCGCGGCTTATTTTATAGGTAAGAAATTCGGCAAAAACAAACTTTCTTCGGTAAGTCCCAAAAAAACGGTCGAAGGCTTTTTCGCCGCCTTGGCTTTTGCCGCTTTAACAATGTGGATATTTCATTTTTACATAAGCGCCGCGACCGCTTTTTACTCTTTTCTTTTGGCCATGCTTATAGGTTTGGCCGGTCAGTATTCCGATTTGGCCGAATCTTTAATAAAAAGAGCCGCCGGGGTAAAAGATTCTTCCAATCTTCTTCCCGGTCACGGAGGAGTACTGGATAGATTCGATTCTTATCTGTTCATAGCCCCTTTGACTTATTATTTCTTGGTTTTAACAAGATGAAAAACAAAAAATTCGTAATTTTGGGTTCTACCGGTTCGATAGGAAAAAACGCTTTGGACGTAATATCCAAAATGAAAAATGCCGAAGTATCGGCTTTGGCCGCTAATTCGAATATAAAAGAGCTGCTTTCTCAGATTATTAAATTTTCTCCCAAATACGTATGCGTTTACGAAGAGAAATACGCCAAAGAACTTAAGAAATATCTTCCCAAAAAAGTTAAACTTTTGCCTCCGTCCAACGAAGGACTCTGCGAGGCCGCATCTTTGAAGGAAGCGGATATCGTTTTAAATTCTCTGAGCGGAGCCGTAGGATTTTTACCGCTATTATCTTCGATACGCGCGGGTAAAAAAATAGCTCTCGCCAACAAAGAACCTATGGTTATGGCCGGAAAGCTTTTAATGTCGGAAGCGAAAGCCAAAGGCGCCGAGATTATTCCCGTAGACAGCGAACCTTCCGCTATTTTCCAATGTCTTAAAGGTTATGAAAATCAAAATCCTAAAGACATAGTCAAAAGAATATTTTTGACCGCTTCCGGCGGAGCTTTTTACAGATACCAAGGAGATTTTTCAAAAATAACCCCTTCTCAAGCTCTTAAACACCCCAATTGGAAAATGGGTAAAAAAATAACGGTAGATTCGGCCACTTTGATGAATAAGGGACTGGAATCGATAGAAATAGAAAATCTTTTTTCTTTACCCTATGAAAAAATAGAGATACTCATACACCCGCAATCGATAATACATTCGGCCGTAGAATTTAACGATAATTCGGTAATAGCTCAAATGTCAAATCCCGATATGCGACTTCCGATACAATATTCTTTGACATATCCGGAAAGAATAAAATGTCCGGTTAAAGAAATAAATTTTTTTGATTTGACAAAATTGGAATTTTATAAACCCGACTTTAAAAAATTCAAATGCTTAAAACTCGCCAAAGACGCTCAAAAAGCGGGCGGACTATCTTTGCCTATTCTTAACGCCTCAAACGAGGAGGCCGTTTCCGCTTTTCTAAGAGAAGAAATAACTTTTGATTTAATAGCTCCGGTTATAGAGAAAACTTTGTCTTTGAATTCGCCTTTCAAAGGAAGTTACGGATTTGAAGACGTGGTGGAAATAGACGGATGGAGCAGAGTAAAGGCGAGAGAGATTATTTCAAATATGAAATCGGGATTAAAAACAAAAAAGATATTTTCAAAAAAATATTCGGAGGATAAATGATATTGTCCATAATAGCCGTAATCTTTACTTTCGGAGTCGTGATATTCATACACGAGTTCGGACACTTCTTGGTTTGCAAGCTTTCGGGCATAGCCGTAGAAAACTTTTCTTTCGGTTTCGGCAAAGAGCTTTTCGGATTTACAAAAAAAGAAACCAGATATTCTTTAAGAGCCGTTCCTTTGGGCGGATATGTCAAGCCCAAGGGAGAAGATATAGAGGAACATAAAGGAGAATCGGACGAATACTTCTCAAAACCGTGGTATATAAGATTGGCAGTTGTCTGGGCCGGCCCCGCCATGAATTATCTTCTTGCCTTTGTCGTTTTTTTCTTCGTAATATCTTTTGTCGGAAGGCCGGTAATAACCGATAAGCCGGTAATAGGAAGCATAGCCGAAGATTTTCCCGCCGACAAAGCCGGACTTAAAGAAAACGATAGAATTATTTCGATAAACGGCGTAAAAATGGAAACATGGACTCAAATGAGCTCTTTGATACATTCTTCCCCTCAAAAAGAAATCACATTGGAATACGAAAGAAGCGGCGTAGTATCTTCGGTTAAAATAACTCCCGTCAAATCCCCTTCCGATTCGGCAAAGGGAATAGTGGGTATAGCTCCCGCTACCGAATATGTGCCGGTCGGTATCGGGAAAGCCGTTTTGATGTCGGCACATCAATGCTGGTATTGGACGGCTTTTACCGTGGAAAGTCTGGCAAAAAGTATTTATAGAATGGAAAAACCCGACGTTTCCGGACCCATAGGAATAGTTACCATAGTCAGCAAAGCGGCCAGAAGCGGAGCATCCGATTTCTTTTTCTTATTGGGACTTATTTCCATAGCCGTAGGATTTTTCAATCTTCTTCCCATCCCCCTTTTGGACGGCGGTCATTCCATACTTTATATATTCGAAGGGCTTACAAGAAAAAGACTTACCGTTCAAATAATGAAATATGTAAATTCCGCCGGAATAGCTTTGCTTTTGGGAATATTTCTTTTTGCCACATATAACGATATAAAGAGAATTTACGAAGCTCATTTTGCCAAGCCCAAATCAGAAGCGGTTTCCAAAGAAGGCAAATAATATGAATAAGAGAAGAAAGACCAGACAGGTAAAAGTCGGCGAAGTGGCAATAGGATCTTCTCATCCGGTTTCCGTGCAGTCTATGACAAATACCGATACCGCCGATATCGCTTCTACGGTCGCTCAAATAAGAGAACTTGAAAAGGCCGGATGCCAGATAGTAAGAGTTGCTGTTCCAGATACGGCCGCCGCGGAAAGCATAGATAAGATAAAAAAAGCGATATCAATACCTCTTTGCGCGGACATACATTTCGATTGGAGACTGGCTTTGGAATGCGTAAAGAGAGGCGCCGATAAGATAAGGATAAATCCGGGAAATATAGGCGATAAAAATAAGGTCAAAGAAGTCGCTTTGGCATGTAAAGACAAAGGAATACCCATAAGGATAGGCGTAAATTCCGGTTCCTTGAAAGCCTTGAAAAAAAATCCTTCGCCTAAATGGAGTCCGTATAAATGGGCTTCTATTATGGCCAAAGAAGCCATGGAACAGGCGGAGATACTCGACGAATTTAATTTCAAAGACATAATAGTTTCTCTCAAAGCCGACGACATAGAAAGAACGATTTTGGCAAATGAAATTTTCGCTTCGAAAACCGACATCCCCCTTCATTTGGGAGTCACCGAAGCGGGGACATTCGTTTCCGGAGTCGTTAAATCTTCCATAGGCATAGGGACTTTGCTGTCTAAAGGCATAGGCGATACGATAAGAGTTTCCTTGACCGAAAATCCTTCTGTTCAAGTGAGAACCGCTTTCGAAATACTTAAAGCTCTTAAATTGGCTCAATACGGGCCTGATATAGTTTCTTGTCCGACATGCGGCAGATGCCAGACCGACGTTTCCAAAGCAGTCCACGAAATAGAAGAGAGAATATATTCCGAGCCGTCTTTGCGCAATAAAGCCCGCGGACTCAAAATAGCGGTTATGGGCTGCGTGGTAAACGGTCCCGGCGAAGCCAGGGAGGCCGATTTCGGAATATGCGGCGGAAAAGGCAAAGGCGTTTGGATAGAAAAAGGAAAACAGATAAAAGTTTTGGGCGAAAAAGAATGGTCCAATGAGATAATAAGAAAAATAAGAAACAAATAGAGAGGACGATTTATGAAACTCAGCAATTACTTTCTTCCCACTTTGAGACAGGCGCCTTCCGACGCCGATAATATATCCGCAAAACTTATGTTCAGGGCGGCTATGATAAGGAAACTTGCCAGCGGAATTTACGAATGGCTGCCTTTGGGATTTAGGGTTTTGAAGAAAGTTGAAAACATAATAAGAGAAGAAATGGACGCCATAGGCGCTCAGGAATTATGGCTGCCGGTAATACAGCCCAAAGAGCTTTGGACGGAAACTGGAAGATGGCAGGTTTACGGCAAAGAGCTTCTGAGAATAAAAGACAGAAAAGATTCGGAATTTTGTTTTGCCCCCACAGCGGAAGAAGTCATAACCAATGTGGTAAGAAGAGACATAAATTCTTACAGACAATTGCCCATACTTCTTTATCAATTCGGATTAAAATTCAGAGACGAGATCAGGCCTCGTTTCGGAGTAATGAGATCCAGAGAATTTTACATGAAAGACGCTTACTCTTTCCATACCGACGAAAAAGATTGCCTTGTCTGGTACGATAAGGTTTATAAAGCTTATGAAAAAATATTTAAACGCTGCGGATTGAAATTTAAGCCCGTCGAAGCGGCAACGGGAGCCATAGGCGGAAATTATTCTCACGAGTTTATGGTTTTTGCCAATACCGGCGAAGCCGATATAGCGGTCTGCTCCTGCGGCTATGCCGCCAATGTGGAAAAGGCGCAGGTTAAACCTTTTGAAGCAGAAATAGATCAATCTAAATTTTTGCCCGTAAAAGACGTTCATACTCCCGGTAAAACGAGCGTGGAAGAAGTATCCTCCTTCTTAAATATCGCCCCTTCTAATTTCATAAAAACGGGATTCTATTCGGCCGACGGCGATACCGTTCTTGCCCTAGTAAGAGGAGATCATGAAATAAACGAAAATAAACTGATTTCCGTTTTGGGATGCAAGAATTTGGAAAGAGCCGACGAAAAGACTTATGAGTCTGCTTCCGGATGCAAAGTAGGTTTTGCCGGGCCGATAGGAATGAAAGGAAAAATAAAAATAATAGCCGATTATTATCTCAAAGGCGTAATTAACGCAGTGTCCGGGGCAAATAAAGACGATTATCACAGCGTTAATATAAATTTAGGAAGAGATTACGAACCGGACTTATTTGCGGATATAAAGAACGCTTCCGCCGGCGATTTCTGCTCGAAATGTTCAAAACCTTTGGAATTCGTAAAGGGCATAGAAGTAGGCCAAACTTTCAAATTGGGAACCAAATACTCGTCTTCCTTAAAATGCGAGTTTTTAGACGAAGAACAAAAAAACAAACCTATGGAAATGGGATGTTACGGCATAGGCGTTTCGAGAACTGTCGCCGCGGCGATAGAACAGAATAACGACGAATACGGAATAATATGGCCGGCGCCGATAGCGCCTTTCCACGTATATTTGGTAACCGTAGAAACGGAAGATAAAGAAATTTACGCCAGATCCGCGCAAATACACGATACTCTTATTTCCGCGGGTATAGAAGTTTTGTGGGACGAAAGAAACGAAAGGCCGGGAATAAAATTTAAGGACGGAGATTTGATAGGACTTCCTTTCAGAATAGTCATAAGCTCAAAAACATTAAAAGACGGCGAATTGGAATTTAAGAGAAGAAGAGACAAAGCTGCTCAGAGAATAAAACTTGAAAAACTTCCGTCCTTAATAGAAGAGATAATTAAAGAAATAAAATGCGAGTAATTATTTTCCGATCGCAAATATAATTTTGTTGATACATTTAAAAGTTTTTTGTAATATTTTCAAGTATGAAGAGGTTAGGGGTTTTGTTAATTTTTTTTATTTTCTCGCCTTTTCTATCGTCCTGCGAACTTAACCGGGCAAGGTCTTATTTTTTATCTTCCTCATCGCAATCGTTTATTATCGAAACATATTCAAAGAAAGCCGTTCGCAGCGCCGATCCCGTTTTTTTGGCCGAGTACGG
>JAAYVI010000016.1 GCA_012517235.1 Elusimicrobiota bacterium | reverse complement strand
CTGTCTCCTCCGGTGGATTTGCCAAGAGCTCCGGGTTTTTGAACGGAATGAGTGCAGTCAAAAATAACCGGAAAACCGAAGGATTTCATTATCTCCAAAGAACGCATATCCACGACCAAATTCCCGTATCCGAAAAAAGTTCCTCTTTCCGTTAGAAAAATATTTTTATTTCCTAAGGATAAAACCTTATCGGCGGCATTGGCCATTTCCCAGGGGGAAACAAATTGTCCTTTTTTTATGTTAACCGCTTTGCCGGTTTTGGCCGCTTCGGCTATCAAATCCGTTTGCCTGCATAGAAAAGCGGGTATTTGAAGTATATCCGCTACTTCGGCCGCTTCTTGAGCTTGCTGAGGCAAATGAATGTCCGCCAAAACGGTTATTTTAAGCTCTTTTTTTATTTTTGAAAGTATTTCCAATCCTTTTTTTACGCCGGGGCCTCTGAAAGAATTTACCGAAGTTCTATTTGCTTTGTCGAAAGAAGCTTTATAAACGAAGGGGGACTTCAACTCGGAAAATATTTTTTTAAGCCTTAACGCGGTATCGTATGCGGTTTTTTCGTTTTCTATTACGCAATTGCCGGCTATAAAAAAAATCGGAGACTCGTTTGACGCTTCTATATTGCCGCTTTTTACTTTAAATGCCCGCATTGTTTCTCCTTTCCATTGCGGCTTTGATAAGACCGGTAAAAAGAGGGTGAGGAAAAAGAGGTCCCGATTTAAATTCGGGATGGAATTGTACGGCTATAAAAAACGGATGATTCGGATACTCCATTATTTCTACGAGATTGAGTTTTTTGTTTATTCCGCTGAAAATCATTTTTTTAGACTCAAAAACTTTTCTATATTCGTTGTTAAACTCGTATCTGTGGCGATGTCTTTCTTCAATCTTGTTTTTCCCATATAGGGTTTGGGCCAAAGTTCCTTTTTTAATTTCGCAGGAATAAGAGCCCAATCTCATGGTGGCGCCTAACTTGGAAATATTTTTTTGTTCTTCCATCAGGCTTATTATCGGATTTTTGCATTTGGGTTTAAATTCGCAAGAATGAGCGTCTTTTATTGCCGCGGCGTTTCTGGCAAATTCTATGGCGGCGCATTGCATGCCCAAACAAATTCCTAAGAAAGGAACATTGTTTTCTCTTGCGGTGCGTATGGCCTCTATTTTCCCTTCGATTCCTCTGTCGCCGAATCCTCCCGGAACTATTAAAGCGTCATATTGCGCGGCTTTCTGAGGATTTTCCGTTTCCGTGTCCAAATATTCCGTTTTGACTTTTATTTTATTGGCTACGGCGGCATGAAAAATCGCTTCGTTAAGAGATTTATAAGAATCTTTAAGTTTTGTATATTTCCCGGCTATGGCCAGTTTTATTTCGGGAAAAGATTCCTGATTTTTAACGTTTTGAGCAAATTCGTTCCAAACTTCAAAATCCCATTTTTTACTTCTTAATCTTAAAAGCATCATTACCTGTTCGTCCAAACCTTGTTTTTTAAATATTTCCGGAACCAGGTAAATGCTTTTTGCGTCCGGGGCTTCTATTACCGCTTCCGGAACCACACTGCAAAATAAAGCGATTTTTTTCTTCATTTCTTCGGAAATCTTTTTTTCGCTTCTGGTGACTATTATGTCCGGATCTATGCCTATTTCTCTAAGTTTATTGACGGAGTGTTGAGTGGGTTTTGTTTTAAGTTCGTCGCTGGAAGTAAGATACGGAACCAGAGTGACATGTATGTAGATTATGTCGCTCGAATTTTTATTTATCTTCATTTGGCGCGCCGCTTCCAAAAAAGGAAGACTTTCTATGTCGCCGACCGTTCCGCCTATCTCGATTATCGTTATATCGAAACCTCTGGATGCTTCCGTAAATCTTTTCTTTATTTCGTCGGTTATATGAGGAATTACCTGAACTGTTTGCCCCAAATATTCGCCTTTTCTTTCTTTTTCTATCACGCTTTGATAAATCTGTCCGGCCGTCATATTGTTTGCTTTGGCGCAGGATATTCCTAAAAATCTTTCGTAATATCCCAAATCCAAGTCGGTTTCCGCTCCGTCGTCGGTTACGAATACCTCTCCGTGCTGATAAGGACTCATAGTTCCGGCGTCCACATTTATATACGGATCGCATTTGACGATATTTACCGAAAAGCCGTGCGATTTAAGCAAACGGCCTATGCTTGCGCTTGTTATGCCTTTCCCGAGAGAGCTTACTACTCCGCCGGTTATGAAAATATACTTGGTCATTTTACCCTCTTAGTTTTTTGTAATAAGACATGGCCCTCTTTATGTCGGCCGGGGTATCTATGGCCGGACCGAGGGAGGGGACTATGCAAACTCCTATTTTTAATCCCATTTCCAAAGCTCTGAGCTGTTCCAGTCTTTCCAATATCTCTAAATGAGTCGGTTTTGCTTTTACAAAGGCGGCTAAGGCTTTTTTCCTATAAACATAAAGTCCGCAGTGTTTGTAATAAGGGTAAATTTTATATTCGGGCGAAAGAGGATGATGGTGGGGGATAGGTTCTCTTGAAAAATAAAAAGCGCGTCCGTTTGAAGCCATTGCTATTTTTACGCAATTGGTGTCTTTTATTTCCTTTATATTTTTTATTTCGGAGCAGGCGGTAGATATGTCGGCCCAATTATTATTTTCTATAAATTTTATAGTTTTTTTCAAAGTATTCGAAGAAATAAACGGTTCGTCGGATTGAAGATTTACAACATAATCGCAATTTATATTTTCGGCCGCTTTCCAGACCCTATCGCTTCCGGATTTTAAAGAAGCCGAAGTCATCTTAAATTCCGCTCCTATCTTTGCCGCAAATTCCGCTACGGCTTTATGTTCCGAAGCTATTATTACTCTTTGCGCGCAGCGCGATTTTACCGCGGCTTCCCAAACCCATTGAAGAACTGTTTTTCCCATTAAAGGATAAAGAACTTTTCCCGGAAATCTTTGAGATGCGTATCTGGCCGGAATTACTATTACGGTTTTTCCCATAATTTTATATCCTCCTTCAATTCGTCCAGAGATACTTCCGCGGTTCCGAGTTTGCTTACCGCTACGGCCGCCGCATGATTTGCTATCATAGCCGATTTAAGCATATCTTTTGAGCGGGAAAAGGCTACGGCCAAAGCGGAAATAACGGTGTCTCCCGCGCCGGTAACGTCAAAAACTTCTCTCGCTTTTGCCGGAAGGTGAGATATCTTCATTTTTTTTGAAAAATTATCGAACAAAGTCATTCCGTTTTCGCTTTGAGTTATTATAAGGGAGGAAAGAGAAAGTTCTTTTACTATTTTTTCTCCTAACTTTTGCGCGGAAAACTGATCGTATTTTACCGTCTCTCTCATTCCGCCGAATGCTTCCGAAGTGTTCGGCGTTATGCAGGCGGCGTTTTTGTAGAGTTTAAAATGTTCTACCTTAGGATCTACGAATACCGGCAGTTTTATTTTACCGCAAAAAGACATCATTTCTTTTATGGTCAAAGAATTAAATATTCCTTTGCCGTAGTCCGAGAAAATCACGGCTTCCGCGCCGTCTTGAGCGGCTTTTTCTATTTTTTTTAAAAGTTCTTTCAGCAAAGAGCGGTCTGCTTGAAATTTTTCTTCTCTGTCCACTCTGGCTACCTGCTGATGTTCCGCGACTATTCTTATCTTTTCTATGGTTCTAAAATTTTTCTTTATTAAAATTCCGCCGGTGTCTATTCCTTTTTTTTCTAAAATACTTATTAATTCCTGTCCTCTTTTATCTTCTCCCGTCAGAGATATGAGGATGCAATTTGCTTTTAGAGCTTTTATGTTTGAGGCCACATTGGCGGCTCCTCCGGGTACCGATTTTTCTTCGTTTACTTCTATTACGGGGACTGGAGCTTCAGGAGAAATTCTTCTTACTTTTCCTTTTATGTAGCGGTCGAGCATACAGTCTCCCACAACCGCTATCCTGGAAAACGGGAAACTCTCCGTTATTTTCAGAAGTTCTTTTTGCATATAATAATTATAGAAAATTATTAAAGATTATTTATGCTAAAGAAACGGAAAAGGCGCGTATTAATTAACTTTTTCGGCTTTGACAAGTTTTGCCGTTATTGAGCCTATGAATATTTCGGCTTTTAATAAGATCGGTATTTTTTTGTCTTTTGACATGTATACTAACAGTTTTTTGCCTTTTTTGGCCGCGAATATTCCTTCTTCCCCGACTTGCGGTTCGAGAATATCGCATTTAAATTTGCCCGCTTTGGTTTCTATTTTTTCTTCTCCCCGGTGTATAACTTTCATTTCCCAATTTTCTTTGGTATTTATGGGGATTAGTATGCTTTCTCCTTTTTTTATTTCTTTTAGTCTCATCAGGAAAAGAGAAGAAAGTATGTCCATGGAGTTCTCTCTTAATTCGCCTTGAGAAAACTTTTTTTCTCCTTTTTTATTTTCGCTTTCGCATTTGAATATTTTTGCCGAATAATCGTATAAGACTTTTTCCTTCTTTTTATATCCGCCTTCTCTTATGTCTTTATAATAACCGTAAGATTTGGATAAAGTTACGTCGGGCCAGGACTCGTTATAATCGTTTACCGGATAAAAATTTTCTATAAAAGATCCCGATTTTGCCGTGGAAACTATTTTATAAGCGCAGGAAGACGATATCTCTATGGGCCCGGTTACGGTTATGTCCGCTTTTCCTACGTTTATAAGTCCCCAGTAAACTTCGTATGTCAATTTTTCGTTTAAAAAAGGCATTTCTACCTTATCGCAATGGAGGTTTTGGGCTTTGGAAAATAAAGCGCAATACAAAAGAATTTTAAAAACCATATATTATTTTAACCAGTATGACGGCTTCGGCTATCAATGCGCCGAAAAAACCTCTGTATTCTTTATTTTTTTTGAAAACCGATATGTCATAGTTTTCTTTTTTAAATATTTCTTTTATTGAAGAAGTTTTTGGGATGAGACTCGGAACCGAAGATTTGTAATTTTCAAAATCTTTTTTATAGACGGAAAGTAAAAAATCCTCTTCCGCTTTTATGGTTTTATAATATATGTAAGGAAATGCCGAAAGCAGTATGATCCAGAGTAAAATAAAATTTTTAATATCGGAGGAAGAAAGCTGTATCCCCATGCCGAATATTATTGTCAAAGTCCCCAAATAGAGCGGATTTCTGCAGACCGAATAAATACCTTTTACGGTTAATGTGCTCGATTTGACTATTGTCGCCGAAGCTAAAAATCTTATTGTTTGTCCTAAAAAAACAAAAAAAAGTCCGATATAAAAAAATAGTAAAGAATCCGGTTTGGCGATTATAAGAATAATCAATGTGACTATATTCGATATTAATATTCTTTTTTTCATATTATTTTTTTTAATCCTCTTAAATCTTTTATTTTGAAATTATAGCTTATTTTCTCTTTAGACAAAGTCTTTTTGCCTTGTCCCGTCATTACCAATACCGATTTTAATCCGGCGTTTATCGCCGTTTGAATATCGCTTTTTTTATCGCCTATGAGAAAAGAACCTTCTTTGTCTATCCTGAAATCCTTAAAGGCTTCTTTTATCATTCCGGTTTTTGGCTTTCTGCAAGAACAGTTGTCTTTCGGAGAGTGAGGACAATAGTATAAAGCAGATATTTTTATTCCGTTTTTCTTTAAAATTTTCAATATCTTATAATTTATTTCTTTTGAACGCTTTAAAGTAATAAATCCTCTTCCTACGGCGGATTGGTTGGTTATTATTATGAGAAGATATTTTCGCGTTTCGGATATTTCTTTAAGAGCTTTTAATGCCGAAGAATAAATCTTAACTTTGCCGATATCAGTAATATATTCCCCGGCTTTGTCTTTATTTATTACGCCGTCTCTGTCCAAAAATAAAACCTTTTTTTTGTTTTTATTTTTAGTCGAAAATAATTTCATATTCCTAAAATTTTAAAAAAAGAGTTTTCTCCGTCGGATAAAAATTTAAGACGTATTGAGAAAACATGGAGTTTTTCTTTTTGCTCGTCTTTCCAGTATTGCGGAAGTCTTACGAAATCTTTATATGTCGTCAAAATCGGAGTGTCCGAACAGGTTTCCGACAATAATTTAAGATCGTTTTTGGAAAAGTTTCTATGGTCCGGATAACGAAAAGCTCTTTTTATTTTTATTTTTTGCGAGGAAACCGATCTTTCGAAAGATTCCGGGTCTCCTATGGCGCTGAAAAGAGAAAAATATGTATTTTCATATTCTTCTTTTCCCAATGTTTTTCCGTCGTAAGGCCTGTATATTTTTTCAAAAACATGCTCGCTTTTTAGTATCGTGCAGGAAGGATTGCTTTTTTTTATTTTGTTTTCAAATGCGGATATCTTATCTTCGGTCGATAATTCGCAATGAGTTAAGATAACCGCGGAAGCTCTTTTTATCGCGGAATAAGTTTCTCTTAAATTACCGTAAGGTAAAAGTTTTTCTCTTATGTTTTCCGTAGAATTTATTAGAACAAAGTCGAAAGTTCTTTTTAAGGCAAAATGCTGAAATCCGTCGTCCATTAATATATAATCCGGAGAAAAATACTTTTCCGCGTCGGACGCCGCGGCCGTCTTTTTAGAATTGATAAGAACCGGCACTTTAAGCGGTAAAAGCGAATCTTTTATTACCATTGCTTCGTCCCCGCAAAGAGATATGTCTTTTTCTTCTTCGGATTTTAAAATTATCGTCTCTTTTTTTTTCTTTTCTCTCGCATATCCGGAAGTTATTACGGCCGCTTTGAGACCTTTGGACCTTATAAGCCGGGCGGCTTCTATTACGGCGCTTGTTTTGCCGGTGCCTCCGGAAGAAATATTGCCGAAGCAGATTATCGGAGTTTTTAAAGAATAAGATTTAAGAAAACCCGAAAAATATAAAAATTTTCTTAATTCGCAAATGAGAAAATAAAATAAAGATAAAATGTAAAGAAATAATTTTCCCAAATCGTATTTTTTAAGATAATTTCTCGTTTTTTCTATATTCATATCCCGATTTTTCTTAAGAATTTTTCAAACGAAAGCATTATTTCTTCCATTTTTATGGAATTTAAGTCTTTTTGAAAAAAAGCGTGTCTTTCTCCGCCCGGTCCCCATGAAGAAGGCGAAGTATAAGGGGAATAAACGGTGAAAGTCGGCTTGTCAAAAGCTACCGCCATATGCATAGGCGCCGAAGAAGTCCCCACATGAAGCGAAGATATCGAGATTATAGATGCAAGCTGTCTTAAAGACAGTTTTTCGGCTATAAAATGTTTATTTCCGGATTTTGAAACGGCTTTTTTTACGTATTCTTCTTCTCCCGGACCCGGGGGGAAAATACAAGAATATCCTATTTCGGAAAGTTTGTCTGCCATGGCAATGAAAAAATCCGCCGAAGGTTGTCTATAAGATCTGGGACTTGTTATGTCAAAAGTGACTATTTTTCCGATGTTTGCGCCTAATGAAGCCGCTATGTTTTCCGCTTCTTTTTTTTCTTCTTCCGTTAAAAATATCTGAGGTTTTATATCGTAATAATCGTTAGGTTTTAAGCCCAGGGGCTTTAGAATCTCCATTCTTTCCAGAGCATTATATCCGTCAAAAGATTTTTTTACTCTTCTATTGTAAAAAATTCCGTTCCAAGGTCTGTAAAAAGCTATCCTTTCTTTTGCTTTGGAAAATAAGCAGTAAGCGCCGGAAGAAGAAGAAAGCATAAAATCTACGGATATGTCGAATTTTGAGGTCAATATTTTAATAAGAGTTTTTTCTTCCCTTATTAAAATTTCCTTTATATTCGGATTATTTTTAAGTATGGGAGCGGCGAATTTTTTGGTAAGAAAAAATATTTCGTTTTCGGGATTTGCGGTTTTAAGAGCTTTTATCAAAGGCGTGGTAAGTATTACGTCGCCTATGCCTTTGAATACTATTATGAGTATTTTGCTTTTTTTCATTTGGAAGGCCGATTTTCTTTTATTCTGTATATGGGATCGTTATACATCTTAAACTGTCTATATATTTTAAGTTTGTTTTCTCCGGATGAAACTTTTTTTATAAGTTCGTTCAATTCATCGGCCAAGTCCGAACTTTGTACTTTGAGTATTTCGAGTTTTTGCTTTGCTTTTATCTTATGATCTTCGTTTACATCGGTCCTTTCCAATTGTTCGGTCATATGGTAAATCTTAAGTTCTACTATGGAAATTTTATCGGCGATACTTCCTATGGTTTCAGCCATTTATTTCCTCCAAAAAAGCTTCGTCTATTCTTTCTATCAAATCGTTTCTTTTTTGATTTAATTTGTCTATGTTTCTTTTTGCAGCGGCTACTTTTTTGTCGTCGTCGCAGCGCGCTTTGTCTTCTTCGTGCCATAACTCTATGTTTGTTCTGGCTAATTCCTGCATTAAAGCGCCTATGCTTTTCTTTTCCATACATTCTCCTAAAATACTTTGCTTTTTCCTTTTTTTATATGAAGAGACAAATCCCATAGATTTTCATTTTTCTTTATAAAAAGTCTGTCTATGGTTTTAAATTCTCTTTGCCATGGCCAAGAAGTTTTTCCTTGAGTAAAACTGAAATCTAAAACATATCCGGCGTCCAAAACCGCTTTTCTTATTTTTTCGTCGTATGCTCCAAGTCCGTAAGGATATGCGAAAGCCGTCATTTCTCTCTTTAGAAGCCCTTCTAACTGCTTTTTGGATTCTCTTATTTCCCAAACGGCGTCTTCATAAGGTATTTGAGTAAGTTTGGGATGATTCATCGTATGCGATCCGAATTCTATCCATCCGCTTTCCTGCATTTCAAGAAGCATTTTTTCGTCGGCCATGTCTATCCATGGTTCCGTTTTGGGATTGTGCCAGATATTTGTTTTACCTATGGTATTATAAACCACAAAAATATTTCCTATGGACTTATGTTTTGCAAGTATGGGCCAGGCATATCTGTAATTGTTTTCATAACCGTCGTCGAAGGTTATCAATATTTCATTGCCCTTCAAAGGCTTTTTTTCTTTATGCATAGATGCCAGTCTGGAAAAAGAAATAGTTTCATAACCTTTTTCTTTTAACCAGATCACTTGTTTTTCAAAATTTTCCGGAGTAACCCAAAGGTCTTTGAGCGAAGAGTTAGGAGGGGGATTTCCTATCTTGTGATAAACCAAAACGGGAAGTCCGGGAATATCTTTAAGCCACCAGCTTCTTCTCAAAAGCCAGGCGGCCGGCAAAGCCGTAAGTAACCATAAAGGATTCATGGCTTATATTTTACTATTTTTGAGATTTCGTTAAAAACTTTTTGGGGAGTTATTAATCTCATACATAAAAAATGTTCATGGGGGCATTTTCTTGAGCCGTGAAGACGGCAAGGTCTGCATTTTAATTCTTCCTCTAATACTACCGCTTGTTTAGAATAAGGGAAAAAACCCAATTCTTTGGTAGTGGGCCCGAAAATTGCTATTAAAGGGGTTCCTAAAGCCGCCGCAATATGCATGGGGCCCGAATCGTTTGTTACGAACAGATCGCAATTTTTTATAAGCGATACCAATGAGGATAGGCTGGTTTTCCCGGTTAAATTTATGCAATATCCTTCGGGAAGAGATTTCTCTATCTCAAGGTTATATTCCTCTTCCGCTTTGCCGCCCGTTATTAAGCAGGGGATTTTATAAGACTCTTTTATTTTTTTTATTAAAGAAACAAAATATTCTCTGGGCCATCGCTTGGTTTCCCATACGGAAGAAGGATTTATTGCTATTTTCAGCGGAATTTTTTTGATTTCTTCCGGAAGTTCTTCTTTTTGTTCGAAATCGGGAAAAGACGGTTTTGACAAAACTTTCAAGGCGGAAAGAAGCATCATATTCCTTTCGGCGTCATGCATAGGCCAGCCGAAAGGCTGAGCGTCGGTAAAAAGAAAGTTCCAAAATCCGAAGTTAAATCCGATTCTTTTCGGTATACCGGCCAAAGATGCCAGCAAAGCGCTTCTAAAAGAACGATGCGGTATTAAAGCGGCATCAAAATGTCTTTTTTTCAGTTCTTTTAAAAGCCTTGTGAATTCCGATATTTTAGGCGCGCTTTTTTTATTATCTTCGATTATTTCGTCTATTTCGGAAATCCCGGAAAATACTTGTTTATTTTCTGCTCTTATTAAAACGGTCAATTTAGAATTTGGAAAATTTTCTTTTATCGCTTTTACCAAAGGCAAAGATAACAGAGAATCTCCCAAAAAAGCCGTTTGTATTAACAAAAATGAAAGTTTTTTTTCTTCTTTTTCCGGCTTTAAACTCTTGAAATCACCTATAAAAAGTTCTTTTGAAGGATTTTCTAATCCTATTTGCTTAAGGCAATCCAGATATCTGTCTACCGTATGTTTTTGAAGAGAAGGGGTGATTATTTTCCAATTTACAAAAATTCTTCTCCATATCGAATCCTTTTTATAGCGTATTTTGATATTTGCTCTCGATAAAGAGGAAACCAAAAAACTTCTGAGATTGGAGTGCAAGTCTATTATCAAATCGAATCCGTATGAGTTTATGTCCGAAACGGTTTTTGATATTCCGTAAAAAGGCATTACTTTGTCCGCATATTTCGCCGCGCTTAAAATTTGAATAAACTGAGGTTTTGTGAGAACGGTTATTTCGGAATTCGGGAACATCTCCTTGAGATTTTTATATACGGGAAAAGTAAGCAATATGTCTCCCAAAGAAGAAAATCTTATTATCAAAATCTTTTTGGGAGTCATTTAATAATTTTAGCAAATTATCAATGTTACTTGTTTTCTATTGACAAACAAAATAATTAATATTTAAATATTAAAGTGAGAATTCTGATATTTTTCATTTGCCTGATTTTTGAGATTTATTCTTTCTCGGAAATAAGATCTTCTTCTTATAGAATATTTCTTTTGGAAAACGTAAACGTGTCCAATTCCGCGGCGAAGGAGTCCTTTAGCTATTCTCTTTTGGGGAATACGGTGAATATGGGGCTTTTGGGAATAAAAAGCGGCACGTTTTCTTCGAATCCCGGGATAGTTAACTCATGGAGACCTCCTCAGGATAACGTAAATACCGCGCACGTATATCCAAATCCCTGTAATTTCAAAAACGGATGTAACGGCGTAAGTTTTACCAGACTTACGCTTAAATGCGAAATAAAAATTTATACCGTATCCGGCGAAGAAGTTAAAACCATATATAAAAATTCCAACTTGGACACGGAAGCCTGGGACTTAAAAAATAAAAACGGGCAAACTGCGGCCAGCGGGCTTTATATATTTTTTGTAAAAGGATCCGACGGAAGCACTAAAACAGGCAAGATTTTAATTATAAGATGAGGTGGATTATGAAAAAAATATTACTCGTAATATGTCTTTTTTCTTCTATTTCCTTCGGCGGCGAGATAACTGCCGGATCCGTTCCGGGTACAATAAATTATCAAGGCAGAATAGAAAGAGACAATGCTCCCATTACCGGAATAGTACATATGAAATTTAGATTTTATAACGCTTTAACCGGAGGGATATTGAGATGGGAAAGCCCGGAAATAACCGCTCAGGCAACGGGCGGAATCTTTTCCGCTACTTTTTCTCCCGACTATACTAAGTTTGCGGCGGGCGAAACGATGTACCTGGAAGTCCAGATAGAAAGCGAAGTTTTAAGCCCGAGAGAACCGGTAAATAGCGTGATTTACGCTATGATAGCCAAAAAGTTAGAAGACGGATCAAATCTGTCGGTATCTACTTTTCAAGTTACAAATTCTATGGCCATAGGCGCCGTTCCGGCGGGAGATAAATTATTGGTAAACGGAACGATAAGAGTAATAGGCGGAGGACAGGTATGTTTCCCGGATAATACTTGTTTTACATCGGCGGGCGTAGGAACCGCGGTAGGCGGTATAACCTCTATTTCGGACGCCAATATAATAGCCGACGACGATCAAAACGGCAGCGGGCAAATACTGTTTAGAACAAATAATTCGGATAAGATGGTTATTCTTAATAATGGAAACGTGGGAATAAATATTCCAAATCCCACATCTCTTCTTCATGTAAACGGAAATACCAATATCGTAGGTAATTTGACATTGGGCGGAGTTTTAAACGCGGGAACTTTTCCGGGCGCTTCGGGGGAAAATATACAAGCCGGCGTTACAAACGATGTGATATCTTTCAATTCCGGCGGAGCGGAAAGAATGAGAGTCCATTCAAATACAAATGTCGGAATACATACGAACGCGCCGACTCAGCCTTTGGAAGTGTCCGGAAACGCTTATGCAACTTCCGGTATTAGGGGCGGAAATGTTCAGTTAGGAAATTACTCCGGTCAAAACTCAAATGAAATAAGCGTTAGCGCCGGTAATTTGCTTTTACAATATACCAATTCTTCTTCGAGAGTCGGCGTAGGTACTGCTTCTCCTTCGGAAAAACTCCATGTGGCGGGAACAATAAAAAGCGATTTCGGAATAAACGCCTCTACGGTTAATATAACCGGAGACTCGTTCTTTTTAGGCAATTTAAACGCCAACGGTTTCGGCAAACAGGTTACTCTTTCCTCCACAACCATATACGGCAGATTGCAGGTGTACGGCCCCGTCGCTTCTTTCCTTGGAGATCCGGCTTATCTGGCTTCCACTCAAACTTTTACCGGACTTAATACTTTCGCAAATGAGATTTTGGTTTCTACTTCGGCGGTCCTTACCGGAAAAGTGGGCGTAGGAATTTCAGATTTCAATTTCCCCGGAGACAGATATTTACAGGTGGGAGACAATAATATAGGTTTTACGGATTCCAATCTATATATGGTAAGCGGAGCGGCTTCCAATTCCAAAATAAATTTTTACAGGGGTACGAATAAAGCTTCGAGCATAGAAACCGCGGGGGACGGTACATTGGCTTTTTATACAAATAATCAAAAAGCCATAATCGACAATAGTAACTTCAAAATTTACAATTCCGCTCTTATCGTTTCTCCTTCGGCAAATGATTCTGCTCCGTCGCTTTATGTTAATCAGTCTAACGGAAATGTGGGTGTAAATACCGTAACTACTCCTCATAGTTTAACCGTGGCGGGCAATATTAAACTCAGCGGAGCGGGTACGGCCATAATTTTCGATAATGGCAGTACTTTGTCAGACGCCAATTTGGGATCGGCGGCTTCTCTTTCCAATCCTTCCGACGCTTTGGTATGGGGAGATTCCGACGGAAACGGCAGCGGTAAGGTAATACTTAAAGCCGGACCTAATACGGGCTTGACCGTAAATTCAAACGGAGATATCGGAGTCGGTACGGTAAATCCGGGAGCAAAATTTAATTTGATCGGCGGAGATATGGTTTTGGGAAGCGCTTCAAATCCCTATGCGGGAAACAGTAAAGAGGATTTGATAGTATCCGGGAATATAGTTGTCGACGGAGGTATAGAGCAGAGAAGCGCTACTCCCGTGCAATTTTCGGCCATGACCGTTTCTGGGAACGTATATCTGTCTACGGCTACCGGATCGAGAACCGGAATAGGAACAAATACGCCCGGCGCTTCTTATAGACTGGATATAAACGGAAATACAAATACTTCCGGATATCTTAATGCCGACGCTTTATATACAAACGGCACTCAAAGAATTTCAAATACGGGAACGGTTTCCAATGCGACATGGAACGGAAATACCATCGCGGTTCAGTACGGAGGAACGGGCGCTGCTACTTTTACAAACGGCGGTATTTTGTACGGAAACGGTACCGGAGCCATACAGGCTTTTCCCGTTCTTACCAACGGCCAAATATTAATAGGCGACGGATCCGGAGCTCCTACGGTAGGAACTATAACCGGGACTTCCGATCAGGTAATAGTTACAAACGGGGCCGGAAGTATAACTTTATCTTTACCTCAAAGCATAAATACCACAAATTCTCCTTCTTTTGCCGGTCTTACTTTGGGAACTCCTTTAGCCGTAGGAAGCGGCGGTACGGGAGCAACATCTTTGACAGGAGTAATTAAAGGTAACGGTACCGGAGCTTTTACGACGATGACGGGCACGACAAATAGAGTGACAAGATGGTCCGATAATAATACCATAGCGGCAAGCTCTATTTTAACCGATAACGGAACTTCTTTGGCCGTGGCCGGCCCTTTAACCGTTACGGGCAATAGCTCTATAACGGGAACATTAAACGTATCGTCGGTTTTCGGCGCGTCTTCTCTTACGGCTTCAAGCGCAACTTTAACCGCAAACGGGGCCGCCCAATATAGTTTGGAAACATCTTCAGGAATATATCTTGCAAACGGAAGAATAAGAATAAATGCCGGCGCTTTGATAGACTTAAATAATTCGGGCCGAATTATTAATATAAACGATCCTTTGAATGCTCAAGAAGCGGCGACTAAAGCTTATGTAGACGCTCAGGTAGTAAGCGGAGTAGGTCAGGTATGGGGCAGGAGCGGAAACAATGTGGGCGCTTCGGATTGGCTCGGAAGTACTAATGCTCAAGATATAGTGATAAAAAGAAATAATACGACTATAGTTACGGTCGGGGCGAGCGGAATAAGCGTAACGGGAGATATAAGTGTGACCGGTAATGTCGACGGAGTAGATGTTTCCGCCCATGCTTCGGCGACAACCGCTCATAGCGCTACGAATCTAAATACGGCCAATAGGATAGTGATGAGAGACGGCTCTGGTAATTTTTCCGCGGGCACAATAACGGCAAATCTTTCCGGTAATGTTACCGGAGATGTCACCGGCAATGTGTCCGGCAATGCCGGTACTGCCACCGCTTTAGCCGCTAACGGCAGCAATTGTTCGGCCGGGAATTCTCCTTTGGGAGTAGACGCTTCGGGAAATGCGGAAGGATGCTATGATGTGGCGACTCAAGCGGAACTTAATACTCATACTTCGGCTACAAGCGCTCATGGAGCTACAAATGCGAATACCGCATCCACAATAGTGATGAGAGACGGCTCTGGTAATTTTTCCGCGGGCACAATAACGGCGAATTTAAGCGGCAATGCCTCAAGCGCCACTACCGCCACTACGGCTACAAATGTGTCGGGCGGAACGGTTTCGGGCGCTACCATAAGGCTTATATCGAGAACGAGAGCTTCTCTTAACGGTACTACTCCCGGAGCGGTTGGGGAAATGTATTACTGCAATGATTGCGTACCGCCGAAACTGGTAATATCGACCGGAACCGCATTGGCTCAATTCTCGGACGCTATGGGAGCCAATTGGTAGTTAATCGATAATTTCAAGTATCGTTTTTGCCGAAGCGCCTTTGAGAGAATCTAATGTTTTTAGGGAATTTTCTCCGGTTTTTTTAAGAAAATCTTTGTCTTTTAACAATACTCGTATTCTTGCGGCCATATCATAGGCGTCTTTTACTATAAATCCGCCTTTATTTTCTATAAGCTTTTCTCCCGCTTCCGCGGCATTTGAGAAATTAGGTCCGAAAATGACGGGCTTGGCGTATACGCAAGGCTCCAAAAGATTATGTCCTCCGGTATCGTCCAAAGTGCCTCCGACAAAACAAATCTCTCCTTGAGAATAAAGGGGGAAAAGTATGCCGTTTTCGTCGGCTATTAAAACTTCCGTTTTTTCTTTTGATTTTTCCGAAAGAAGTTTTGTTTTTATTTGTTTTTTGTCGAATATTTCTTTTGTAAGTATTGCTTTATTTATGTGTCTCGGGACTATAATAAAAAAAACATCTTCGCCTTCATT
>JAAYVI010000128.1 GCA_012517235.1 Elusimicrobiota bacterium | reverse complement strand
AGACGGAGCAAAAAAAGAAACTCACGAAAAAATACGGGGATCTATCGGATGCTGGGAAAAATCTTGGAAATTTATAAATAGAGCTATTGAGGAAAAATTGCCGGTTAGTTTGATAACTACGGTTTCTAAAATAAATATTTCTCAATTAAAAGATTTGTCCGATATGATTAAAGGAAAAAATATCGCCTGGCAAATTCAAACGGCCGGTTCGGAGGGAGAAAGATTTCCCAAAGAATACTTGCTAAGCAGAGAAGAATTTTACGCCGTAGGCGTTTTTATAGATTGGCTTAGAAAAAATTATACTCCGGACATAATGCCCGTCATAGGCGCTCACGATTTGGGTTATTATTCGGCTTTTTTGGGAGATTTGTCAGTTTACGGACAATGGCCGGGATGTCAGGCGGGGAAAACGGTAATAGGAATAAGAAGCTCGGGAGATGTATTGCCTTGTTTGTCTTTAAACGATTCTAATTTTATAGTCGCCAATGCGCTCGATAGAAGAATAAAAGATATCTGGAACGACGATAAAATATTTGCGCCTTTTAGAAATTTCAAAAAAGAAGACGCCGGCGAAAACTGCCGTTCTTGCGATAAACTCGAAGAATGTATGGGAGGATGCTGCGAAATGTCTTTGATGAAAACCGGTAAAACACGAAACGATTTTTATTGTTTTAGAAAAATAGAAAAAGATTCGGCTCAAAATGCGATCGATAAGATTAAACTTAAACTTGCGGAATTTAAAAATAAAAAAAATCTAAATGTCGAAAGACTTAGAAAAATCTTTTTGGGGGAAAGATGAAGCTTAATGCCGGATGCGGGAGGGACTATAGAAACGGTTATTTTAACATAGACATAAATCCTTCCGTCAAAAGCGACGCCTTAATGTCGGCTCATAATTTAAATTTTGAAGATTCGTTCTTTGAAGAAATAATTGCTTTGCATTTGATAGAGCATCTGGGTTTTTTTAAAGCTAAATTTTTTTTATCCGAAGCGTATAGGACTTTAAAGGACGGCGGCATATTGATTTTGGAAACTCCTCATATAGAAAAAACTTTTGAAAATTTTATTAAAGCTTCCGACCCTTCCCAGAGGGAAAAAATTTTGGGATGGGTTTACGGTTCGGAAAGTTCTTATCAAAATCACGTATATTGTTTCCCTTTGGAACTGCTCGATTCTTTGATCAAAGAATCGGGATTTGAAATCGAAAAAACTGAGTTTTACGATTATGAGCCTTTGCGTCCCGCCGTAAAAATATATGCGGTAAAAAAAACTTCCGAAAAGGCAAATAAAAAATCATATTTAAGAAAAAAAGCTTTAAATGAAGGTAAAATAGATTTTTCCGACGAATTAAAGGCCGCAGAGTTCGAAAAAACGCTGTAACCTGTTTCTTCTTGTTAAGTTCGCCTTTAATGATATATAATTTTAAGAGCTCGGAGGTTTATATGGATATTCTTAAAAAAGCGGCGCTTAAAACCGGTTTGGAAAAGGAAAAAGTAAATTCTATATTCTCTTTGGGGCTGGCCGCTTTGATTATGTCTTTTTTGTCTTCTTGCGCAAAAAACGCCTCTTCCGCCAAACCTCAAACGGATACGTCGGTTAAACCGGCGGAAAAACCTCTGACTCCCGCGGACGTGATATTGGACAGCAGCACCGTATTAGATAAAAAATCCTGCGGACCTACGCCCAATTATCCTTGCGGAACGAGATATTACTCGGTAAGTTTAAAAGATTTTAAAGTTTCATAATTAAGGAGGAAAAATGGCAGAAATAAAAGAAGCGCTGGGTATGATAGAAACCAAAGGCTTTATAGGTATGATAGAGGCGTCCGACGCTATGGCCAAGGCGGCCAAAGTAAGACTTATAGGATATGAAAAAATAGGTTCCGGATATGTTACCACTCTTTGTTTGGGCGAAGTCGGCGCTGTCAGAGCGGCCGTAGAAGCCGGCGCCGCCGCGGCTCAAAAAGCCGGAGAACTTGTCGGAACCCACGTGATACCGAGACCGCACGAAGATCTGGATAAATATTTGTCTAAAATATCGGTTAAAGTGGCTTAATAGGTAAGTATAGGGAGGGCTTTATGAAAAAGCAAATATTGTTTTTGGCTTTGTTGTTTTCCTTTTCTCAGCTTTATTCTCAAGAGAAGGGAAATTGGAAAACATGGTATGAGAATTTTCTCAAATCTCTCAAATATAAAGTAGAGAAAAAGATAGCTCCCAGGTCCAAAGTTACGGCCGTTGCGGCGGTTAGGGGAAGTAAAAAGGAAGATAAATCGCAGGAAGTTTATTGGAAAGGGTCCAATAGCAAAAAGGCTCAAGAAAAAATAGAGGCGGATAGAAAAACATTGAGAGAAGCGGTGGAATTAATAGTCAACGGAGATATTGAAAAAGGAAGAACTCAGCTTAAAGATTTTATAGCTAAAAATCCCGATAGTTATTTTATAGCCGAAGCAAAAGAGGCTTTGGAAAAACTGCCGCCGGAAGAGGAAAAAAATCAAGAGCCTCAGGCTAAAAACGAGCAGGCGGAAAAATCCGACGCCGAAAAGAAATAGTTTCGGATGAAGAAAGAGCATATAACCGATATAATATATTCTCATTTAAACCGAATAAAACCTTCTGCGGCTTATTCGGCGAGAAAGCCGTCTAAAAAAATATTTTTAAGCGATTGGGAAATTAAAAAACTTTACGATAAAAACAAAAAAGAAATAAAGATTCCTTCCAATGCCATAATAAGTCCTCTTTCTTACGATTGGATAGAATATAATAATATAAAAATAATAAAGACACCTTAAAGAATTCTTGGTCAAATCAAAATTAGCAATCGTTTATTTGTATTGACAATTAAGATTTCTTATGCTAAAATATTATTAGCAAATATATCCGTTTTCTGCTAATAATGGAGATTTTATGAGAGTATTAAAACCGGAAGTTGCCAAACAGAGAAAGGAAAAAATTCTTAATTGGGTAGTTCATAAATATGTTACCGCCGGCCGTCCGATAAGTTCCGAATCCGTTTTTGAAGGCGGTAATTTTAATCTTTCTCCGGCAAGTATAAGGAGCATATTAAAAGAGCTGGAAGAGGAAGGATATTTAAATCAGGTTCATACTTCCGGCGGAAGAGTGCCAAGCGACAAGGGGTATAGAGCTTATGTTAACAGCCTGCTTTCATTGCAGAATATGGCCGAAGAAGAGAAGAAAAGACTCGATTTGGAATATGACAGAAGAATGGAACAGCTGGATAATTTTTTGAGAAATACGTCCAGAACATTGGCGGATATTTCAAAAATGGCCGGATTTACGATATTTTCGGATATATCAAAGGAAACGCTCAAACGTTTGGATATAGTTAAAGTCTCCAATAAAAACTATTTAAGCATAATAGTAACGGACGCCAATATAATAAAACATATCCCTTTTAATTTGGAAAAACCTTTCGAAAAAGCCAGACTCAGAGCTTTGGTTTCCGAGTTAAACGAAAAACTAAAGGGCGTCAGGATAGAAGATATTAAAAAAATTCTGCATTCCTTAAAAACTTCCGATGAAAACGAAAGATATCTTTATAGGGAATTGGCAAGAGTAATAGACGAGTTGTTACGGCAAGACGATTCTCTTTATTTGGAAGGACTTAGCGCTATATTCTCTTCCGCTTCTCCTTACGAATACGAAGATTTGGTTAATGTGGCCAGACTTTTGGAAGAAAAAGAGAAATTTTCCGCGATTCTCAGAGAGAGGCTTAGAGACTGTTCTTCATCTCAAATGATTCCTTCTCAAAATAAGCAGCCTTCGAAAAGAAAAGTAGAGGTTACCATAGGTTCGGAAAGTTCCATAAAAGAATTTAAGAATTTCAGCATGGTTTCTTCTTCGTACTGTTTAAAAGATAAAGCCGTAGGTTTAGTCGGAGTTATAGGGTATAAGAGAATGGAATATCCGAGGGTTATTTCGATAGTCGACGCGGTGAGTTCCATGATGGAAGAAGCTCTTTCCAGATGGGAAGCTTTCGAAGAAGAGGAATTTTGATTATGGATAAAAATAAGAAAAACGGAGAATCCTGCGAAAAAGAATTAAAAAAAGCCGAAAAAGAAACCGAAAAGGTTTCGCAGCAACTGGAAGAAACCGAGCAAAAGCTTCAAGAAGCCAAGGAAAATTCTCAGGTGTGCGAAAATAAAGTATCGGAATGGGAGAAAAAAGCGCAAGATTATTACGATCAGCTTTTAAGACTTAAAGCCGATTTCGAGAATTTCAGAAAAAGAACGGAAAAAGAAAAAACGGAACTTATCAAATGGGGAAGAAACGAAGCCATAATAAGAATGTTTCCCATATACGATGTTTTGATTTCTGCTCACGAACATCTGTCCGGAGTTGACGCTTCAAAATGCTCTCCTCAGCAGGTTGAAGAAGTTTTGAAAGGGATAGAAATGATATTTAAAGAGTTCTCAAAATTTTTCGAATCCGAAGGAATAAGAAGTATGGATTTACATGACAAACCTTATGACCCTATGAAATGCGAAATAATAGGAATAGACGAAAGTTCCGAAGAAAAAGACGGTTTGGTGACGGCGGTTTTGCAGCGCGGTTATATGATAGAAGACAAGGTTTTAAGGCCGGCAAAGGTAAAAATAGGAAAAAAAGTTCAAAATAGTACGGAAAAAGAAGAAAAAAAATAGTTTTGAAATATTTATTTTTAGAAAAAATTAAAATTTAACGGAGGAAAATATGGCGAAAATAATAGGAATAGACTTAGGAACTTCCAATACGGCCGCGGCCGTTATGGAAGGAGGTAAAGTTACAATAATACCTTCTGCGGAAGGTACCAGCGTGGGAGGAAAAGCTTTTCCTTCTTATGTCGCTTTTACAAAAGACGGGCAAATGCTTGTGGGAGAACCGGCCAGAAGACAGGCCGTGGCCAATCCCGAAGGCACGGTTTTTGCCTTCAAGAGAAAAATGGGCTCCGACCATAAATATAAAATAACCGGCAAAGAATTTACTCCTCAGCAGCTTTCGGCTTTTCTTTTGCAGAAAGTAAAAAGAGACGCCGAGGCTTTCTTGGGCGAAAAAGTAGAAAAAGCGGTTATAACCGTGCCGGCTTATTTTAACGACAATCAAAGGCAAGCGACAAAAGACGCCGGAACCATAGCCGGTCTTGAAGTCGTGAGACTTGTTAACGAACCTACCGCTGCGGCTTTGGCCTACGGTTTAGACAAACAAGGAAAAGACCAAAAAATAATGGTTTTTGATTTGGGCGGCGGAACTTTGGACGTAACGATAATGGAATTGGGCAAAGAAGGCACTTTCGACGTTATTTCCACTTCGGGAGACACTCAGCTGGGCGGAACCGATATGGATAATGCCTTGATAGACTATATAACCGAAGAATTCAGAAAAGATACCGGCATAGATCTTAAAAAAGATCACACTTCCATGCAGAGAATAAAAGAAGCGGCCGAAAAAGCAAAGATAGAACTTTCTACCGTTCTTGAGACCGAAATAAATCTTCCTTTTATTTCGGCCGATTCTTCCGGCCCCAAACACCTTACGATGAAACTGTCGAGGTCCAAACTT
>JAAYVI010000127.1 GCA_012517235.1 Elusimicrobiota bacterium | reverse complement strand
ATCCCATTAATTAAATTATATCATTTGAATCGGTTTTTTAAAGCTCTGTTTATTTTCTCGGCCATTTTAGATCTTATCTTGACCATTTCATCGGGAGATAGGTACGAATTATCGCAAAAACCGGAATATTTTTTGGGATCATATTTATAAGATACCGGCTTTTTGAAATAGTCGGCCTTGAATTTTATTTTATATTTTCTTTTATTTTCGTATTCCGGGGAAGATGGATAAGGCGTATTTACATTTATGTCTACGGAATCGGGAAGATTTTCCAAAAGCCATTTTTCCGTTAGTTTTTCGTCTTCAAAAGAAGAGAAAGGAAGGCCTACTACGGTAAAAGCCTTAAATCTTATGCCGGCCTGAGCGCATATTTTTCTGGCGCGCGAATTTATTTCGGGAGTAGTTTTCTTGCCGCATAATTTCAGCACTTTTTCGCTTCCCGATTCGACGCCGACGGTAACTTCTACGCAGCCGGATTTCTTCATTTCAAAAGCAAGTTTCTCGTCCAATAAATCGGCTCTTACCGGCGCGCGCCAAATATATTTTCTCTTTTTCAAAAGAGAGCATAATTTCAAAGCGTAATTTTTTGAAAGATTAAATTCGTCGTCATAGAAAACAAAAGCCTCGTAGCCGTATTTTTTATTTAATGTGTCCATTTCCTCCAAAACTTTTTTCGGACTTCTAAATCTCGGTTTGTTGTAATATTCGCTTTTTCTTCCGCAGCAGAAAGCGCAGGAAAAAGGGCATCCCAAATGGCTCATAATATTGGCCGCTTTTTTGCCGTCCAGATAATAAGAATATTTATTCAAATTTACGGCCTCTCTGTCTGGTAAAGGAATTTTATCCAAATCTTTAATCAAAGGTTCTTTTATAAATTTTGAAGAGTCATCGGAGAAAGCTTTCTGGGAAGCCGAAAAACCGTCGCCTATTACGATTTTGTCAAACATATAAAGCGAATAAGGATCTACCGTGGCATGAGCGCCGCCTATTACGGTTTTTATATCGGAGTTTATTTTTTTACATATTTTTAGCAAAGAAATTACCGCGGGAAGATCCGGGGTGGTGGCCGTAAAACCTATGAAATCCGGTTTTTTAATTTTTACGGCTTTTCTAAAAATTTCTTTCCATTCTTTTTCTCCCGTAAGATCCAAAACTTCGGGATGTTTTCCTTTTTTCTTAAGCCAAGCGCAAACATAAAGAATTCCCAAAGGCGGAAAAACCCTGTCTGAAGTCATGTAAAAAGCGGGCGGAATTACCAAAAGTATTTTCATTTAAAAGCTTCTTTTATAAGTTTTGCGGCGAAAATGTCCAGAGCCGCTTTTTTTAGTATGGTTTTTCTCGCTTCGTTTCCTATTAAATCCCATTTTTTTCTCAGTTTAACGGCATTTTTCACGGCTTGAGGTATCTTTGACGAAGCGAGGTATAAAAAACCGTTTTTCCCGTGCTCCATATAATCTCGCATCCATAGCCTGCTTTTTGCTATCACGGGTTTTGCCATACTCATTCCCATAAAAGCTACCGCCATACCCGCGGTTTGATTTTTGCTCTTGTCGTTTATCGGGATTAAGACCAAATCGCTCGAAGAAATTTCTTCTTTTATGCGGAATATGTTTTCGTTAAGTTTTAAAAGTTTAAATCTGTTCGAATATTTTTTTGCGGCTTTATAATCGGAATTTGAAATCATTTTTATTTTTATTTGCGGATTCTCTCTTAAACAAGGATTTATGGATTGAAATGCCCTTTCTTTACTGCCGGCCAGAAATACCGTTATGAAATCCGAATCCTTTTTTGTTTTGTCGGGAGAATAATAGACGGAATCTATGTAATATGTCCTGTATTTTACCGCGCCTTTTTTTAAAGGCGGGAAATTCGAAGGGTGGTCGAAAGCGTAAAAATATGCCAAGTCAAAAATTGAAAAAATATTTTTTTCTTTAAGCCAAACGAAAAAAGGGGCATGCTCGTCTTCGGGCAGAAGATGATTTGCTATAAATATTTTTTTCTTTCCCTTGCTTAAAGCTTTAAGCCATAAAGAACAGCTTTTATCTTTTTTCCAGGGAAAATCCAGACTAAAAACGGCGTCGTAATTTTCTATTTTATTTTCGGATATT
>JAAYVI010000126.1 GCA_012517235.1 Elusimicrobiota bacterium | reverse complement strand
TCAAACGGCATTATGCCTCGCCATTTAATAGCCGCAATAGCCTATTTGGGCTTCATATCTTACTTTTTTTCTCAGGCCGATTTTAGCAAATAATTTTTTGCTAAAATATTTTTGGTAAAATAAAATAGTTTGATATAAGGAGAATCGATAATATGAATAAATTTTTTAGAATTGCGTTTTTATTTTTTATTTTTGCGGTTAATATTAAGGCCGAGCCTTTGGATTATTTGGTAAATGACTTATCCAAACAAATAAATAGTACTCAAACTATAAGAATAGCCGTATTATCATTCCCATATGTAGACGGATTTGAGTCTATGGGTTCTAAAATAGTTCAAGAACGGTTAGTTACCATATTATCCGCCAATAAAAAATTTTCAGTGCTTGAAAGGGGATTACTTCATAAGGTACTTGAAGAGAAAAAACTTGAGATGAGCGGGCTTGTTAATGAAGCAGAAACTAAGGATCTTGGGCATATGTTGGGTGTCGAGGCCGTTTTGGTTGGGTCTTTACTAGACATAAATGAGAAAGAGACAGAGGTTAATGGACGTATAATAGATGTTATAACCGGCAAGATAATTGCATCAGGTAAGGGCACTGTCATTAGAACGTGGCAGGACAAAATTTCTATTCCCAAACCTATTTTTGAGCCTACACGTGTACCAAAAGTAGAGGAAGTTAATATTCCATCAGCCGATTTTAAGATTGAGGCTGATATTGAAACACTTGAAAAATATGATGAAGTTTTTGTGTTTGACAGGTCTGAAGCCCCGCCAATGGATAAAGCGAAAAAATGGAAGGAATTTAGCTATTTATATCCCAAATATAAAGATCTTGCTGCAAAAAGAGCAAAGGAATGGGAAGATTATGATTTAGAATTTAAAAGGACCGAAGAAATAAGAGTAAAAAGGCTTGAAACGATGAAGAAAGATTATCAGACTTTAAGGAGATATCTTGCGCTTACTGTAATAAGTCCTGAACAAAAGTCGGAATGGGCCGAGAAATTTATGGTAAATTATGGTTATGGTAAGGACAATATATATAGGGATGAGATTTCTAAATACCTTTTGCCAAAGAGAATGACATGGTACGAAGCTAAGGAGTATTGTGAAAAGAATGGCGGGCGTTTACCAAAAATATCGGAGCTTAAGCAGAAGTATGAAAATGAGTGTTCTGGTGATAAATATGAAGCTAATAGATGTCGTAATGCCATTTGGTCATCGGAAGATTGTATACCTAAAAAAGCGGGCCCTAGGGTAGGAGAGTCTATTGGAGATTTCTCAATAGAATTTAGTAAAGAATGTGAGTATGATCCTTTGAGAGCCATGGTGTTTTTTAATATGAAAATTCAGCTCCCTGGAAAAAAAGATATGAAAAATAATGTCTACTGCGTGTATTAATTCGTGAATTATCATTTATACTAATAGAGGTTAAGGGAAATGAATAAATTTTTTAGAATTGCGGTTTTATTTTTTATTTTTGCGGCTAATATGAAGGCCGAGCCTTTGAATTATTTGGTAAATGACTTATCCAAACAAATAAATAGTACTCAAACTATAAGAATAGCAGTATTATCATTCCCATATGTAGACGGATTTGAATCTATGGGTTCTAAAATAGTTCAAGAACGGTTAGTTACCATATTATCCGCCAATAAAAAATTTTCAGTGCTTGAAAGGGGATTACTTCATAAAGTACTTGAAGAAAAAAAACTTGAGATGAGCGGACTTGTTAATGACGCGGAAACTAAGGATCTTGGGCATATGTTGGGTGTCGAAGCCGTTTTGGTTGGGTCTTTACTAGACATAAATGAGAAAGAGACAGAGGTTAATGGACGTATAATAGATGTTATAACCGGCAAGATAATTGCATCAGGTAAGGGAACTATCATTAGAACGTGGCAGGACAAAATTTCTATTCCCAAACCTATTTTTGAACCTACACGCGTACCAAAAGTAGAGGAAGTTAATATCCCATCAGCCGATTTTAAGATTGAGGCTGATATTGAAACACTTGAAAAATATGATGAAGTTTTTGTGTTTGACAGGTCTGAAGCTCCGCCAATGGATAAAGCGAAAAAATGGAAGGAATTTAGCTATTTATATCCCAAATATAAAGATCTTGCTGCAAAAAGAGCAAAGGAATGGGAAGATTATGATTTAGAATTTAAAAGAACCGAAGAAATAAGACTAAAAAGGCTTGAAACGATGAAGAAAGATTATCAGACTTTAAGGAGATATCTTGCGCTTACTGTAATAAGTCCGGAACAAAAATCGGAATGGGCCGAGAAATTTATGTCAAATTATGGTTATGGTAAGGATAATTTATATAGGGATGAGGTTTCTAAATACCTTTTGCCAAAGAGAATGACGTGGTACGAAGCTAAGGAGTATTGTGAAAAGAATGGCGGGCGTTTACCAAAAATATCGGAGCTTAAGCAAAAGTATGCAAATGAATGTTCTGGTGATAAATATGAAGCTAATAGGTGTAATGCATATTACTGGTCATCCGAAGAGCTCCCTCCTCATCCCGCATCCGCTTTATATATCTATTTAAGATCTGGGACTGAAGGGTATACGTCTAAAGATAAAAAAGGCAATATATTCTGTATTAAATAAATTTCTTAACCTAAATATGTATTCTTATAACTTTATGCAAAAAGAAAAAACGGTAATTTTATTTATCGGCTTTTTTTCTTTTTTATTTACTTTTCACTTTTCTTTACAATGGGAGAAAAAATTATCATTGCCCGTAAAACAAAATGACTTATTATTTTTCGGCGATTATTCTCAAGACGAAGAAGAAAGCGAAGAGGATTCGGGAGAAGAAGACGAATACGAAGAGACGGTGGTAAAAAATAAGATTGAGGCCGGAACGGGGCAAAAAATTTCGGCCCAGGGAGATTATCTTAGCGCAAATTATAATTTTGTAAATTTCAATAAAGACAGACTCTCTCTTTCCATAAGCGTCCCCTCGTCTTATTTGAAAGAATATCTTAAGAATTACGGATACAGAGACGAAGAGTACGAAGCTCTAAAATCGTGGAGACAAAAAACAATAAAGGAAGCATGGGAAAAAGCATACGTAAAAGGCGGAAGGGGGGAGGCCGATAAGGCGGCCGAGGAAGTAAGATTGGAATACGATACTAAACTTAGAGCTTTGTTTTATAAGAGAGGTATGGCTTTAAGGGAAGGCAATATAGTAGTTTGCGATATGCCCAATATAGTAAAAAGAAATATTTCGGAGCTTAAACCTCTGGCTTTGGAAATACAAAAACAAGCCAAAATAAGAAATTATTCGTCCAACGATACCATAGGCGCGGCGGTTTCTTTTGTTCAAACGGCCATAAAATATAAAATACCTCCGTCCAAAGAAGGAACTCTCCATACCGGCGGAATTTTGCCGCCTCTTAAAGCGGTTTTAAGCGGTTGGGGCGATTGCGACACGAAAACGGGCGTCTTAGCTTCAATTTTAGGTAATTGGAGCGGCATGAAAATGGTCGGCGTATCTGTTCCCGGTCATTATCTTATGGCCGTTCGGCGTATTCCGGCAAAAGGCGATTTGTTTGTAAGATATGAAGGATTGGAGTATGTTTTGATAGAACCGGCCGGTCCGGCCTGGCTTATGCCCGGACAAGTAGGGGCCAATACTATGGCTTTGCTTAAAAATTCCAAGGAATATTCTTTGGAACCTTTTTTTAATTAAGGAGATAATATGTTAAACATAAGAATAATAGTAAGCGTGTTTGAGTTCCTTCTGGCCGTATTAATGTCGGGAATCGTAATATATGTAACTTACAAGATATTTATAAGAGCAAATCCCGATTTCGATATGGAAGACGAAATAGCCAGAGGAAATACCTCGGTAGGCATTTTGGTGGCTTCGATACTTTTTTCCGCTTCCGTAATACTTCAAAAGGCTATAACTTCCGTGGTGAGTATGTTCAGGCTTTATATGTCGGCTCCCGGGGAAAATAACATAGCTTTATGGAAATTGATTCTTATGTCGGCCGGACATTTGACAATAGCAATGGCCGCAGCGGTAATAACCATTTCCGTCACACTCAGACTTTTCGGAAGACTTACGCGAGAAAAACTCCATGCCGGCAAAGAACTTCAGAAGGGAAATGTGGCCGTGGGGATATTGCTTTCGGCCGTTGTCATAATAGCATGTATGTATGTCGGAGAAGGAGTAAGCGCGGTGTCTTCCGCCCTGGTTCCTCAGCCTTCCATAGGCGAGATAGAGATAATGAAATGAAGGCGATGATTTTAGCCGCCGGCCGCGGAGAGAGATTAAGGCCCATAACAGATACCGTTCCTAAACCGCTTATAGAAATAGGCGGCAAAACAATGCTGGAAAGAGCCGTCGAAAACCTGAAAAATGCCGGCGTATTTAGTTTTGTAATAAATACCTGGCATTTGGCCGATAAAATAGAAAAATTTTTGGAAGAAAAAAGATACTTCGGAGCCGATTTTACCGTTTCAAGGGAAGAATATTTATTGGATACGGGCGGAGGACTTAAAAAAGCTTCCGAGTATTTCAAAGGCGAAAAAAAATTTTTTGTTTATAATTGCGACATACTTTGCGATTTCGATCTTAATAAAATGAAAAAAGAATTCGACAATAAACCATGTTTGGGGCTTTTGGCGGTTAAAAAAAGACCGGCTTCGAGAAAATTTATTTTTGACGAAAAAAACAGACTTTGCGGCTGGGTTAACGAGAAAACGGGCGAGAGAAAAGACAAAAGACCGGCAAAACAAGAAAAATTTATGCCTTTTTGCGGCATACAACTGCTTTCGAACGATATTTTTGCTTTTTTCCCCGAAAAAGAAAAATTTTCACTTACGGAACTTTATCTGGATATAGCCGAAAGGGGCGGGGAAATACTGTCTTTCGAATACGAGGAAGGTATCTGGCACGACATAGGCGACGAGAAAAAACTTGCCGCAGCCCGCCGTTCATTGGAAAAAAGGGCTTAAAGCGTCGCAAAATATGGTATAATTAATATACTATGAAAAATTATGAATTGATACTTGTTTTAAATCCTCAGCTTTCCGATACTCAAGTTAAAGAAACGCTGGAAAAATCCAAAAAAATCATCTCTTCCAATCAGGGAGAAATTTTAACCGAAGATTTGCTCGGAAGGAAGAGATTTTATCACCAAATAAAGAAGAACAGGGACGGCTATTACGCCTATATGAAATTTAAGTCTCCGGCCTCTTCGATAAAGGAGATAAATTTTAATTTGAAAGTTCAGGAAAACGTTTTGCGAGTTTCCATAGTTAACGAAACGGCCGAAGCCGCAAAGAAATAAGATGAATATAAAATTACCGGAACAAAACAGCGTCATAATAACCGGACGTCTTACGAGAGATCCCAATGTTTCTTATACTCAAAAAGGTTCGGCGGTTTGTCTTTTCGACGTGGCTGTAAACAGAAGATATCTGGATAAAGCTTCAAACGAATGGAAAGACGATACCACTTTCGTTCCCGTGGTGGCATGGGGACAGATAGCCGAGCGCTGCAAAGATAAACTTAAAAAAGGCAGCCCGGTACACGTGGAAGGCAGATTAACGTCCGGAGAATACACCGGCAAAGACGGAGTTAACAGGAAAACATTAAAAGTAGTGGCAAATAGAATACAATTTCTCGCTTCGGCCGCAAAAGAGTCGAAAGAAGCCGAAGAATCTCTGGAAGATTCTCAAGAATCGGGTTCCGTGAGCGGAATAAGCGAAGAAGAGACGCCTTTTTAAAAATAGGAGAAGTTTATGGAAAACAACGAAAATGTGAAAAACGAACAAAATCCCGCGGCAGAAAAGCAGGAAAACAGAGGAGAATCTCAGGCCAGAAGACCTTTCAGAAGACATTTCTCCAATAAGAAAAAAGTTTGCAGACTTTGCGCGGAAAAAATAAAGCATGTGGATTATAAGCAGTTTCATCTTATAAAGCCCTATTGCACCGAGACCGGCAGAATATTGCCCAGAAAAGTTACCGGCGCTTGCGCCAAACATCAAAGGCAATTGGCCAGAGCTATAAAAATAAACAGAAATTTGGCTCTTCTGCCTTATAACGATTAATCGGAGGATTTTATGAAAGTTATCTTGAAAAAAGATCTCAGAACTTTGGGCAGAGCCGGAGATATAAAGCAGGTAAAAGACGGTTATGCCAGAAACTATCTTCTTCCCAGGGGCATAGCGGAGCTTGCCACGGAAGGCGCGATAAAATCGTGGAAATCGGCCGAAGAAAGAAGAAAAAAGAAAAGAGAACAGGAAAATAAAGCTCTCTCCGCCGTAGCCGAAAAAATTTCCGCCATAACTCTTTCATTTTCAAGAAAAGTAAACGAAGACGGACAGATGTTCGGCTCAGTCGCAAAAAGCGACATACTCAAATCTCTTAAAGCCGCAGACATAGAGATAGACAGAGAAATGATAGATTTGCCGGCTTCCATAAAAGCCGTGGGGAATTTCGAAGTTCCGGTTTATCTTAACTCGGACGTATCCGCTAAGATAAAAGTAACGGTAACCGCTCAAAATTAAAGCGGAAAAAATCTTTCTTAAAATATCCCGTCTTTTTTCGGAGGGGCTATGGGTTCGGTCAATAAAGTTTATCCTCATTCTTTAGAAGCGGAAATGGCCGTTCTCGGCTCCATGCTTATAAGCAAAGACAGCATAGACACAGTTTCCGAAATATTAAAGCCGGAACATTTCTACGGCGAAAATAACAAAATAATATACGAAGCCATAATCTCTTTGCATGACAGAAAAAAAGCGGTAGATCTTTTGACTGTTTCCGAAGAGTTAAAAAAAACGGGGAAAATAGAACAGGTGGGCGGTACAAAATATATCGCCGAATTGATAGAAGCGGTAAGCACGCCGGCTCATAATCAAAATTACGCGAAAATAGTAAAAGAAAAATATATACTCAGAGAATTGATAAAAACTTCCACTCAGACCATAGAAAAAGCTTACGACCAGGCGGAAGAAATAGACGCCATTCTGGATTTCGCTCAAAAATCTTCTTTTGAGATTTCGCAGAAAAATACCGAACACGGTTTTGCCGACGCTTCTTCTCTGGCTCACGATTATACCGATAATCTCTCAAAACTTTATGCCAACAGAAGCGGAATAACCGGAGTCCCAAGCGGCTTTTTGCAATTTGACGATGCGACGGGCGGATTTCAAAATTCCGAATTTATAATACTGGCGGCCAGACCTTCTCAGGGTAAAACGGCTTTGGCCTTAAATATAGCCTATCATGTCGCCGTGGAAGCGCAAAAGAAAATACCGGTGGTTTTCTTTTCCTTGGAAATGGATAAGATGTCTCTTGTAAACAGAATGATTTGCGCAGCCGCCGGAATAAATGTTTCGAGAGTAAGATACGGAAAGTTTTCAAGAGAAGATTTTACCAGTCTTACGGGCATAGTCGACACTTTCAGCAAAGGAAAAATCTGGATAGACGATACTCCCGGACTTACCATAATGGATATACGTTCGAGAGCAAGAAAGCTTATGTTAGAACTTAAAGCGAAAGATCCAAATTTCGATAAAATGCTTGTCATAATAGACTATCTTCAGCTTATAAGAGGCAGAGGCAAGATAGAAAGCCGTCAGCAGGAGGTCTCGGAAATCTCAAGACTTTTAAAAGATATGGCAAGAACGTTGAATGTTCCCGTTTTGGCTTTGTCTCAGCTTAACAGAAAAACCGAAGATAAAACCAGAGAAGGAAATAAACCTCAGCTTTCCGATTTAAGGGAATCGGGTTCTCTGGAACAAGACGCCGATGTGGTGGCAATGATACACAGGGATCATTACTATACCAAAAAAGACGAAGATAAAAATAAGGCCACTTTGATAATAGCAAAAAACAGAAACGGAGCGGTAAAAGAAATAGAACTCGGTTTTATTCCCGAATTTACAAGATTTCATAACCCCGTTCCCAGGGAAATAGAACAAATAGCGGTAGAGGAAACCCCTTTGTAATATGAGGGATTTATTCAGGCCTACTTGGGCGGAAATAGACCTAAAAGCCCTTTCGTTTAATCTCAAAAAATTAAAAAGCATATTAAAAAAATCGCGTTTGATGTTTGTGGTCAAGGCAAACGCTTACGGACACGGCATAGAAGCCGTTTCTCTTTATGCCCAGGAAAAAAAACTTTGCGATTGGCTCGGCGTATCGTCCATAGAAGAGGGAATATTTTTAAGAGAGAAAGGAGTAAAAATTCCGATATTGGTTTTGGGAAGCGTTTATCCTTTGAAAAATTTTAAAGCTTTTTTCGAATATTCTCTTACTCCTACCGTATCGAGTCTTTTGGGCGCCAAAGAACTATGCAAAACCGCAAAGTCTCTGGGAAAAGAAATTTCTTGTCATATAAAAATAGAAACCGGAATGAACAGAGTGGGAGTAAGCCGGGAATCTTTTAAATCTATAATGTCTTTTTTGGAAAAAAATCCTTATGTGAAAGTCGAAGCCGCTTACAGCCATTTTTCCTCGGCCGACAGCGATAAGGAATATTCTTTGAAACAAATAAAACTTTTTGAAAAAATAACCGCTCCTTATAAGGATAAAATTAAAAGACATATGGCCAATTCCGCCGGAGTTTTAAATTTTCCGCAGGCCCGTCTGGATATGGCGCGCTGCGGATGGGCGGCTTACGGATATTTGAAAGGATTTAAGCCTGTTATGTCTTTGAAAACTAAAATAGTTTTCATAAAAACCGTAAAGAAAGGTTCTTTTATTAGCTATAATAAAACTTATAAAGCCGCAAAAAATATGCGCGTAGCTACCTTGCCTGTCGGATACGGCGACGGATACTTAAGATCTTTTTCGAATAAAGGGCATGTTTTGATAAGCGGCAAAAAATGCAAAGTAATAGGCAATGTTACTATGGATATGATTATGGCCGACATAAGCGGTCTTAAAAAAGTTAGCGTAGGAGACGAAGCCGTTCTTATGGGCAAAAGTTTGAAAGAATACCTGGGACCGAACGATTTGGCCTTATGGGGCGATACAATAGGATATGAAATAACCACTCTGATAATGAGCAGGGTGCCGAGAATTTACAAGAAATAGGCGGTTTTATGCTTGCCGCTATAGGCGAAAAACTTCTTACCTTATCAAAAAAATTGGGACAAACTTATTATATGAGCGTTTCGGCGTTTATATGGCTTTTTGCCGCGCCTTTGGAGAAGAAAGAAATAATAAAACAAACGGTAAGAATAGGCGTGCAGTCCTTAAGCGTAACTTCTTTGACTTCTCTCTTTACCGGTATGGTTTTGGCTTTGCAAAGCGGTTATACTTCAAAATCTCTTTTTAACGAACCTTTATATGTGGGAAGCGTGGTGGGTTTTTCTTTGGTAAAAGAATTGGGACCGGTTCTTACGGCGGTGGTAGTCGCCGGAAGAGCCGGAGCCGCGGTTACGGCGGAAATAGGAACGATGAAAGTTACCGAACAAATAGACGCCCTGTATACTCTGGGCACAAATCCTTCTTCGTATTTGGTAATACCGAGATATTTCGCTTTTTTCATCGCTCTGCCGATATTGACGGTTTTTAGCGATTTCATAGGAATAATAGGCGGCTTTATGGTAAGCTCCGTTAAGCTTTCCGTTCCTTCGAGCGTATATTTCGACGATATTTTCAATTATATGGAAATAAGCAATTTTATGCACGGTTTCATAAAAAGCTTTTTTTTCGCTTTTATAATATCGACAGTTTCTTGTTATAAGGGACTTTATGCCGAAGGCGGCGCGCAAGGCGTAGGAAAAGCCACTACGGAATCGGTGGTTTCTTCAATGGTATTGATACTGGCGGTAGACTACTTTGTAAGCGCTCTGCTTGTGGCTGTGGGGATATCGTGAGCGAATTCGTAATTTTGGGGAACTGTTTAAGCGGTAAATAATAGGCTTATTTATGGGAAGAATAGTTATATTGATTTTATTTTCCATTTTTTTTCCGACAAATTCATATAGTATAGAAGATAAGTTTGGCAAATGCGTTATGTCTTCGTCTTTTAGCGAAAATATAAAGAGATTGGAAGGGTCCGTCAGTTTAGCTAAGAGGGGCGAGTTATACGAGATCCGCGAAATTTTATCCGATGAAGAAGGCGCAGCGTCTTTAAATTCTACGGATGAAGAAGTTTTGTGCGCATTAAATGATAAGGGTATAGACTGGCGAATAAGGTATTATCTTTTATCTACGATGAGCATAAAAGGAATCAATAATAAGTATTCCGGCGATATATTAAGAATTG
>JAAYVI010000125.1 GCA_012517235.1 Elusimicrobiota bacterium | reverse complement strand
TCATAAATAGGCGATATTTCATTTTTGTCTTCGATAAAACAAACAGGTTCGTAAACATCTACCGGCAAAACTTTTCCTACTACTCTCACCGATCCCAAAAATCTGGCGTATATTTCATTTTTAGCTTCGTCATAAACGTCTTTGCTTACCATAATTTTAGAATGAAAGAATTTATTTGCTCCCTCTAAACGCGAAGCTAAGTTAACATTGTCGCCTAAAACCGTATAGGCAAATCTCGTATTGGAACCCATATTGCCGACTACTACCGGACCCGAATTTATTCCTATCCTGACGCTTATCCTTTCGCTTTCCGGTACCGTTTTATTTAATTCTTCGACTTTTTTTATACAGTCTATGGCCGTTTTACAGGCCAGGGTTCTGTGTTTTTCCTGATCTAAAGGAGCATTCCAAAAAGCCATAATACAATCTCCTATATATTTGTCTACCACTCCGTCGTACTTATGAACCACTTCGGTAAGTTCGGAGAGATAGTAGTTTAGCTTTTTAGTCAATTCTTCGGGACTTAATTTTTCGCTCATAGTCGTAAATCCCGCTATGTCCATATAAAACACAGTCATATCCCTTCTTTCTCCGCCTAAGGTAAGCTTGGAAGGATCCTCGGTAAGTATGTTTACGACCTTAGGCGAAAGATATTGAGAAAAAGTATTTTTTATCCATTTTTTTTCTCTGCCTTCGACTATGGACTTATAGGCCATAATATAAGTATAAGACACGAAAAGAGCCACAAAATAAGATACGAAGTTAATATCGAGATTATATTTAACCGAATATATGCTTAAAATTATTAAAGCCGAACATAGACCGAAAACGGATATGGTTATGGTTTTTATTTTTTGAGGCTGAAGAACTATCGGAAACCATACGGATATTATAAGAATTAAAAGTTTTATCCATCCGCTTACCGGTATCAAATAGTCTTTTTTTATAAGATTATCTATTAAGGTAGCGTGAAACTCGACTCCGGGAACAAGGGATTGAAAAGGATTTGGGTAATGGTCGAAAGCTCCGGTGGCGGTAGCGCCTATTAAAGCTATCCCTCCTTTTAATCCTTCTTTTTCTTCTTTAGACAAAGTATCTTCAATGACATCTCTTGCGGATATATGTCTAAAAGGAGAATCATAAGAATTTTCTTCGCTTTGACCGAACCCTTTTCTGCCCAAATGTTTATATTTTATTTCCGGATATCTGAATTTAAGTCTCAAAAGTTTCTTTTCCCATTGGCCGTATAAAGCGTTAATCGGCATATCGCTGTAAAGAGCGTAAGCGGCGGCTCCCAAAAGAGGTATGCCCGAACCTTCGCAATCCGAACATTTTTTTGCTCCCATTTTAATCAAATCTCCGTAGCCGAGAAAAACTTCTTTGTCTATATCGATCATCATCGGGGGATAAAAAGGATACATTTCTCTCACGTGCCCGTCTCTATCCATACCGACATCGGCGTGAGGCTGAGCCATATAACGGCTATTTTCCATTATGCCTTTTATCGGCTTTTTTATTTTATTGTTTTCTACGGTAATAAGATTTATCGTATTGTCATATTTTTTTAGGGAGGCAATCAAAGCTGCGTCGTTTTCCGGATTATCCGTATCTTTATCCATAAACATAACGTCGAAACCTACGGCTTTAATATCGTATTTATTAAGATTCTCCAAAAGCTTGGCATAATGTCTTCTCTTAAAAGGCCAGCCGTATTTTTCTGTGGAAAATTCGTCTATGGCTATTATGTTTATTTTAGGATCCGCTTTTACCTCCATTCCGGTTTTATATCCTATTCCGGTTTTAAAAGGCATATATATTTTTAAATCGAACCATTTATTTTCCAAAGATACGAAAGGATTGAGATAATCTCCTAAAATAACGGTAAAGACAATCAGAAAGAAAGTCCATGGCAAAGCAAACTTATTTAGGGTTTTCCATTCGATTTTTTTATTGGCCATATTATCTCCCGAAAAATATTTTAAATCACAAAGCTTTAAGTTTTATATAAAATTCGCTCCCGCTTTTACCGTCGGAAAATGCTCCGACCGAACCTCCGTGCGCTTGAGCGGCGGCTTTGGCTATGCTAAGTCCAAGTCCGAATCCTTTAGGATCGTAGCCGGTAAATTTTTCAAAAATCTTTTCCATCTTATCTTTGCTTATTCCGGGTCCGTAGTCCTTAACGGAAATTATATTAAATCCTTCTTGAGTTTTTGCCGTAAGTTCTATCACACCGTTATCGAAAGAAAATTTGCAAGCGTTTGAAAGCATATTATCCAAAGCTCTCGATAAAAGATTTTCGTCCGCTTTCAGATTAAAATCTTTCGGGCAAATAATATTCAATTTTAAGTTTTTATCGGCCAAAACCGGAGAGAATCTCTCCGCCGTTTTTTTAAGAAAAGACAAAACGGAAAAAGAAGATATATTTAATTTGAAAGCTCCGCTTTCCAAGCGCGACATCTCCAGAACGCTTTCCACAAGTTTAAATATTCTTTCGCTTTCCTCTTCCATGCCTTTTATATATTCGGCCGTTTTTTCTTTATCGCCCAAATTAAGAGAAAATAATTTTACATATCCCTGCATATTCAAAAGAGGAGCCCTTATATCGTGAGCGACCGCCCTAAAAAAATCTTCCCTTACCGAACGGATTTTTACCTCGGCCGACACGTCTCTTATAACCATAAAAATCAAAGGGCTATCGAGTTTGGACGGAGAAACTTTAACGGAAACCGAATAAAAAGAATCTTTTTCCCAAGGAAGAGAAAAATGCTTGCCTTTGTTATAAGCGGCAAGCTTTACAAGATCGCATACCGCCTTCTGAGGTGTTTTCCCGGACTTCTTTAATATTTCTTGAGCGGCCGGATTCCAGTAAACCGGTTCGCCGGTAAAATCGGCCAATATTATGCCGTCGCTTATTAAAGCCGCCAGCAAATCCATTTTTTCTTTTTCTCTGAAAACTTTCTCCACCTGAAGTTCCTGATACCTATGAAGAGATCTCATCATGGAATTAAAAGCCGAAATTAAAGTATTTATTTCTTTTATTCTCGGATCCGGTTTGACCTGTCTTGAAAAATCGTTTTTAGATATTCTTTCGGCCGCCGATATAAGCCTGTTTATGGGCATTGAAATATTACCGGCCGCGGTCAATGCCACAAAATAAAATACCGTAAGCAGAAGAAGCATCATAAAAAGAAGAGAAGAAGAAGCCAAATTTGTTTCCCTGAAAGCCTCGTTTTCCGGCTGAAGAGTAAGAGCGTAAAGATTCAGGTCTCCTACTCTTGCAAAAGCTCCCACATAATTTCTTTCATTGTCCGACAAACCCTTAAAAAAACCGGAATTTTTGGTAAATTTTTCGGATAGAGAAGAAAAATTTAACGAAGGAGCAAATCCGGAAAAAGAAAAAATTCTTCCCGACTGAGAGGCAAAATAAACCGAACCCGTTTTACCTATTTTCTGAAGATAAACCGAAGAAAAAATTTCTTTAAGATCAACAACGACGTAAAGAACTAAGCCGTTAGGCAGAGGATATATTATGTCGGCGGAAGGAGTATCGCCTATAATTCTAAAATTTCCTATTATCGGTTCTTTTTTACCGGCCGGAAGAACTTCTTTCATATAAGCGGGCAAATCGCTATTTGAAAAAAGTTTTACAAAAGCCCCGGCTCCCGCCGCGCATATCTTTTCCTTTCCGTGTAAAACGGCCAAAAAAGATATGTCCGGATTTTTATCGGATATATAAGAGCAAATTTTTTCCCCGCTTAATCTTTCGTAATTTGAAATTCTCAGAGAAAGCTGAGCCAGATTTTCCTCGGCCATTCTGGCGGAGATTTCCGCTATGTTTAAATGATAGCGAAGTATATTTTCTTTTCCTGACGTTTGATAAAAAATCAAAAAAATAAAAACCGGCAATACCGGAATAAATCCGACCGAAAAAATAATAGAAAGAAACCTATTGAGAATTTTCATTAAATCCGGCCGAAAGGATTAATCTTTTTTTAATCCTTTCTTCAAAATCTCGGTCAGTTTGGGCAATATTTGATGAGCGTCGCCTATAAAAGCGTATTTGGCCGCAGTAAATATCATGGCGTTCGGATCTTTGTTTACCGCCACTATTATATCGGAATTTTTCATTCCTACCAAATGTTGAACCGCTCCGGAAATACCGAAAGCCATATACAGCCTCGGACTTACCGTAACTCCGCTTTGACCCACCTGATGAGATTTTTCCTTAAACCCCATATCTACTGCCGCTCTCGAAGCGCCTACCGCAGCTCCGAGAACGGAAGCCAATTCTTCCACAAGGCGGAATCTTTCCTTCGACTTCATTCCTCTTCCGCCCGAAACTATCATATTGGCATTTTCTATTTTTAACGAAGAAGAAGCTTTCTCCATTCTTCTTTTAAGAACTTTAACCCTTCTCATGTTTTTGTCTATTTTTATGTCTTCTCTTATGAGAATGGCTATTTTCCCGCTTTTAGGCTGAGAAATTTTCATTACGTTCGGTCTTACCGTGGCCATTTGCGGTCTGGAATTCGGGGAAAGTATGTCGGCCATTATGTTTCCGCCGAAAGCGGGTCTCGATTGAACCAAAAGACCGTCTCTGATAGACAAAGCCGTACAGTCGGCCGTTAAGCCGACATAGAGAGCCGAGGCTATTCTCGGAGCCAAATCTCTGCCCTTTACGGTAGCGGGGAAAAGAACGGCGGACGGCTTATGTTTGTTTATAAGAGCGGAAAAGGCCGCGCAATAAATGTCGGTATTATAAACCGTAAATTCTTCATTTTCGCAGAAATACACTTTATCGGCGCCGTATTCGCCTAAAATTCTTTCGTAATTTTTATTTTTAGCGGCAAATACTACCGCGCAAAGATCTTCTTTCAAAGAGTCGGCGAGTTTTCTGCCTTCGCTTAAAAGTTCGAAAGAAACTTTTCTTATATCGCCTTCGGCCGAAAGGTCTTCGCTGTCTTCTAATTCGACAAAAACCCAAACGCCTTTATAAGAAGAAAAATCCTTTGAGGCGGTTTCTCTTTTTATGGATATGGCTTCAACCGGACAAATTTGAACGCAGGCTCCGCATAAAGTACAAGCGCTCATATTTACCACGGCTTTTTTCCCGGACATGCTTAAAGCGCCGAAAGGGCAAACCGCAACGCATTTCGTACATCCTATACATTTAACCGAAATTTCAAGCATATTTTCTCCTATTTTATAAAACCTTCTTTTTTCATTATTTCCACTATTTTTTCCGCTGCCTCGGCGGCGGAAACATTGAAAAACTGAGTTTCCGTTTCTTTTTTCGGAGGATATATTTTAGAAACCTGAGTAGGCGAACCTTTTAATCCCAAATAATGACTTTCGGCTCCTATGTCTTGCGCGTTCCAAATAGAAAATTTCTTTTTAGACGCCGAATAAATTTGAGTGAAAGAAGGATATGCGTAAGGATGGTCTTTCGGCATTATCATGGTAAACAATGCCGGCGCTCTTAATTCTACGGTCTCGCTTCCCCCGTCTATGTGTCTTTCCGCTATTATCGTTTTGCCTTCGACTTCTATATGTTCGCAAAAAGTTACCTGAGGCAGACCCAATTGCTGAGCTATTCCGGGTCCGACTTGAGCGGTATCTCCGTCTATGGCCTGCATACCGCAGAATATCATATCGGCTTTTCCTATTTTTTTGATAGCCATCGACAAAGCGTACGAAGTAGCCCAAGTATCAGAACCGGCAAAAGCGGCATCGCTTAAAAGTATGCCTTCGTCGGCCCCTAAAGCCAAAGCAAACTGAACTACCGCCTTGGCCTGAGGAGGCCCCATGGAAATTACGTCTACCGTAAAGCCGGGATGCTTTTTCTTAAGATTTAGCGCGCTTTCCAAAGCAAAATGATCGTAAGGATTTAATATGCTCGGAACTCCGGTTCTTATCAGAGTTCCCGTTTCCGGATTTATTTTTACTTCCGTTGTGTCGGGCACCTGTTTTATGCAGACTATTATTTTCACAAATCCTCCTATCTTGCCTTAAAAGAACTTTTCAGAGAAGAAGCTATAAAATCCATGTCCGCCAAAAGACCTTTTTGTTTTTTTTCAATTTCTTTTAGATTTATCTTCTCGGCAAAACCGGCCGGATCGTCTACCGCGGACAAAACCAAAGCGGACCCTTCCATTGCGGTTCTTAAAGCCGTATTTTTTGCATTTACACGCGCCATAGTTTCGTATGTTTTTTTATCGAATTTGACCGTCTCGGAATATTTGTCGGCCGCGGCCGTTTTACAAAAACTCCAGGCTATTTCGCTTGCGGCTATCAAAGAACCCAATTTAAAAGTAACATATTGATGCCTTGTCAATTTATTTATTCTGCATTCTTCCAAAACCGTGCCTAATGCTTTAAGACTAAGCGCGCAGGCATCGGCGCCCACATTGGGATTTAAGGCGTGTAAAGATTCCATTTCTTTAGCCATTGCGGAATAGAATTCACCCCTTGTTTTTAAATGCTCCTGCCATCTTCCTCTGTATATGGTCATTTCCATAACTTCGCTTGTTCCTTCGTATATACATGTTATCTTTATGTCTCTTTTGATTTTTTCTACGGGAAAATCCCTCGTATATCCGTATCCGCCCAAAGCCTGTATTGCGTCCTCGGCCGCTTTATTTCCCGATTCCGTAGCCCAATATTTCGCTATGGCGCCCTCCGTTTGAAGTCCGTGCTCTCCGGAGTCCAATCGATTTGCGACATACTCTATGTAAGATCTCGCCGCTTCCAAATTTGCCGCATGAGAAACGAGAAATTTATGAGTATATCCCTGCTTATCGGAAAGAGGTCCGCCCGCTTGTATTCTTTGCTGAGAATATCTTATGGCATTTTCCAAAGCTTCCCAACCCGCGCCTAAGCCGAAAGCCGCGACCATAAGTCTTGTGTATCCGAATACGGCTTGAGCCTGCAAAAGGCCCTTACCTTCTTGCGCGCCTATTAAATTTTCAACAGGGACAAAAACATTATCCAGAGAAAGACCGCTCGTATTGGACAGCCTTATGCCGTGCTTATCTTCGTGATGATTGGGCGAAAAGCCTTCGTAATTTTTCTCTACTAAAAACCAGCTGGGTCCTCCGGGAGCCATTGCCAAAACCGTATATAAATCCGCTATTCCGCCGTTTGAAATCCATTGTTTTGCGCCCGTTATGGAATATCCGGCCAATTTTCCGTTTTTAATCACATGTTCCGCTCTTGTCTTTAAGTTAACCAGGTCGCTTCCCGCATCCGGCTCGGTGGCCGCATAAGCGACCATAAGTTTTTCCTTGGCTATTTTCTTAAGCCATTTTTCTTTTTGTTCTTCGGTACCTCCGACATTCAAAGGATCCGTTCCCAAAAAAGTGGCAAATACCGACGTGGCTATTCCCAGGTCTATTCTTGCTAACTGTTCGCATATTCTGTATATGTCGTATGTGCCGCCGGAAACTCCGCCGTACTCGGCCGGTATCATCAAAAGATGAACTCCGAGTTTATCGGTATCGTACATTTCTTTTAAAACTTCCAAAGGACATTCATTCGCGGCATCCTTTTCTCTTATATAATCGTATGTGATTTTCTTTTTTGCGTAAGCTTTTAAACTATCCAGCATTAAATTTCTGCTTATTGCGTCCAAAGAAGGCATTTTTCCTCCGTTATTTGGCCGAAACTTTTTCGGCTTGAGCTATTTTTTCCGAAATCTTTACTGCCTGAGCCTTAAGATTTTCACTTTCTACTTTATCTTCCAAAGAATCGGCGTTTATGTATACGTTTTCCAAAGCGCATTTGGCGCCTGCGGCCAAAAGATATTTTGCGCTGTTATAATCGGACATAACGTCTTTTTTTATGAAAACTTCCAGACCGGATATTAATTCCGACGCCTGCATACATAAACCCGCGGTTTTAAGAGGAACTTGCGCGGCGAAGAGCAAAGCTTTATTCATCTCTATTTTTCTCTGAGGATCTTCTTTCGGTATTTTAAGAGCTTTCATAAAATTATCGAAAGAAGCGGAATCCTCGGCTATGCAAGACTGTATGGCCATTTTAAGCTCGCCTAATTTTGACATTACAGGAATTAACTTTTCTTTGGCTTCCTCGGAAGTTTTCTTGGCTTTCAAAGTTATTCCCATCGCCATCTGAGCCAAAGCGCAGCCCATAGCCCCGCTTATCGCGGCCGCGCTGCCGCCGCCCGGCGTCGGATCGGTATTTGACAAAGCATCCACCACAAGATTTGCGCCCATTTGCCAGGAAGAAAGCATTTTAAGTATCTTGTTTTCCAAAACTTGATTTTCATAATCGAAAGACGAAATTTTTAAAGACTCTTTTGCATAATCTATCAAAGGTTTTTGAGCCGTAAGACCTATCAATTCCGTATCGGTTATTTTTATGTTTTTAGGTTCCGTTTCTTTTTTTATTTCGTTAAGAGCGGCATATACGGAAGTTTGTTCGTAGTCGGTAAGAACCGTTGAAATCTGAACCTGTTTTTTGCTTTCCAAAAAAATTTCTTTGGCTCTAAGTCCGGGCAAACCTCCTCCGGAAGCTCTTATTTTTTTTGCCAAAGCTTTTGAAAATTCCATATCCGTAGTATCCAGGTTAACGTTGAAATTTACTATTTGATTTCTGGCGCCTACCGCTACCGCTCCCGCGGTAGGATGTATCTTATTGGGGCCGAAATCCGGCGTTCTTTCCGGTTTTACGCCTATCTCCTCTCTAAGTCCTTCAAACTGCCCTTTTCTAACTTTTGCCAAATCTTTTCTCTCCGGAATTTTGGCGGCTTTATCGTAAAGATATACCGGAATATTCAGCTCACTTCCTATTCTTTCTCCCAGTTGTTCGGCCAAAGCGATACATTCGTCTATCTTCGTGTCCAGTATCGGTATGAAAGGGGCCACATCTATGGCGCCCATTCTCGGATGTTCTCCTTTGTGGTAATTTAGATCTATTATTTCGCTTGCTGTTTTTGCGGCTCTAAACATTGCCTCCACGGCTTTATCCAAAGGAGCTATGAAAGTTAAAACGGTTCTATTATGATCAGGATCTTTTTCAACATCCAAAACCATTACTCCGCTTACGGAAGCAGCGGAAGAAACTATCTTATTTATTTTTTCTACATCTCTGCCTTCGCTAAAATTAGGAACACATTCCACAAATTTGGGCATAAAACCTCCGTTAAAAAAAATAGTTGCCGCTTATTTATAATTATACTTTTTTATTAATTTGCGATAAAGAAACTGAAAGTTTTTACTTTAACTGGGGGAAAAAGCAGTTCCGGTCTTAAAGAAAAAATCATATCCTTTTACGGATATGAGGCTTATGCGGCTCAAAAAAACAAACTCGCATCTTTGCCAATCTTCCAATCATCTATTCATCTAATCGTCTAATCTTCTTTTTTTGCCGCACCTCTACGCCTCTAATTTTCTCGCTTGCCATTCTCGCCGCTAAAAAACCGACCGACAATGTCCTCAAGATTTAGCGCATAACTTTCGTACGACTATACTCTTTACATCTGTCGTATTATATTTTTCGGTTCGAAAACGCAAGCTCGCTTCTTTTTCAATCCTCTATTCATCTAATCGTCTAATCCTCTTTTTTGTCGCACATCTATACATCCGCATCTCCATATGTCCGCTTTATAGGTCTTTCTGGGTCTTGACAAATCAAGATAATATGCTATAATTATCTTGGCCGCCCGATAGCGGGTCGCCCGATGGTCCCCCTCCTTCGCGGAGGGACGCGCAAACCCCCTGACGGGGGTTTGCTATTTTATGGCAAATTATTTATTCGAAGATAGGGATTTGGCGGCTTCGATTATTAAAATATCTTCCTGAACGGAAAAAGGCGCGTTAAAAATATCTTTACCTTCCAGAGCATCTTTAAAGTAAATATCCGGAGAAAAACCTTCCGATAAATCCTCTCCAGACAAAGAAAGTTTCGCTACCGTAAGCCTCAAACCGTTTTTATCTCCTGTTTTAAAAATTTTTGTTATAAAAAATTTACCGGCGGTTTTTTCCCCTATTAAGTAAGCGCCGGCATTCTTTTTCAAAGAAGCGGCGGCTATTTCTCCCAAAGAAGCGGTTTTGGAGTTTATTAAAACGGCGATATTAAATCCGGTAAAAGAAGGTTCTTTTTGAGCCGTAAATTTTTTTCTGTAACCCTCCTTATCGGATTTAACTTCAAAAAGCAAAGAATCTTTCGGAGAAAAAAGATTTATAAAATCGGCCGCTTCGGCATAATCGCCTCCGGAAACCGATCTTAAATCCAGAATAAGATTTTTTTTACCCGAAGATTTTAAGTTTGAAATATTATTTTTAACAAATTTTGAAGAAGAAGGAGAAAAATTGTTTATTTTAACATAGGCGGTTTGCGAAGAAAGACTTATATTCCAAACAAAAGGGAAATAAGCTAATTCTTTTTTTATTTCCACGGAAGATTTTTTGGAATCTCCGCAAGAATATTCGCACATAAAAGATTCGCCTTTTTTCATAAGAGACAAAATTTTTTCGGGCTCCGCCGCGGCCTGCCGGGCCGGAACGCCGGCAATAGTTATAATTTCGCATCCGCTTCTAAGACCGCTTTCATAAGCTATTGAAAAATCAAACACCTTAGCAGCATAAATTTTTTCTTTTTCCCAAGAAAAAATAACCGGATAATAAAGTTCTCTTTTAATAGGCTTATCCGTTTTGAGCGATTTATACGAAACAAGCCCGGCATTGGGATCTATTTCTTTTATTTTGGAAATATCTTGAGATAGGTTTTTGGCCTCTTGCTGTGAAATCGGATAGTAACTATGATTAATCAAAGCCAAAGCCGCCTTTGAAATATCGTAATCTTGCTTGGCGCAAGCAGATAAAAACAAAATAAAAGCAAAAACGGATTTTTTCATCTTCAAGGAAAAATTATAACAAATTTATTTTTATACAAAATACATCCCGCTCGGACATCCCTCCGCTCCGGGCATAACGCACATTCCGGCGTCGGGAACCTCGCAGCCCAAAATGGCTCCGCTGTCGGGATCAAAAATTTGTATCATACCGTCGTCGCCGGTAACCCTTATATATCCGAATTCGTCGGTAGTAACGGTAGGACCGAGTTGAGCTCTGCTTTCCGGTTCTTCTATACCCAGAGAACTTGCCGCAGATTCCTCGTCTTTATCGTTGGAAGAAGGATTTCCGTACATTGAATTAAACATACCGCCGGCAAGCTGCTGAGCCAATTTTTCCTTCATTTCTTTTTCGGCATTCAGTTCTTTTTCCTTTTTGCCGTTATCTTCCGTAAAATCGGGAACCTCGGAAGGTTTGGCCGAGTCCATCGCTTCCATTTCTATGTTTTGATCTTTCAAATACTGAGGTATGGCATTGGGATTAAGTCTGTCTAATTTAGACTTCATTTTCTCGTCGTACTTCAAAGACATCTCGGCTTCCGGGCTAGAATCGAAAGCTTTGGCCGTCCATGATTTGGCCGCATCCTGAGAAGAGAGTCTGGCGCCGTAAAGAGACGCTTTCCATGCTCCTTTAAGAGCGTCCAAGGCGGAAACTTTTTTCTGAGCGTAAGCTCCTTTTGAAAAATTTGCTTTATCGGCCGGAGTGGTTCCTACCGCTTTATT
>JAAYVI010000124.1 GCA_012517235.1 Elusimicrobiota bacterium | reverse complement strand
GCGGACAGACATGAAAAAACCGGCGAACTTATAGTTTATGCCAGCAAATGCGATCCTCTTATACAAATAGCGATGAACGAAGACGTAATACCTGTTAAAGAACAGCATTTTATAGCCGATACCGCTTTTAAATTGGGGCGGGAAATGGGTTTGCCCATAACAAGATGCATAGCCAGAAGTTATATAAGAAGAAACGGAGAAATAATAAGAACGTCCAATCGTCACGACGCCGTTTTGCCGGTGGGGCAAAAAACATTGATAGATTTAATGAACGAAAATCATATCTGGACCGTAGCGGTCGGGAAAACAAGCGATTTGGTCAATACTCATTACAATGCGAAGATAAAGCTTACAAATAAAATATTTTTAGATCCTTCTTTGAAGCTAAAATTTGTTCATCCCAAAGGAAAAGATACCAATCCTTTTACCATACAAGGAACGATTAATGCCTTAAACGCAAAAAAAGTAGTTTATAGACCGAAAGGAACTTTTATTTTTACCAACTTAGTCGATACCGACAGTCTTTACGGACATACCAGAGATATAAAGGGAGCGGTAAAATCTTTGGAAGAAATTGACAGAAATCTGCCTCTGATAATAAAAGCTATGGATAAGGGAGATTTGCTTATAATAACCGCCGATCACGGGATGGAGCATAGAGAGGATTACGGATATCACAATAACGAGCCTTTGCCTTTTATTTCTTATAGAAAAGGTTTCGATAAAAAATTGGGCGGTCTTAAGACGGGAAAAATGCCGGGACTTACCGACATAGGCTCGATATTATCTCAATTCTTTTCTTTGGAAAAAGAATATTCCGAAATAATTAAAAAATAAAAATTATTTGCTTTCTTTTTCCCAATAAGGATCTATGAAAGCTCTGTATATTTCGGGGGTGAGTGTTTCCCACGAATATTTTACCGAAGGATTCCACAATATCCAGCTGTCTATCATATTCGCTCTGGCCGCTATTATTTGTGCTCTAAGTTCCGTCGGGCCGTATTTCCATCCCAAAGAAAAGTCCTGCAAATAAGGTCTTATCTTTACATAGTTTTCGCCGGTCTTTTTTAAGGCGTGTTTTAGTCCTCTGTCTAAAACCTTATAAGGCTGAGAGTCCGGATTCTTAAGGCTGTATTCTCCGCTGTAATAATGTGAAGGATACATCATCGGATACACATAGTCCGTATGCTGAGCTATTAAATTTAAATCCTGCCCTATGCCCATATCGCTTCCTGTGGTAAGTCCGAATACGTCGGCCGATATTTTTACCTTATAAGGCGACAGTCTTTTTCGCGCATAATCGAGAAAAGAAGCGATGTTTTTTGTGGCGTTTTCTTTGTTATGAGTTTGAGAAAACCGGCATAAAGAGGTATTACCTTCGGTGGGATATCTGACATAATCGAATTGTATTTCGTCAAATCCCAATTTGGCCGACCTTTCCGCCACGTCTATAATATAATCCCAAGTTCCTTTATTATAAGGATCTACCCAAGTCGAACCTTTTTTAGCGCGCCATACTGAGCCGTCTGGATTTTTAACGGCTATTTCCGGATTTTTTTTAGGCATAATATCGTCGTGAAAACAAACTATTCTGGCCATCGTATATAAACCGGCTTTTTTAAAATCTTGAATCATAGCTTCGGGATCCTTTATAGCCGGCTCATAGGTCGAGAATTTATGAGCTTTTTCTATTCCGGGTATGTAAACTTTTCCGTCTTTTTCTTTTATGGCAACGGCTACGGCGTTTATTACGGAATTATTTATCTTTTCTATTAATGATCTTCTGAGCTTTTCATTGCCGGCTACCCAGCTTGTTATGTGTATCCCTCTTATTTTTGGAAGAGCTTCTATTTTTGCTTTTATTTCGGCTCTTTGCGATGTAGAAATATCTACTTCCCAATAATTTTTTTGAGTAGATTGTTTTCTATTTATAGAAGCGGTATTATCCGTCAAATTTTTTTTATCGTTGTTTTTTATTTTTTTTGCTTCGTTTTTTTTGTTTTGGCTTTGTTTGGTTTTATTTCCGGTTGCCGCTTTTTCTCCTTGCGAAAAAAGAGGGGAATATAAAAAAATCGCGCATAGAATTATGGTCAATTTTAATTTCATAAACTAAATTTTATCATTTTTTTATATACTTTAAATTATATGAAAAACCTATTTTTTATATTTTTCGGAGTTTTTATGAATCTTAATCTTTTTGCCGATCAAACGCTTAAAATACACTATCAGCGTCTTAACGGCGATTATGACGGCTGGTCTATGTGGATATGGGACTCCTCGAATAATAAACCGGGCTTTGAGAAAAAATCCGAAGGCAGAGACTCTTTCGGGGTTTATTTTTTATTAAACCCTTCGTCGGAGTTGCCTTCGGCTTCCAAGATAGGAATATTGCCGAGATACGGGGAATGGATTAACAAAGAGGGTTTTGACAGAATTTTAAATTATTCCGGACAAAAAGAAATTTTCATAATAGAAGGGGATAAAGAGATATATTTTCAAATGCCAGAAATCTCCACGAAAGTAGTTTCCGTTTCGGCTTCTCAAGACGGGAATATAAGCGTTTTTTTTAATAAAAAAATAAATTTAGAATTTTTCAAAAAGAAAAAAATTTATTTGTCTTGCGGGGGAAAAAATATTCCTTTTAGTTCTCAAATTTCTCCGCAGTATTCTTTAAAGGCCGATTTGATCGCGCAAAAACCGATAAATAGAGACGATATTTTATCCGGGAATTGTTTTATAAAGGGAGAATTCGGAGATTTTAAAGTCGACGCTTCCGATTTGATTTACGGAGACGATTTTTATTTTGACGGAAATCTGGGGGTTTTAAAAGAAAACTCAAAAACGGTTTTTAGAGTTTTTTCTCCTTTATCCAAAAAAGTCGAGCTTATTTTAAAAAAAGATCCTTACGGAGAAGAAAGGATTTTTACTCTTGAAAAAAAAGAAAAAGGGATATGGGAATATTCTTCTTATGAAAACTTGGAAGGTTTTTGTTATCTTTATCAAGCCGACTACGGAGATAAGAAATTGAGAGGAATAGATCCTTACGGTAAAAGCGTAATAGGAGATAAAATATGTTCTGTTATATTTTTCGAAGACGGCGAAGAAATTTATCCTTCTCCGTCTTTTCCTCTATCGCAGACCGTAATATATGAAATGAGCGTAAGAGATATGACTTCCGATATTAATTCGGGAGTAAAAAACGCCCGAAAATATTTGGGGCTAACCGAGGAAAATACTTATAATCCTTCTTTTCCTCAAATAAAAACCGGTTTGGCTCATCTTAAAGAATTGGGAGTAAATGCCGTTCATATACTGCCGGTTCAGGATTTTGAAAAAGACGAAAATTCCGACGCTTACGATTGGGGGTATATGCCGGTTAATTTTAATTCTCCCGAGGGTCAATATGCCGCGGAAAAAAACGGCATAGGCAGGGTAAAAGAACTAAAAAAGATGATTTCCGCGCTTCATAAAAACGGAATAAAAGTAATACTTGACGTAGTATATAACCATACCGCCGAAACCAAGGATAAAATATATAATTTTAACGCTTTGGCCTACGATTATTTTTACAGGAGAAAACCGGACGGTTCTTATTATAACGGGTCGGGATGCGGAAACGAATTTAAAACCGAATCTCCCATGGGAAGAAAATTTATTTTAGACAGTTTAAAATACTGGATAAAAGAGTATAAAGTAGACGGATTTCGTTTTGATCTTATGGGGCTTATAGACGAGGAAACCGCTTATATCATAGCTTCCGAACTTAAAAAAATAAATCCCGAAATAATAATTTACGGAGAGCCCTGGCATGCGGGAGGGACACCCGTAAAAGGAGTCAAAAAAGGAAGTCAGAAAAATAAAGGTTTTTCCGTTTTTAACGACGATTTGAGAGACGCTATTAAAGGCAGTGTTTTTCATATCGAAGACTTGGGATATGTCCAAAGCGGAAATTATGCGGATAAAGTAAAAAAAGGGATAAAAGGTTCTTTGGATTTATTTGCGGCAAATCCTTACGAATCCGTAAATTATGTCTCCTGTCACGACAACAATACTCTTTTCGACAGAATAGATCTTTCGGTTAAGAACGAAACTTTGGAAAATAAAATAAAAATGGATAAATTGGCTCAAGCGATAGTTTTCGTTTCTCAGGGAATACCTTTTCTTCATAGCGGTGAGGAAATACTAAGAACCAAAAAGGGAGAAGAAAATTCTTATAACCTGGGCGATGAAATTAACAAAATAGATTGGAATAGAAAGAAACAATATTACGAAGTTTTCCTTTATTATAAGGATTTGATAAAAATGAGAAAAGAGCATCCGGCTTTTTCTATGCCGGATTCGCTTTCGGTGCTATCAAATCTGAAGTTTTATGAGGATTTGAACTTACCCATAAAAACTCCTCAAATAGGATTTGTCATAGAAGGAAAATCTTCAAAAGATACTTGGGGCAAAATTGTAGTTCTTATCAATCCCGACAAACAAAAAAAATCTTTTGTTCTTCCCGAAGGGAAATGGAAGCTTAGATTTTCTCAAAAAGGCCTTGAAAACGGAAATAACGTTTATGAGAAAAAAATAGAAGTTCCTTCTATTTCATTGTTCGTTCTTTCGGAAAATTAGATAGGTCTTAGGGGTAATAATTTTTTCCCTTATTTCCCTTATTTTTTTCTATTTTTTATCGTAAAATTTATTCGGTATTTAATTTTTAGGAGGGTATAAGTGAAAAAAATAGTTTCTTTAGCCGTATTAGCCGTATTTTCTTCTTCTTTCGTTTCGGCCAAATCTCCTTCTATGGAAGATTTGAAGGCCGGAACTTTTTCCGTTAATATCAAACAGGAAGTCGCCCTTCCCGTTCCTTCGGCGCCGGTTAAGGACGAAGTAGGTCAGGATCTTGTTTACAAATTTCAAAGATTGAAAGACGATCTGTGGCGTCTTAACAGCGATACGACCTGGCTTAGAAACGACATAGACAGATTGGAGCAGGATGCCAGAAGAATAGCTCAAGGTTCTTCCGCGGCTTTTTTCTCAAGCGATTTGAGGAATATGTCTTTCAATATGTCCAGATATTACAACGATATTCAGAGATTGTCTCAAGATCTAAAAGCCTTGCTGCCTCTGGCCAAAAAAGACGAGAAGCTGAATAAAATAGCTTCCGATATCGAATGGGACATAAGGGATCTGGATAATAGGTTTAATTTCGACGTTAAAAATTCTTCTCAAAATCTGGAATGGACGGTTAGAAGAATAGATCCGAAAATAATAGGATATGACGCTCAATGGACGGCCGGCGATATTTCAAGATATGCCAGAGACATAGCCTGGAAAACAAACGATATGCGCTGGGACGCTCAAAAACTTAACGACATTACCAGACCTTAAATCCGTATAAATATATAATCGAAGGCCGGCTAAGCCGGCCTTCTTTTTTTAATATCCCAAATCTTCGTTTATAAGAAATACGCTATATTCGGTTATTTTCGGTTTCTTCCATATTTCGGTTACTATATTGCATATCCTATCGGGCGAAGCGCAGTCTTCGCATTTCCCGCTTATTACGCAAGGATTTTTTTTATTAAATCTTATGTTATTGGCTATGGCCGCTTCTTGGCGCATTCTTATTCTGCCTTCCTGTAAGTCTTTTACTATTTTGTTATACCCGGCCGGCAGTATTATGTGTTTGGGCCCCCATGTCAAAGCGGCGCATCTATTTCCGGTTCCGTCTATGAAAATAAGTTTACCGTCGGAAGTTACGGCCTGAGGCGAAGCCAGATAAAAATCGCTGTCCATACAGGCTAACCATGTTTTTCGCCTTTCTTCCGTACTCATTTGCGGTTTATGCGCGTATATAGTGTTTTTTGAGATTATGCGTTCGGGCAGACCCAATTGCGAAACGGTAACGCTTCCGCCCATACCGACTTTTTTGCCTTCTCCTATCAAAGATAATATCTTTTCGGCGGCTTCTTCTTTGCCTTCGCATACTTCGGCTTTAAATCCGTTTTTAATAAGAGCTTTTTTTGTATTTTCTAATACGAGTCGAATCGCTTTTTTCTTATTTTCTTCCATAGAAATCGCCTCTCTAATAAAATGCTTGACTAAACTCAATACATTATACTAACATTTTAAGAACCGGACCCAAAGTCCCATGAGGTAAAGGGGCCAAAGTCCTTTTAAAAAAGGAGGAAATCGGATGAAAAAAACGATAATAGCGTTAGTTTGTTCGCTTTTAAGCGTTTATTCTTATGCCGGTATTACCTTTGACAATAAAGGCGATATAAAGGCTATGATAAGCGCGGTAAGCGAAACCGAAGTTCCCGCTGCGGAACAAATAAATAAAGTATCTCCAAAAGAATGGACCGTCATGGTTTTCGTCAATGCGAAAAACAATCTCGAACAATACGGCCTTAAAGACGTAAACGAGATGGAGATGATAGGTTCAAGCGACAAAGTTAACATAGTCGCGGAATTGGGAAGAATAAACGGATACAGCACGGAAGACGGCGACTGGAAAGGATCCAGAAGGTATTTGATTCAGAAAGACGCCGATACCAAAAAAATAAATTCTCCGATAGTTATGGAAATACCTCAATCCGACATGGGCGACTGGAACTATCTGGTAAATTTCGTTAAATGGGCCAAAGAAAATTATCCCGCCAAAAGATATGTTCTCATAGTATGGAATCACGGTTCCGGATGGAATAAAAATTTTGAGATGCTTGAGATAGGCGGAAAAGGCATATCTTATGACGACGAAACCGGTCATCATATAACCACCGCTCAGCTTAAACAAGTTTTAGATAAAACCGGAAATATGAACATATTTGCCATGGACGCCTGCTTGATGCAGATGATAGAAGTGGCATATGAAATAAGAAATAATGCCAATTATATAGTGGCATCGGAAGAAACCGAGCCCGCCGACGGATATACTTATGACACATGGCTTGGCCCTCTCGTAAATAATCCCGCCATGAGCGACGCCGAGCTCGCCAAGACTATGGTTAATTCTTATACCGACCATTATCAAAGCATAAATCAAGGCGCGACACAGTCGGCCATAAAAGCTTCGGCCATGGATAAATTTGCTTCTTTGACAAACGATTTTGCGGACGCTTTAATGGCAAATAACGATGTGGCAAATGCCAAGAATGCCAGAACGAAAGCGCAGTCTTTCTACTATTCCAGCAATAAAGACATATATCACTTTGTTAAGCTGGTAGTGGACGCTACTCAGTTTGCCGACGTAAAAGCAAAGGGACAGGCTTTATTGGATTTTATGAGCAAGGAACTTATAACTCACAATAGAGCTTTCGGAAACAAATATGCCAATGCTTTCGGCTTGGCCGGATATTTGCCGAGCTACTATACTACTTCCTATGACGAACTGCTTTGGGCCAAAGACTCGAAGTGGGACGAAATGATGAAGTGGATAAACGGGAAAGAAATTGTAAACGAAAAACAAATAGTTCCCATTTGTAAATATCTTGGCAGAATAATAGTAGAGGGGCTGATATACGAGTGTTTTAAATGCGGAGCAGAAAAAATGTGTGATTTAATTGGAGAAGTCGATTTCCCAAATCCGCCTAATCCCGCCGGCGGATGCGATCCTGTTTTAGGCTGTAATCCGCCGATTAGACAATTAAGGTTTTAAAGCTAATTTGATATGGCAGCCGTTAAATAATAGCGGCTGCCATTAAATATTCCATGAAATGCAAAATTTGAAAAGGGAAAATTATACTTTAAAAGAGTTGTTAATTTTATTTGCGCTTTCTTTTTTATTTACTAATTTCTCTTTTTTTCTTTTTTGTTTAATTTTAAAAAATATTTTTTCCGGGAAAATATGTTTAAATTATGATGAAATTTTTATTTTTATTCAAAGTTCTTTTTTGATATTTTTTAGTTGTTCTTATTATAAGTTATTTCCTTCTTTAGAAGAGTGCATAGAATCCTTGATAGGATATAAGTTTAATCTTTCCGATGTAAAATTATCTTTTAAATACTCTTTACTATTTTTAGGAGTAATTTTTCTTTTAATACTTCCTATTTATTTCTTTTTCTATTTTAATGAATACGATTTTAGCTTATCTAATTTTCACACTAAATATGATTTCTTTTTTTCATCTTATCGTTTTTTTGTTTATTTTATTTCTTTTTGTTTTTTAGGACCGTTAGCCGAAGAATTATTTTTTAGAAAACTTTTTTATTCGTTTTTAAGAAGTAAAATGGGTTTCATTTTTTCGGCGGTTTATTCTTCTTTATTCTTTGCTTTAATTCATCCGAGTCGTATTTTATTTGCTTTTATCGCTGGCTTATTTTTTTCATATATTTATGAGAAAAATAATAATTTGTTTATAAATTTTTGTGTTCATTCTCTATTAAATCTTTTTGCATTATCAATCAGATTTGCATTTTTTTACTTCAAATAATTAAAAACTTACCAAATCAATTGAACGCCTATTCTGTGAGTGGCCCCCAAATCTCCGTAATCCAAAAGAGCGTAATCCATTCTCATGCCTTTGAAGAAGCTTTCTTTTGAAGATAATCTGTCGAAATTCATTCCCATGCCGAAAGAGACCTTGCCGCCTACGTCTTTCTGCCCTCTATATCCCAGTCTCAACTGAAACATTTTTAATATGTCGGTCTGCATACCGAAAATCATAAAATTTTTATAATCGGAATATTTGACCGAATCCAATAAAAAAGTTATTACGAGTATTTCTTTTTTGCTCACGAAATCTTTCGCTATGCCGTATCTTTGTACCGACGGTATTTCGTCTGTTTGAGAAACAAATTTTTGTTTGCCGCCCATATTTTGAAAAGAAGCGCCTAAGTGCCAATGATTGGGAAGAACCAAAAGAGCTCCCGCGTCAAAAAGGGGGGATGAAGCTTTTTCCTGATCCAATTTTTCCGATACCATTTTTGCCGAAGCGCCTACCGAGAATCTGTAAACCATAGGTCTGTAATCTTTTACTTTTGGAATTTTTGTCCATGAATCGGCTATAAGCATCGGGTCGGCTTTTCCTTTGTCCTGCTTATATCTGGGCCAGCTTTTCGACAAAGATACTCCGTAATATTTATGGGACGAAGAAGTCGAGCCGGTGGCATTATCGTTTATGTCGTATGTTTTTATTTCTCCGCTGGAAAGCATATTAAAAAAAGCGCCTATATTAAAATGATATGTGTAAAGATTTAAAGCGGCATACTGCTGACTTATGCCGGCCAAATATGCGTTATGCGCCGCTGATATGCAGCTATAGTTAAGAAGCCCCGATGCCGCCGGATTATACATTATGGAATCGGGACCGACCATGGCGGTATAAGCTTCGTTTAAGCCGGAAGCTATGGGGGAAACCGGTATTTTTATGAAATTGGCCGATGTGGATCCGGATGTCTGGGCGGCAAAAATTTTGCCCTGGATAGATGCGGCAAATAATAATAAAATAAGCGTTTTTTTCATAAAAAACCGTCTGAGCGGCGCTTGGTCCGCTCTATAAATAGTATACATTATAGTTTTTAATTTTCAATTGCGAAAATGTTACAAAAAACATGTTAAGATTAAAACATTCAAAATAGTATAATTATATTGTTATGGAAGCCGAAAAATATTTGAGTACGATAGCAAAAGCCGTAGAAAAAAGAGCGGAGATTTTAATTAAAAAATCCGAAAACGCTCATCCTTTGATAAAAAAAGCTATGTCATATTCTCTTAAGGCCGGCGGTAAAAGGATAAGACCGGCTCTTATGTGCGTCTGCTACGAATTAAAAGGCGGAAAATTTAGCGACATATTGGACGCCGCTTGCGCCATAGAGATGCTTCATACCTATTCCTTGATACACGACGATTTGCCCGCTATGGACGACGACGATTTAAGGAGAGGAAAACCGACAAATCACAAGGTTTTCGGAGAAGCGGCCGCCATACTTGCCGGGGACGCTTTGCTTACCGACGCTTTTTATCATATATTAAACGGCAATGAAAAAATAAATCCCGTATACAAATCTCAAGCCGCAAAAATACTCGCTTTCAGAGCAGGAAGCAACGGTATGGTATCGGGGCAGTCGGCCGACTTAGAAAATGAAAATTTTTCCGGTAAGAGATATTCGCAAAAAAAATTGTCGAAAATTCTAAATTATATACACTCGAGAAAAACATCGGATCTTATAATCGCTTCCTGCCAGATGGGAGCGGCTTTGGCCGGTGACAAAGAAAATTTTAAAAGATTGACTAATTTTGCCGAGAATTTGGGATTGTGTTTTCAAATAACCGACGATATATTGGACGTGGTAGCCGATAAGAAAAAATTGGGCAAGTCGGGAAGCGACGCAAAAAATAAGAAATTAACTTTTGTCTCTCTTTACGGCTTGGAAAAAGCTCGGGAGACGGCCGAAAAATCATGGAAAAAAGCTTTTATCTCTTTAAAAAATCTCAAAGGTAAAAAAGAAAGTTTGGACACTTTGGAAAATATCGCAAGATTTGTTTTGGGAAGAGACAGATAAGTATAAGGAGCGAAGAATGAAATATCTTTCTTCTATAAAAGGATCAAAAGATCTTAAAAAATTATCGATTAAAGAATTGCGGGAAGTAATAGCGGAAACCAGGGCCTTAATAGTGGAATCTATAAGCAAAAACGGGGGACATCTGGCCAGTTCCTTAGGCGCCGCCGACCTTATAGGCGCTCTTCATTATGTTTATAATACTCCTTACGATAAAATAATTTTTGACACCGGACATCAAGCTTACGCTCATAAAATACTTACGGGCCGCGCCGATAAGTTCCATACCATAAGAACCAAGAACGGTATTTCCGGTTTTTTGAAAAGAAACGAAAGCGAATACGATGTTTTCGGCGCGGGACACGCTTCCACCGCTTTGTCGGCGGCTTGCGGAATAGCCGCCGCCAGAGATCAGCTTAAAGAAAATTTCAAAGTCGTATGCGTGGTCGCCGACGGAGCGATGACCGGAGGTATGAGCTGGGAGGGACTTCAGAATATCGGACATTTGGGCACCGATATGCTTGTCGTCTTAAACGACAATCAAATGTTTATTTCCCACAGAGTAGGACAGTTAGGCAAAATTTTGACAAAGATACTTACATTGGGCACCGTAAGAGACGCCGGCAAAAAAGTGGAATTATTTTTGAACCGTTTTCAATTTTGGGGCAAGAACTTCATAAAATTTGCCAAAAG
>JAAYVI010000123.1 GCA_012517235.1 Elusimicrobiota bacterium | reverse complement strand
ATTCTTTTTTGTTCGGAGCCGTATTTTACTCTTCTCTCTTATACTGGCTTATTCCCACGATGAGAGCGGGAGGCGTTTCGTATCCTCTGGCTTTCTTCTCTCTTTTGGGTTTATCGTTTCTGCTTTCGACCGAATTTATAATACCTTCCCTATTGTCTTTTTTCGTAAAAAAGCTCGGCTGTTTACCGTGGGCTTTGATTTTGGCTTCTTCGTGGGTTTTAACGGATTTTCTAAAAATTCAAATAAACAAATGGTTGCCGTGGTTTCCCTGGTTTAATATGGCGGTTACTCAGCATAACGATAAATTTCTTTTGCCTTACGCTTTTTATTTCGGGATATACGGATTTTCTTTTTTTATGATTTTTTTTCAAGCATCTTTGGCTTTTTCCTTAGAAAATAAAAAAACTTTTTTGGGGAAATTATTGTTTTTTTCCGGATTAATCTTCGCAGCCGCATATTCTCCTTTTGGGAAAAATCTGGAACTATCCGGAGAAAAAATAAAAATAGCCTTAATTCAGCCTTCGGTAGAACTTTACAAGAAATGGGATGCGTCTTATGTGAAAGAGATTATGGAAACCAACGAAAATTTGTCTATCAAAGCGGCAAAAGAAAAACCGGACGTTATAATATGGCCGGAAAACGCTTTGCCCGGCTGGATAAACGAAGAGAGACTTTTTCTAAAAATATCTTCTCTCGCCCAAAAGACTTCTTCGTATCATATAATAGGTTCCGTTTCTTCCCAATACGGAAAACACGTTTCGGCTTTTTTAATTTCTCCGGAAGGCAAAATATCGGGCGAATATAGAAAAATACAATTGGTGCCTTTCGGAGAATATGTGCCTTTTAGAAGTTTTTTAGGAGAAAAGATAGAAGCTCTGGGAGCTATGGGCGAATTTGAAAAGGGGTCTAATAATCAATCGCCTTTTAACATCAAAAATTTTTTAGCGGGGCCTTCCATATGTTATGAAAGCGCGTTCGATTATCTTTTTTATTCTCAAAAACAAAAAGGCGCGGACTTTTTCTTTAACATAACAAACGACGGCTGGTATTTTGACACTTTAATGCCTTATCAGCATTTGGCTTTGGCAAAAATAAGAGCCGCAGAGAACAGAATTTTTTTGGTCAGAGCGGCAAATAACGGAATAAGCGCTTTCATAGGTCCTTTGGGAGACTTGAAAATAAAATCTAATTTAAACGACAAAACTTTTTTGGTATTCGAAATAGAAAAAATTAAAAATACGGAAAGTGTTTTTCCTAAATTCTTTTTGGTTTATTTGTCTCTTATAATCTTAGTTTCTTTTTTGGCGGCAAGAATAATTCTTCTTTAACCTAAAAGTTTCAGCCGGGATCATTTGCTATTCTCGCCTTTAAGATCGGCTCAATAATGTCTTTAAAATTTGGCGCTTAGCTTTCGGCAATTTCTCGTACCTTTCGCTACGGGCCGTCTTCAAAACCGCCGAAAGCTTTTATATATGACTATTTTAGTTTTCAAAATGTAGGCAAGCCTTTATAAAATTATTCACAATTTTTATTGATAAAAACGCGGGCAACCGAATTTTTAAGGCTATCCGGAAAAAGGCAAAAGAATATACTTTTCCTTCTTGAAAAAATTTAAATCTTTTGGAAATTCGGATTTCGATGCCTTCTTAAAAACTCTATCCTGTGCCAAAGACAAAGGAGGCAAAACACCCGAACCTAAAACCGAAATCTCTTTATTGTTTTTTTTAACGTTTCCGTTTATTATAAACCAGTCAAAATCGTCTTTAAATAGAATAGGGGAAGATAAAAGTTTTTTTCTTTTTTCCGCCGTTTGCGGCAAATATTTTGACATAAAATAATATATTTCCTCGGCAGCCTTAAGCGATTTTTTACAAAAATAAGAACAGGGATGCCAGGGCAAAAAAGGCTCGAAATCCAATCCCAAACGAAAAAAATCCGAATTTTTTTTAAAAAAAGAAGCATGTTTGAATTTAAGATCTTCGCTTTTTATTCTCGAATAAAAATTTAGAACATTATTAACTTTAAAATCAAAAAATGTTCCTTTATAAGAAGCTTCTAAAACGGCTTTTATTAAACTATTTTTATCTCCTTTCTCCCATTTGCCGAAGAAATCGACGCAGCAATCGGGATAATCCAGCCAAATTCCCCATTCGTAAGGCCTTCCGTTTAAATAAGCTTTCGCAGCAAGATTCATTCTTTTGACATCCCTACCTATCAAAATATCCAAAGTTTTGTCGCCTTTTATATCCTTAAATTCTTTTAAGATTTTTTTCTTAAATCCGAATTGCGAACATAGCAAATTCATGGCTTTTTCGTCTTCTTTGTCTTTCAACGATGTGTAAACCGTTTTTTTAACACCGCAAAATAAAGCGGCCAGATCGTTTATCTGAAGACTTTTAGGTCTTTTAAAAGTCAAAAAATCGGCGTATTTTTTATTATCCATCTGCTAAATTATATCTTTTTGCCAAGACTATTCAAAAATTGTAGAATTTTACGGTAGTCAAATACTTGGAGGACTTAATGAAAAAACTCTTAGCTGCGGTAATTATGCTCGCCGGCATTTCGGCTTCCTATGCGGCCGATTACGGAAGCGCCGGCTGCGGTCTGGGAAGCATGCTTTTTAAAGAAAACGACATGTCCCAGATTTTGGCCGCCACCACAAACGGAACATCGGCCAATCAAACCTTCGCCATGACATCCGGAACCCTTAACTGCAATAATAAGGGGCTGGTAAAAGTGGCAATGGCCAGACAGTCCTATATCGAAGCCAATTATAAGCAAATAGCCAAAGAGGCTTCTTGGGGCAAAGGCGAATACGTAAACAATCTCGCCTATTTATACGGCTATACCGGCGAAAAAACCGCCGAATTCGCTTCGCTGCTTCAAAAGAACTACGACAAAATATTTGCTTCCAACGATGCGGCAAAAGCGTTAAACGAAATAAATCGTCTTACAAGCAACTAATATGAAAAGGGCCGTCGCAATATTATCGGCGGCCCTTTTTGTTTTTATTTCCGATAGTTTCTCAATCTCGCCTTCGCAAGAAATCGAAAAAATAAAACTTTTATCTTACGCAAAAGAAAAAAAACTTTACCAAAATCCTTATTTTTTAAAACTTCTCTATTACGAAAAAGATATTTTCGGAAAATTAAAAAGCAGAAATATAAATCCCTCTTTCTTCTTATCGAAATGGGGAGCGATAAACCCCGGTTCCGAACTTAATGCCTTAATAAACGGTCTTTATTACGAAGGAAAAGAAGAAAATAATCCTCAATGCCTTTTTCCTCAAAGATATTTCTGGCTGAAAAAAGAATTGGGCATAACAGAAACTTTTCCAAATCCCTTCTGCGCCGATTATCAAGATTGGGCCGATCAGATAAGGCCTTCTTCGGTAAATATAGTATTCGCCTCGGGATATTTGAACAATCCTTCCACTTTATACGGACATACTTTTCTGCTTTTAAAAAAAGAGTTTGGAACATCTTCGAATCTTCTCGACTATACCGTAAATTACGCAGCGTCTACCGGCGACGAAAAAGGATTTTTCTTTGCCTTAAAAGGTTTATCGGGATTATATGCGGGCAATTTCACAACAATGCCTTATTACATAAAAATACAAGAATATGTAAACATAGAAAACAGAGACCTTTGGGAGTACCCTCTGGAGTTTTCAAAAGAAGAAATAGAAAATCTTATCAGACATCTTTGGGAATTGGGCAAAGCCTCTTTTCCGTATTATTTTTTTAATAAAAACTGTTCGTGGCAGATAGTGCCGCTTTTGGAAGTATCCAAACCGGAACTAAATCTAAAAAAATCTTCCGGACTCTGGATAATTCCGTCGGATACCGTAAAATTAATAGTTTCAAAAGCCGGAAAAAAACATTTCGAATTCAGGCCTTCTTTGACAAATACGCTCTATCATAAATATTCATACCTTGATTTTCAAGAAAAAAAAGCTCTGGACGATTTGAAAAAAAATATATTTCCGGAGAATTTAAAAGACATATCCAAGGCAAGAGTTTACGAAACATATTCCGATTTTTTAGAACTTAAATTTCAACGCGGAAAAATAAACAAGGAAAAGTTTGACTCCGCCATAGATCCGGTTTTATCGCAAAGATCAAAATTAGGAAATATGGAAACTTTTCCGCCCATAAAAAAACCGCTTTACTCGCCTCTGGACGCTCAAGACAGTTTCATGATTTCGGGAGGAAAAATTTTCGCAAAGAAAAGAAATTATTACGAATTGGGAATAAGACCCGCTTTTTGCGATCTTCTGGACGACGAACTCGGCCGGATCAAAAATTCTCAGCTTAAAATGGGCGATTTAAGATTAAGATACGACGAAGAAAACAATAAATTATTTATAAAAGAATTTGCCCTGACCGACATTATTTCTTTAAATCCGTTAAACGGATTGAAAAAGGATTTGTCCTGGTCGGTATTTTTGGGATGGAAAGAATACGAAAGAAGCTCTTATCCCAAAAATGAAAGCGTATTTTCTTTGAAAGGCGGACCCGGATTGTCTTTTGAAAATAAAAATATTTTATTTTTCGCTCTGGCGGACACGGAAATAAAAGCCGGGAAAGCCCTGCAAAGAGGATGGGCGGCCGGCGCAGGACCGAAATTAGGAGTAAAATACGATTTGGGACAAATTAAATTTTTAGTTTCCTCTTCTTTTACCTCTTTCTTTTCAAAGCAAGAAAAACCTGTTTTGGACAATAAAGCCGAAATATCTTTTTCATTTAATAAAAATCTTTCTTTAAGAATGTCTCTGTCCGATACGGCCGGCAAAAAGGAAGCGGGAATATACTTTCGCAAATTTTTCTTTCCCTTATGAAAAAGTTTTTTTTAATATTTTCTTTTATTTTTTCTTCCTGTTCTCTTTTTATGCATCCCGATAAAAAACTTTACTTAGATCCCGCCGATTATTCCGTTAAACACGAAACTATCAAATTTAAGTCGCAGGACGGTTCTATCCTAACCGGATTATTTTTCCCGGCTAAAGGTTCTCTAAAAGGCACAATAGTTCATTTTCACGGCAATTCGCAAAATATAAGCGCGCATTGGCCTTATTCCGTTCAATTTTCAAATTACGGATATAATGTTTTTATATTCGATTATAGAGGTTTCGGCGCTTCCAAAGGCAAAGCTTCGATAAAAAACTCGGTACAAGACGGCATAGCCGCCATAAAGCATTCCTTTCTTTTACCCGGAGCCGATAAAAATAAAATCATAATTTTCGGACAAAGTTTGGGAGGCGCCATAGCGGCGGCCTCGGTTTTTTTATGCGAAGGTTTTAAACCGGCCGCGATGATAGTAGAAGGAAGTTTTTATTCTTATAAAGATGTCGCCTACGAAGTCGCAAAAAATAACTTTTATCTATGGCCGATAATCTGGTACCCCAAAATATTTATAAGCGACAAATACTCTCCGGAAAAATATATAGATAAAATCGATTGTCCGAAGCTTTTCATACATTCCCGGAAAGACCATACCGTACCTTTTTCTCAAGGTAAAAAATACTATGAAAAAGCCTCGCAGCCCAAAGAATTCGTAGAAACTCCGGACGGTCACATAGAAGCTTTGGGGAAATATAAAGAATTATTTCTGCCTAAAATTATTTCTTTTTTGGAAAAACATCTATCTTCCTAAAAGAATTTTTTCCATGCCTCTGTAAATCGCTATTCCGGCCGATGTGGAAAGATTTAACGAACGCATATTCTCGGAAAACATCGGTATCTTATAAAGAAAATCCGCATATTTTTCGTAATACTCCAAAGGCAGACCTTTTGTTTCGCTGCCGAAAATGAGACAAGACGTTTTTTTATAAGGCGCGTCCCAATAGTCTTTTTTACCTTTCGAAGAAAAAAATATCAAATTCTCTTGAGGAGAAAGCGTTTCCAAAAAAGCTTCGAAAGAAGGATAGACAGAATATTTCAAATGTCTCCAATAATCCAAGCCGCTTCTTCTTATTTCTTTATCCTCTATCTTAAAACCCAATTTTCCCGTAAAAACAAGCTCGTTGCCCGTAGCTACGCATGTGCGGCCTATATTGCCGGCGTTCCAGGGAATATCGGGATTTACCAAAACTATTTTCATAATTTATAATCGGGCATAAATTTTTTATGCCACAACTCTAACATAAGAAGAGCCCAAAGGCGGTATCCGTTATCCCTCTTAAAATTTTGATGATCCGACCAAAGTTTTTCCAGCTCTTCTTTTTTAAAATATCCTCTCGAAAGCGCTTTTTCCGACAGGCAGTTTTCTTCCCAAGTTTTTTTCATCGCGCCCCTAAACCAATCGCCCAGAGGAATTCCAAAACCCATTTTGCCTCTGGAATAAATTTCTTTCGGCAAAAGATCCTTAAAAGTTTCCTTCATTATCCATTTGGTTTTATTTAAGCCTTTTAATTTCATATTTCCCGGAAGAGAAAAAACAAATTCGGCCAATTTATGATCCAAAAAAGGCGACCTGCATTCCAAAGAATTTGCCATTGAAGCTATGTCCATCTTGGTCATAAGACATTGCGGAAGATAAGAATTTAAGTCCACATAAGAAAACTTATTTATTAAATCCTTGTCTTTTACTTGCTCAAAGAGAGAAAATATATATCTTTCGGCATAATTTATATCCGAACCCAAAAGAGATTTAAACCTTTCCGACAAAAGCATGTTTTTTTCTTCCGTTCTAAAAAAAGAAACCGTCGAAAGATATGTTTGTTCCGCCGTCGAATTCATAGCCGCCGATAAGAATTTTCTGCCTCTCCATAAAATATTGAAAGGCGCGTTTTTTTCACCGAAAGGAGAAAGGCCCAAAAGCATGGATTTTTTAAGCCAAAAAGGCATTATTCTGAAATATTCCGCCGCTTTTGCTCCGACATATCTCAAATATCCGCCGAAGATTTCGTCGCCTCCGTCTCCGTTTAAGGCGACGGTAACCGATTTTCTCGTTTCTTTGGAAACAAAATAGCTCGGCAAGGCGCTGGAATCGGCATAAGGCTCGCCGTAATGTACTATCAATTCTTCCATTACCGAAGACATATCCGCTTCCACTATGAATTCGCTGTGATCGGTAGAATACATCTCGGCTACTTTTTTAGCGTATTTTAATTCGGAAAATTTTTCTTCTTTAAATCCTATTGAAAATGTTTTAACTTTTCGCTCGGAGTTTTTGGCCATAAGAGCCACTACCGCGGAAGAGTCTATCCCCCCCGACAAAAACGCTCCCAAAGGAACTTCGGAAATCATTCTCATTTTGACCGATTCCGACGATATTTCGTAAATTCTGTCTTTTATTTCTTTCAAAGACATTTTGGGCGCTTCGGCGTCCAAAGGCAAAGACCAATATTTTTTAATCTCGCATTTTCCTTTTTCAAATACGAGAACGGAAGCGGGATCTAATTTTTTTATGTCTTTATAAATCGTCATCGGACTCGGAATATACTGAAGAACTATGTAAGCGTCCAAAGCCAAAGGATTTATTTCCTTTTTAATTTTTCCGTAAGAAATAAGAGAATTAAGCTCGGAAGAAAAAGCTAAAAATTCGCCGTTAAGACAATAAAACAAAGGTTTTTTTCCGAATCTGTCTCTGGCCAAAATAAGCTTTTTCTTCTTCTCGTCAAAAATACAAACCGCAAACATGCCTCTTAAGTATTTCGGAAAATCTTCGCCTTTTTCTTCGTAAAGATGAATTATGGCTTCCGTATCGCTTTTTGTCTTAAAAATATGGCCCTTGCTTTTAAGATCCGCGGTCAACTCTTCGAAATTATAAATTTCTCCGTTAAAAACAATCCATACGGAACCGTCTTCGTTTGAAATCGGCTGTTTTCCTGTCGAAAGGTCTATTATAGAAAGCCTTCTCATGGCCAGAGCGATATTGTCTTTTAAATAAAATCCCTCGTCGTCGGGGCCTCTATGAGCGATTAAATCGTTCATTTTCTTAATTTCTTCGAAAGAAGCTTTTTCGCCGTTTAATCCGTATTTATAAATTCCGCAAATTCCGCACATATTAATCTCCGTAAATTAAAGAAAGCTCTTTTGCCACTACCGTCATTGAAAATTGTTCGGACGCAATTTTTCTATTTATTTTCCCCATATCCTTTATATCCGGGCAAGACAAAAGTTGTTTAAGACAATTTTTTATTTCTTTCCTATTTAAAGGGTCAAAAAGGCAGCCGTTTTCTCCGTTTTTTATTATTTCCGAAGCCCCTCCGTTTTTCGAAGCGGCCAAAGCCAATCCGCAGCTCATCGCTTCAAGCATAGAATTAGACAGACCTTCCGATATTGAAGGCAGGACAAATACCTCTCCGGCAAAATAAAAATCTCTCAATTCGTACTTTTGTCCCAAAATAAAAACTCTTTTTTGAATCCCCAAAGATACTACGGCTTGTTCAAGATCTTTTTTACACGGCCCGTCGCCGACTATTATAAAATTAAATTTTTTCGAAGGCTCTTCCGATATAAGTTCCGCGAAAACCTCCAAAAATTCCTTTATTCTTTTTTCCCACGAAAGGCGTCCGACAAACAAAAAATTAAATCCGAAAGCTCCTATCTTTTCTTTGGCTTTCTGTTTTTCGTCCAGCAAAGGCACATTATATTTAAGAGTATCCACTCCGTTTTTGAAAAGTATAATTTCCCATTTTCCCAAGTTTTCGGATTTTAGCCATTGAAACACTTGAGAATTTTTAGCCAATATTTTCATTTTTGATTTTTTAATAATAAAAAGTTTTATTCTTCCGAAAAAGTTTTTTTTCGACATAGTAAATTCGTTCAGGTCTTTTCCGCCCGATACGCTAAAAACGGTTTTTATTTTTCTTATTTTAGCGGCCGCCAAAACCGCCAGAGCAAACGACGATATCATATGAACGTGTATTATGTCCGCTTTGGGACCGAAAACTATTTCCCTAAATACGGCTATCATAAAAAGAATAGAGTCAAAAAACAAAGGTCCGAAAACTTTCGCTCTCTTTATTTTAAAACCGCTTATTTCTTCTTCAAAAGCCAAACCGCCGGTATTTCTTGTAAAAACGGTTACTTGATGCCCGGCGGCCGATAGCGCGCAAGAAAGCTCAAAACATTGTTTTTCCGTTCCGCCAACTTTCGGATAGAAATTGCTTATAACCATTAAAATTTTCATTTTTCTTTTTTACCTAACTCAAATATGGAACTCAAAGAATGTCCCAATGAATAAACATAATAAATTCCCAAAACTGTCATTATAAAATACCCGCTTAAATGCAAAGCCGAAGCGTAAGCCAAAGCCGCTTCTTTTTGCACGCCCCATAAAGACATTGTCTGAACCGCCGCAAATTCAAAATTTCCGAAATATCCCGGAGCCGACGGCAAAGAAACTCCTACCGCCGTAGAACAAAGAATCAAAGCGGCTTTATTGAAATTTATAAAAGCGCCCAAACCGAAAGCCAAAGCGAACATATAATTATTTAAGGCTTCGCAAAGCCATTGAACTACCGATACCGCCAATATCAAAATTCCTCTTAAAGGATTGTCAAAACTTTTTAGTCCGTCCATAACTTTTTTTGAAAAAGCCGACAGGGAAGGATATTTCTTGGAAAAACTAATATAAAAAGAAGATTTAAATATTTTGTCCGAAAAAAGCATAAAAACAAAGAAAAGCAAAGCGATTACGGCTATGTAAGAAAAATAATCCGACTTAAAAAAACCCAAAGTAAAATTTTCCGCGCGGGAGAAAAAAGCAAAAATCAAAACCATAGCCAAAAAATCTACGGCTCTTTCCAAAACTATGGTTGAAAATACGGAAACGGAAGACACCTTAAACATTTTAGCCCCCATAAAAGCGCGGGCTAACTCTCCTATTCTAAAGGGAAGAATATTATTTACGGCCAAACCGGCCGTTTCAAGCTTAAAAACGGAATAAAAATCGCTTTTGGCAAAAGGAGATAGCATCATTCTCCACTTAACCGCTCTTAAAGCAAGCTGCAGAGTAAGAACGGCGGCAAAAGGAATAAGCCAAAAATAATTCATCTTAGAATAATAAGAAAGTATGTCCGAAAAATTTATGTTCTTAAAAAGCAGATATAAAAAAATCAAACTCAGAATAAGACCTGCGAAAAAAGCGGCTATTTTCTTTCTCATTAAAGAATATGATAGAAAATTAAGGATTTTTTATAAAGACAAACTCATT
>JAAYVI010000122.1 GCA_012517235.1 Elusimicrobiota bacterium | reverse complement strand
TGTTATTATTTCTCTTTCTCCCGAACTTATTACGCACGGCCATGCCCATTCGTCAAAATCTTTTAGTTCTATAAGTTTGGCTTTATATCTTTCTTTAAGCATATAGCAAATAAAAGCTCCGGCATCTTTTACTCTTTCGGCTAAATGAGAAGGATCGATGTTTCTTTGAATAAAAAAAAGCCGCAAATCTCTTTCCATATCGGAAAGCCCTTCAAAGTTAAAATATATTTTTTTATTGTATTCCTCTTCCAATCTGGAGCATAGGGAAAAAGCTCTGGAAATATAGCCCTTTTTATCGGATTCATCCAAAATACCGGAAGGTCTTTCGGAAAAATAAGACGAAGGGATATTGCTTTCAAATTCGATTTTATTTTGAGTGCTTGAGGGCGCCGATGTCTTTACTATTCTTTTTGAAATATCGGCCGGCTCCAAGGAAGCTTTTGAAGGCGGAGGAGGTGGAACATCTTTCTCTCTTTCTATTACGATATTTTCCGGTTTTAATTCTTCCTTTTTTGGGGAATACAGTATTTGCTCTCCCGAATAAGAGGCATTTTTTATAAAAGAAGGAGAAAGATGAGAGAATATTTTTACCGCAAAATTTATATTAAATGCTCCGCATGCGCAGGCTATGTCGTAGGCTTCCTTATGATCTCCCTTCATTGCGAGAGCGGAGCCTATGGCGGAGAGCATATGAAGGGAACCGTTTGCCGCATAAGCTTTCGAATAAAAATCTACCGCGCCCAAAAAATTTTTTTCGCTTAAACATATCGCTCCCAAAGCGGCGTTAGCGTTTATCTTGTTTTCTCCCGGCATATCGGCGGCTTTTTTTAATTTTATTTTTATCTTGTCCGACGATTTCGGATCCGTTTTGAAGATACATAAGGCGCATCCGTACAAGGCCTCTTGTGAAAATTGAGAACTTTCAAAAGCGGAAAAGATTTTTTCCGCTTCTTGAAATTTACCGCTTAAATAAAGCAGCCACGCGTATTGTATGTATTTTTGGCTTTTAAGATTTTCGTCTTTTATCGCCGCTATAAGTTCCCCAGCGCCTTTTATGTCTCCTTTGCCTCTTTTTATTCTCGCTTTATACAGCAAAGATTTTTCTCCGATAATTTTTTCGGACAAAGCTTGAGCGTCTTCGTAAAAACCCAAATTAATCATGGCAATTAAAGCATTCTCATAATTTTTTTCTTTTTCGGCCAGTAATGCCGCCAAATGAAATTCGCATTCGTCTATGGCCTTGGAAGAAGTTTTGTTTGAGGATATGCTTTGAATCTTGCCTATTAAGGCCGATATCTCGCAAAAAAGAATTTCTTCCGCCTTAGAACCTCCGGGGTTCAAAAGGAGAGGATTATTTCTTCCGGAATAAAAATAAGAAGAAAAAAATTTTAGACTTTTATTTATCAGTTTCGGATAGGGACAATTTTTTTCTTCCGTAAATATCGGAACAAATTCTCCTTTTTCCGTTTTCATAACGGGCGCCGTAACGGCTTTGCCCGCTCCCGCGCTTACCGGCGATAAAGGACAATGAATTTCCAATTTTTGCAGCTCTTCGCCTAATTTATTTATTTTTTCTTTGCCAAAGGCCTCAAAATTTTGCATCATTATAATTATATATTTTACGAGGCAAAATTTGTCAAGAAAAATATGATAAAGATTTTTTTGGCTACGGGAAATAAAAACAAAATAAAAGAGATATCGGCTATTTTACCTGAAAATAAATTTAAGGTCGAAACTTTTTCGGATAGACCGGATATGCCTCAAACCGTCGAAGACGGCGATACGCTTAGAGAAAATTCCGAAAAAAAAGCTTTAGCCTGCGCGCGTTATTTTAAAATGCCGGCTTTGGCGGACGATACCGGATTGGAGGTTGAATTCTTAGGCGGAGCTCCGGGAGTTTACTCGGCGAGGTGGGCGGGGGAAGGATGCTCGTACGACGATAATAACCTCAAGATGCTAAATGAAATGAGCGGTGTCCCAAAGGAAAAAAGAAAGGCGCGGTTTGTTTGCTGTATAACTTTGGCATATCCGGACGGAACTTTATTTTCTTTCGAAGGTTCTACGGAAGGATATATATCAGAAGAAAAATTAGGCAAAGAAGGGTTCGGTTACGACCCTCTTTTCTATATACCGGAGTACGGACTTACCTATGCTCAGATGCCGCAAGAGCTTAAAAATAAAATTAGCCACAGAGCGAAAGCGTTAAATCTTTTCGCAAGGCATGTGGAAAAATACGGAATATGAAGTTACCTTTTTATCGGAATAAATTTATCCCAAAAATGCGTTTGTTTCATAAGTTTCTATTTGGGATAGGACTCGCTTCCATTTTGCCGATGATTTTTTTAGGTTATTTCCTTATAGAAAAATTTCAATTCGCGATGGAAACGCCCATAACGGAATTGCATCTTAACGTTGTTGAAAATATAAAAGATAAAATAGAAACGGAAATTAAAAAAACGGATAGCCGCGCTTACTTTTTAGGCGATATGCTTTCGAGAATGGATTGGCAGTCCAGACAAAACGTATTATTGTCTTTCCTGAACGGGGAGCCTCTTTTAAAAGAAATTTCTATGGGTGCGGTTTCCGGTAAGGAAGCTTTAAAAATAAATCTCGCCAGCGAAAAAGGGGAAGAACTTTCGGAATTATCTTCCGAAAATTATTACAAAGAAGCTTTTGAGTCCAAAAAAAGAACGGTTACGGTTTCAAAAGATAAAGACGACATAATAATTTTGTACCCTTTCGAATCTTTCTTTTTAAAATTCGTGCTGAAAAAGAAAGAGTTTTTTGATTCGCTGAACCTTTCAAACATAGGTTCCGACGG
>JAAYVI010000121.1 GCA_012517235.1 Elusimicrobiota bacterium | reverse complement strand
TTTCTTTTGTCTCTTCTTTTAAGATAGTTTCTATCGTGTCGGCCAAACTTTCCGCCTTAAGAGCCAAAAGTTCGTCCGTATGCTCCGAAAGAGAATTTTTTTGCTGATCGTATAAAAAAATGCCGAAAATAGACAAAGCGATTAAAAGAGTAAAAGTATACCAGAGGGTTATTTTAAATCTTACGGAATTAATCCGCGGTTTCAAGTACATATCCTTTCCCGCGTATTGTGCGTATCATCTTTTTTTTATTTTCTCCGTCGACTTTTTTACGCAGATAATTAATAAATACGTCTATGACATTGGTATTCGTATCAAAATTAATATCCCAAACATGTTCGGATATCATCGTTCGGGTTACTACTTTGCCGGCATTTCGCATAAGATATTCCAGCAAAGAAAATTCTTTTGCGGTTAAATCTATTTTTTTACCGGCGCGAGTTACCGTATGAGACAGCAGATCCATCTGTAAATCTCCGTTTTTTAGCAATGTCGGCTGCGCGGAATTATCCTTTCTGGATAAAGCCCTTATTCTTGCGAGAAGCTCTTCGAAAGCAAAAGGTTTTGTCAAGTAATCGTTCGCTCCGCTGTCGAGCCCTTTTACTTTGTCTTCCACGCGGTCTTTTGCCGTTAGCATAAGTATCGGATTTTTGAAATTATTTTTACGCAGTTCTCGGCATAGCGAGATGCCGTCTATTCCCGGAAGCATTAAATCGAGAATTATGAGATCGTAATTATTTTCAAGGGCCATATCCAGACCTTTGTCTCCGCTATAGGCCGTATATGCCGCATAGTTTTCTTCGCTTAGCCCTCTTTTTATGAAATCCGCTATTTTTTTCTCGTCTTCTATTATAAGTATTTTCATAATAAGTTAAAAACGGAAAGCCGACGATCGGATTTGAACCGATGACCTATCGCTTACAAGGCGATTGCTCTACCGCTGAGCTACGTCGGCTTATAAATCTAATTTTACAAAATTTTAAGTTTTATTTTTATTTATATATAATTTAGTATTAAAAGGTACTAAAAATATTATTTAACATTACTAAATAATATTCTACTTTCAAGAATAATGAAACGAGAATTTTATTCATCATCTATTAATGATTTCTGTTTAACTGATGTAGATAGTATTATAGGTTTTTTAACCGAGGGTAGTATAAAATCTGGTTTTCCTGTAGTGGAAGGACAATATAGAGCTTGGGAAGCACAAATAGAAATTCTTAAAAAAAATTTAAAAAGAGAAAACGGAAAAATATACTTTGAATACTCTATACCACGTATGGGTCGCAGAGTAGATTCTTTGCTAATTATTAAAAATGCTATTTTTCTTATAGAATTTAAGTTGGGAAATATAGAGTTTTCACCTAATAATATTGAACAAGTATTAGGTTATGCTTTGGATCTTTCAAATTTTCATGAAACTAGTCATAATAAATGTATTGTTCCAATTCTTGTCGCAACAAAATCTGAATTACAAAAAATAAATATTGCTTTTTTAATTAATCATAAAAATATTTTAAAACCCATAAAATGTAGTCCTGAACAAATTATAGAAGTTATTAATAAAATAGTTGATTTGGTTGATTATGATGATATATCAATAGAAAATTGGGAAAATGGTAGATATTCACCTTCGCCTAATATAGTAGAAGCGGCAGTATCTTTATATCGTGGACATAATGTGACGGAGATTTCTAGAAACGATGCAGGGGCTATAAATTTATCAAAAACATCAAGTGTTATTTCAGAGATAATAGAATATTCTAAGTTAAATAGAAAAAAAAGTATATGTTTTGTTACAGGAGTGCCTGGATCTGGTAAAACTTTAGTTGGGCTTAACATAGCAACAAATCATATAAACAAAAATGATGAGTTATATAGTGTTTTTCTTTCTGGAAATGGTCCTTTAGTATCTGTTTTAAGAGAGGCTCTTGTTCGTGATAAAGTTATATATGAAAAATCCAGAGGTAACAAGATAAGGAAGGGAGAAATTTTTAGTGAAGTTAAAATGTTCATACAAAATGTTCATAATTTCAGGGATGATTGCTTAATAGATACCTCGGCACCAAAAGAACATGTTGCAGTTTTTGATGAAGCTCAAAGAGCTTGGGATAATAAACAAACTTTCTTATTTATGAAACGTAAGAAAAATAATCCAAATTTTAATCAGTCAGAACCAGAGTTTTTAGTCTCATGTATGGATAGACATAAAGATTGGGCTGTTATAGTTTGTCTTGTAGGTGGTGGGCAAGAGATAAATACAGGTGAGGCAGGAATAGGAGAATGGATAGATTCAATTTTACGAAGATTTAAAAACTGGGAAATATATCTCTCTCCGAACCTTAATGACAGTGAATATCGTGCCAATTATTTCATTAACAAGATAGAAAAAGAATTAATAAAAGTTAAATATGAGGATGAATTACATCTTTCTGTATCTCTTCGTTCATTTCGTTCGGAACAGGTTTCTGAGTTAATAAAAAATATTTTAGACATAAATATTGAGCCAGCAAGAAATATACTAAAATCAATAGTTAGTAAATATCCTATTGTTATTACTCGCGATTTCCAAAAAGCTAAGAATTGGCTTAAATCTAAAGCTAGCGGAATGGAGCGTTATGGTGTAATCGTTTCCTCACAAGCTGAAAGATTAAAACCATATGCTATTAATGTTAAGTCTACTATAAATCCCATAAATTGGTTCCTTTCTGATAAAAATGATGTAAGGTCATCTTACTACCTTGAAGATGTAGCTACTGAATTTCATGTCCAAGGTTTAGAATTGGATTGGACTTGCGTCGCTTGGGATGCTGATTTTCGCTATACTGAATCAGGTTGGGAAAACTGGTCTTTTAAAGGTAATAAATGGTTTCATATTAATAATGAAAGTAGTAGGAATTATCAAAAAAATGCTTATAGAGTTATTTTAACTAGGGCCCGTCAGGGCATGATTATTTTTGTACCAAATGGAGAAAAAAAAGATTCTACAAGAAAGCCTGAATTCTACGATTCAACTTATAAGTATTTAAAACAAATAGGAATAAAAGAAATATAGTTTTTAAAAATTTATATAATTTTTATCGGAGGGGAAATGAAAAAAGTCGCTTTATTTATAGCTTTTCAGGGTTTTAGAGACGAAGAATATGCCGAACCTAAAAGAATTTTGGAAAAAGCCGGGATAAAAGTAGATACTGTTTCTACTTCCAAAGGCTTGGCAAGAGGAAAAATCAAAATAACCGCCCAAGTGGATAAAACCTTAGACGAAATAAATTCAAACGACTATGATTGCCTCGCTTTGGTCGGCGGACCGGGTGCTTTGGATCATTTGGATAAACCGAAAGTTCATAAAATTTTCACGGACTTTTATAATTTGGGGAAACCCATAGCTGCGATATGTATTTCTCCGGTAATTTTGGCTCATGCGGGACTTTTGAAAGGTAAAAGAGCTACGGTTTGGCCAGACGGAGCTCAAGAATTGACAAAAGGCGGAGCCGTTTATACCGCTTCTGATTTGGAAATAGACGGTAAAATAATAACGGCAAACGGACCGGCCGCCGCAAAAACTTACGGGGAAGCGATAGTCGAAGCGTTAAAATAATAAGGAGGAAAAATGAAAAAAAATATAATGATGGCGATAATTCCTTTATTCTTGTCTTTGGCTTTATTTGCGGAAAATAAAACCGAAAATAAAAAGGACGAATCTTGGAAAAATAAAAAATTTACCGCCGAAGAATTAAAAAAATACGACGGTAAAAACGGAAATCCCGTGTATGTGGCGGTGGACGGAATAGTTTACGATGTTAGCAAATCTAAATATTGGAAAACAGGTTCTCATATGAAAATGCATCAAGCCGGCAATGACCTTACGAAGGATATAAAAGAAAAAGCCCCTCAAGGAATACATAAAGGCGGTAAGATTTTAGAAAAAATGCCCAAAGTAGGTGTGTTGGTTACGGATAATTCTACCATCAAAGAAAGCAAGCAAGAAGAGAAAAACTCCAAAAAAGAGATTGTTAATCAAAATAAAAAGGAAAAAACAAATAAATGAGTTTTTTTTACGATAGGCCTTTATTCGTATGGTTCGGATTGGCCGCCGGTATTTTTATGACGGCGGCCGTTTTTTTAGGCTTTAATATGCGCCGTTTCGGAATAAAAAAACACAAGGCATTCGCTTTATTGGCTTTTCTATTTGCGATACTGCATTTTATTTTCGGAGCTTGGCGTTATTTTTAATCCCTATTATATCCGCTTATTCAATAAATGCTAAAATTAATCTATGGCCGAAAACATAGAACTTAAAGATATAGCCAATAAAATCGAATATTTGGAAAAATTTTATTTGGAAATTTTATCCATATTTAAACCCGAAGAAAAACAGAAAAAATTGGAGTTTTTGGAGAAAGAAACTCAAAAAGACGGATTTTGGAACGATCAGCGCTCGGCCGGAAAACTTGTGAAGGAAATAAACGAGATAAAGAAAAATATTTCGGAACTTGAAAAAGCAAAAAAAGAAATGGAAGATTTTAAGGTGCATTTCGATTTGGTTAAGGAAATGAACGATTCGGCCGAAATGCTTGTGGTATACGAGGGATTAAAAAAACTTCAATCCTCTCTTTCCGCTTTGGATTTTGAACTTAAACTTTCCAATCCTTTGGATAAAGACGATGCCATTTTAAGCATACATTCCGGCGCCGGCGGGACGGAAGCTTGCGATTGGGCTCAAATGCTTTTAAGGATGTATCAGCGCTGGGCGCAGAGAAAAGGTTTTGATTTTTCCATAACCGACATTCTTTCCGGAGAAGAAGCAGGAATAAAGAGCGTAACCGCTTTTGTAAGGGGGAAATACGCTTACGGATATCTTAAAAGCGAGATAGGCGTTCATCGTCTTGTAAGGATTTCTCCTTTTGACGCAAATAAAAGGCGGCATACTTCTTTCGCATCGGTGGACGTATTGGCCGACATAGACGAAGATATAGAAATAAAAATAGAAGATAAAGACATACAATTGGATACGTATAGAGCCGGCGGACACGGGGGGCAAAACGTAAATAAGGTGGAAACGGCCGTTAGAATAACGCATATGCCGACGGGGATAGTGGTTCAATGTCAAACCGAAAGATCTCAACATCAGAACAGAGAAAATGCCATGAAGCTTCTTAAAGCAAAACTCTACGAAATAGAGATGGATAAGAAGCGTTCGGCGATGGAAAAGCATTATGACGAGAAAGGCGACATAGGATGGGGGCATCAGATACGTTCTTATGTTTTTATGCCTTATCAATTGGTAAAAGATCTTCGTACCGATTATGAAACGTCTCAGATACAGGATGTTATGGACGGAGATCTGGATCCTTTCATGCACAGTTATTTGAGCTGGCAAGCCAAAGAAAAAAAATAAAATATTATTATGAATTATGCCGATACTCACGCTCACCTTTCCGATAAAGCTTTTGATTCGGATAGAGCGGAGAGTATTTCTTCGGCAGTCAATTTAAATGTAAATGTTTTTTTTGAAATTCTATGTTCTCCTAAAGATTGGGATAAAGACATTCTTTTTTTAAATTATAAAGAAAACTTTTATTTCGCATACGGCATACATCCAGAATATGCCGGAGAATACTCAAATCAAGATTTGATAAAACTCGAAGAAAAACTTAAAGGTAACAAAAGCGTTTTTTTGGGAGAGATAGGATTGGATTATTATTGGGTAAACGATAATAAGGAAAAACAATTTAATCTTTTAAGAAATCAGATTAAAATTTCCGAAAGATTGCCTATGCCTTGCGTTTTCCATTGCAGAAACGGAAAAAACGCGGCAGATAATGCTTATGCCGATCTGCTTGATTTTTTGAAAAAAGAGTGGAATTATAATAGTACAAATAAAAAAAGAGGGATACTGCATTCTTTTTCCGGTGGAGACGATGACGCCAAGCGCGCTTTGGATTTGAATCTTTATTTGGGAATTAACGGGACTTTTACATATCCGAAGAACAAAGAATTAAGGGAAATAGTAAAAAAAGCGGGTCCCGATAATATAGTTTACGAAACCGACTGCCCGTATCTTCCTCCTCAGAGTTTGAGAGGAAAAAGAAATAGCCCTTCCAATATCCCGGAAATATCTTACGAGATTTCGTCTTATTGCGGTTTTGCTTTCAAAGAAAGCGCCGAAAAGATTTATAATAATTCTCTAAGTTTTATAAAATAACAATATGCTTTTATTAAAAAAACTTTTAAAAAAT